>NZ_JBQCVG010000001.1:249865-382986 GCF_051958615.1 Neisseria sp. P0009.S008
GGGGAGTCGTCAAGCGGTTAAGACACTGGATTTTGATTCCAGCATGCGAAGGTTCGAATCCTTCCTCCCCAGCCAAATAAAAGCGTGTAAGTTTTCTTACACGCTTTTTTACGCTAAGAGCAAAATAACGCTGAAAAACTTTTTTTTTACCCGTCTTTACGAGTATAATCGCATAAATTAGTGTCTTAGACATAGGGCAAAGGGAAGCGTAATGTTTTCTGAGCGTAAATCGAATTTAGAATCAGGTGAAGATATGGCCGCTTATGACAGTTTAATGGTGTTTACCGGTAATGCAAATCCGGAATTGGCGCAACGTGTTGTCAAACATTTGGATATTTCACTCGGTGAAGCCACCGTTTCCAAATTCTCTGATGGCGAAGTAGCCATTGAATTGTTGGAAAATGTGCGTGGTCGCGATGTGTTTATTTTGCAACCTACCTGCGCGCCAACCAATGACAACCTGATGGAAATTTTGACTATGGCCGATGCACTCAAACGTGCTTCTGCCGGTCGTATTACTGCCGCGATTCCTTACTTTGGTTATGCGCGTCAGGATCGCCGTCCCCGCTCTGTCCGTGTGCCGATTTCTGCAAAATTAGTGGCAAATATGTTGTACTCAGCCGGTATTGACCGCGTATTGACTGTTGACTTGCATGCCGATCAAATTCAAGGTTTCTTCGATATTCCGGTAGATAATATTTATGCTACCCCGATTTTATTGAACGATATTAAACAACAACGTATCGACAATCTGACTGTTGTCAGCCCTGACATTGGTGGCGTTGTACGCGCACGTGCTGTTGCTAAATCTTTAAATGCTGATTTGGCCATTATCGACAAACGTCGTCCTAAAGCCAACGTGGCTGAAGTGATGAACATTATTGGCGATATTCAAGGCCGTACTTGCTTGATCGTAGATGATATGATCGATACGGCAAATACTTTGTGTAAAGCAGCCGTCGCCCTGAAAGAGCGCGGTGCAGATCGTGTACTGGCATACGCCAGCCATGCAGTATTCTCCGGCGAAGCAGTTAATCGAATTGCTTCTTCCGAAATTGACCAAGTAGTTGTGACAGATACGATTCCGTTGTCTGAAGCAGCTAAAAAATGTGAACGTATCCGTCAAGTTACCATTGCCGGTTTGCTGGCTGAAACGGTACGCCGTATCAGCAATGAAGAATCCGTCTCATATCTTTTCAATGAAGATGTGATGACTGGCGGCATGTTGCTGCCATAACCCGATGTCGTCTTAAGCTGGTCGCGGCCGATGACGACGATTTTATCTAAATTGGAGTATTAAACATGACTTACGAAATTCAAGCCTCTGTTCGCGAAGCCCAAGGCACTGGTGCGAGCCGCCGCCTGCGTCGCGAAGGCCAAATCCCTGGCATCCTGTACGGTGAAGGTCAAGAGCCTGTTGCTATCGCTGTAGACCACAAAACTGTATTCTACGCATTGGAAAAAGAATCTTTCCATACTGCTTTGATTAAACTGTCTTTGAACGGTGAAACTAAAGACGTTATCGTGCGTGACTTCCAAATGCACCCATTCCGTCGTGAAGTTCAACACATCGACTTCCAAGCTGTAAAAGCTGATCAACCTGTACGTATCCGCGTTCCTCTGCACATTGTTAACGCTGAAAACTCTCAAGCTGTTAAACTGCAAGGTGGCCGCGTATCTCTGTTGAACACTTCTGTTGAAGTAGTTGCTTTGCCTGCAAACATTCCTGCTTTCTTGGAACTGGATTGTGCATCAGTAGTTGCCGGTGACATTCTGCACTTGTCAGACATCAAATTGCCAGAAGGTGTTGAAAGCGTTTCTCTGAAACGTAACGAAAACTTGGCTGTTGCTACTGTTACCGGTAAGAAACGCTAATAGGTAGTTAACATAAGAAAACCGTATCAGATTTATCTGATACGGTTTTTGTTTTGCATATAAAATTATTTGCTATAAAACTTGGGTAAACGTAACAGTATATGTACTTTATAAGATTGAAGCAATTTCATTGCGAAGTTTATTAAGAAAGCGGCCATGTCGTACCCATTGTGCGGCCGATTCATAATCCTGTTGTTCAAATGCTTGTTGCAAATCTTGATATAGGTCGCTTTGTACTTCTTGGATTTCTTGATCCAGCGCTCGGATGGCATCATGGTTTTGTTCCATTTGTGCATCCATTAATGTTTCTCGCCATTCCATCTGCTGCATGAGGAATTCTGGTGAAAACGAAGTGTGTTCAGGTGCATCAGCATCGATATTTTGGCTTTTCAAGAGATAAGCAGCCCGATCAATAGGGCTTTTTAATGTGCGGTAGGCATCATTAATTGTAGAAGACATCATGACGGCTTGTTTTTGCTCAAAAGCTGAGGCGGAAGCAAATTTATCGGGATGAAAACGGGCAGCTAAAGCCCGATAGGTCTGTTCGAGTGCTTCGGTATCAATATTGAAAGATGGCTCAAGCTGGAAGAGGTTGAAGTATTGAGACATGATATTAAAGGAAAAAATCTAAAGAAGAAGATTATTTTACGATATAATCCAGAAACTGTTTATACAAAAGGAAAACAATATGACCGGTAAGGTGCAACACAATAAAGGCAAGATACGAGACAATGCCTTAAAAGCTTTAGTCAAATCTAATTTGTTCCGACACAAAGTAGAACGAAAAAGAAAAGGCAAGGGTAGCTATAATAGGCAAGAAGCCAAAAAATGGCGGGATGGTTTTGATACTTTCCCGCCATTTTTTATATTTTAAACGTGGAAACTCTCGCCACAGCCGCAGGACTCTTTAACGTTTGGGTTTTCAAATTTGAAACCTTCCTGCAAACCTTCTTTGGTGTAATCAACTTGCGTGCCGTCAAGATAAACCAAGCTTTTCGGGTCGATATAAACGCGCGCGCCGTGTTCTTCAAAAATCAGGTCATCCTCGTTCACTTCATCGACAAATTCCAGGTTGTATGCCATGCCTGAGCAGCCACTGGTTTTCACACCCAAGCGCACACCCAACCCTTTGCCGCGTTTGGTCAGGTAGTTGTTGATGTGTTTGGCTGCGTTTTCTGTGATAGTAATCATGCTTTTTTCCTCATTTCGCAATCATTTTCTGTTTTGCCTGCTTTTTTATTTCAGACGGCCTCTTGACTCTCAGGCCGTCTGAAAACGCTGTTTTGCCCACTCTGTTGCAGCGGCAATGGCAGCTTTTGCCTGCAGACTGTTTTTCCAACAGGTCGAGCCGGTCAATTGTGCGCCCTGTTCCAAAATATCGTCCAAATCGCCGCCAGCTTGGCAACATCATCCAACCCCATTTGCTGCAAACGCTGTAATATGGTTTTACCTATGCCTTTGACAGCAAGTAGGGATTGGACTTCTTTATCGGTAAAGGGCATATCGTCTTCTTTGATTTTGCAGGTGTAACGACTGAATATAAGCAGCAGCTTATTGCCCTCTCCCTAACCCTCTCCCGCAGGGAGAGGGGATAGATTGGTAGGTGGTCCCAAACTTGGTACAACTTCAAAACGATTAAGTTTCTGTATACTTGGTTTTGCCCCACAAAAGAAGAGAGGAATAAACCACCAGATTTGCTTTTCTCGAAGACTTGCCAGGAATCTTGGGAGCACCTGCCGACAAAGGTTCGCTGAATCCGGTTATTTGTTTTCCTGACGTTTGCGATAGTCGGCAACGGCTGCTTTTACCGCATCTTCAGCCAAGATAGAACAGTGGATTTTCACGGGTGGCAATTCCAACTCTTCGGCAATTTCGCTGTTTTTAATTGCCAGCGCGTCATCCAAGCTTTTGCCTTTAACCCACTCGGTAATCAGGCTGGAAGATGCGATGGCAGAACCGCAACCGTAAGTTTTGAATTTTGCATCTTCGATAATACCCTCATCGTTTACTTTGATTTGCAGACGCATTACGTCACCGCAGGCCGGTGCGCCGACCATGCCGGTACCGACAGATTCGTCGTTTTTGTCGAAAGTACCAACGTTGCGGGGGTTTTCGTAGTGGTCGATTACTTTATCGCTGTATGCCATGATGTGGTTTCCTTTGTGTTTTTAGTGGTGTAAATGGTTTGTTTACGAATATTCAGACGGCCTGAAGTTTAGATTTTGCACGCGCCGCCTTCGCAGCCGTCGTCGTTTTCCGAATCAATGCCGCCTTCCACGGTAACGCCGTCAAAATCTTCGAGCAGGTTGTCGAGATTATCGAGGTCGAGCTCTTGTTCGTCCATGGGCTTGTATCCTTAATTTGAAGATTGTAGTTTTTAGGTCGTCTGAAAAGGTTTTTTTAAGGTTTCAGACATCCTTTTTAATGTCTAAGTTGATTGCCTATTACAGTTGTTTTATCAGCCATTTATAAAGGCACATTCTAAAATTGTTTGGGGTTTTCCGTTAATATTAATCGGTTTTAGTTTTGCTTGCAGGGTTTCGTATTCTTCTAAAATCAAACTGTATTTTCGAACAGGACGATATTTTCCTTTTAACACCTTGCGTGCCTGTTCCAAAGGTACATCCAACAACAAACGGGTGTAGCTGTAACCTGCGGTTTCTAATTGGAATGTCTGGCTGATATGAACCACAGGCAAGCCATAGTAAGTACCGCTGAGTTTCAAACGGGTTTGATCAAGAATGAACAGTTCTCCATCTTCACTAAATTCCGCGCGGTGCAAAGTCATCGGCGGGTGCGCAAGATCACGGTAAGCCTTTGGCAGCTGGACTCTATTGGGGTGATTCAAACGCAGGTTTTGATATTTAGAGTCTTTATCGCTCCAGTTATCGCTTACATCACTAAATGGTTCCAACAGGTTTTCCAAACGCTTATCGAATTGGCAGCCGTTTTCAAATGATTTGAATATAGTTGACCAATCGGCTTGTGTCTGTGCTGAAACCAGCGGGGCCGAGCATAGAATCAGACAAGAAAGTAAGTGGCGTATTTTATTTTTTATTATCGTCATTTTTAGTATTTTTCTTGATGAGGTCGTCTGAAAAGGTAAAGGTCTTTTGAATTTTTCAGACGACCTTTTCTCTTGATTAATGCGCCGCCCATTCAATCGAGTTCAAATCGATACCCTCTTTAAACATTTCCCACAGCGGAGACAGTTCGCGCAGTTTGCCGATTTTGGATTTAATCAGTTCTGCTGCGAATTGGACTTCTTCTTCGGTGGTCATGCGGCCGAAGGTGATGCGTAGGGATGAGTGCGCCAGTTCGTCGTTACGGCCGAGCGCGCGCAGGACGTAGCTGGGTTCGAGCGAGGCGGAGGTGCAGGCGGAGCCGCTGGATACGGCGAGTTCTTTCACTGCCATAATCAGGCTTTCACCTTCGACGAAGTTGAAGCTGACGTTCAGGTTGTTTGGAGCACGGTGTTCAAGGTCGCCGTTGATGTAGACTTCTTCGATGCCTTCAATACCTTTGAGGAAGATATCGCGCAGTTTGCGGTAGTGCGCCATGTCTTGCTCGAGTTCTTCTTTGGCAATGCGGAAAGCTTCGCCCATGCCGACGATTTGGTGGGTCGGCAGGGTGCCGCTGCGGAAGCCGCGTTCGTGGCCGCCGCCGTGCATTTGGGCTTCGAGGCGGACGCGGGGTTTGCGGCGGACGTACAGTGCGCCGATGCCTTTTGGGCCGTACACTTTGTGGCCGGACATGGACAGCAGGTCGATTTTGGCGGCTTCTACGTCAACGGGCACTTTGCCGCAGGCTTGGGCGGCATCGACGTGGAAGATGATTTTGCGTTCGCGGCAGATTGCGCCGATGGCGGGAATGTCTTGCACCACGCCGATTTCGTTGTTCACCCACATTACGGAAATCAAAATGGTGTCGTCGCGGATGGCGGCTTTGAGTTCTTCCAAATCAATCAAACCGTTTTCCTGCACGCCGAGATAGGTTACTTCGAAACCTTGGCGTTCGAGTTCGCGCATGGTGTCGAGCACGGCTTTGTGCTCGGTTTTTACGGTGATGAGGTGGTTGCCTTTGGATTTGTAGAAGTGAGCCGCGCCTTTGATGGCGAGGTTATTGGATTCGGTCGCGCCGCTGGTGAAGACGATTTCTTTGGGATCGGCGTTAATCAGGGCGGCGATGTCGGCGCGGGCTTTTTCGACGGCTTCTTCCGCTGTCCAGCCGAATGCGTGGCTGTTGGAAGCGGGGTTACCGAAGGTTTCGGTCAGATAGGGAATCATTTTTTCGGCAACGCGTTTGTCAACGGGGGTGGTGGCGGCGTAGTCGAGATAAACGGGGGTTTTGACGGTCATGGTTTGCTCTTTCGTTTGGTCATCTGCCTGCGGTCTTTGCCGCAAGTCGGTTTAATGAATGTGTGTAAAGGTAACGACATGACTGCTGTCGCTGCAGTTTTTTTGTTCAATGATGCTTTGCAGCGTAACGCCGCTGAGGTAATCATTGATGGTTTTGTTTAAGTTTTCCCAAAGGTCGTGGGTCAGGCAGGGGGCGCCGTGGTTGCAGTTTGCTTTGCTGCCGCACTGCGTGGCATCCAGTCGGTCTTCGGCTGCGGAGATGATTTGTGCAATATTGATTTGCTCGGCGGGAGCGGCAAGGATGTAGCCTCCGCCGGGGCCGCGTAGGCTTTCAACCAATCCGGCACGGCGCAGTTTGCTGAATAATTGTTCGAGGTAGGAAAGCGATATGCTTTGTCGTTCGCTGATGGCACTGAGTTTGACAGCGCCGGTTTGCGCGTTCATCGCCAAATCTATCATGGCGGTTACTGCAAATCGCCCTTTGGTAGTCAGTCTCATGGTGTGGTTGCCTGTGTGGGGCGTTTTTATTAGTGAGGGGATTGTCTAATATCTGAGTGTTTCAGTCAAGTATGTGGCGGCTCAGTTTGATTGTTTGTTTAAATGGTGGCATTGGCTGATTTTTAAATCGGAAAATATTTTCTTTATTTTTCTGTAATTTGGATTTAAGGCCGTCTGAAAAAAGGCTATCAACCCTACAAATATCAGGGTTAAAATGTTTTGATTTAATATTGATAGTGATATAGATTATCAAAATTATTCTTAAAATTTAGTTGTTTTGATGGAGTAAAATAATGAGGTGTTTGAAATGTTCAGACGGCCTTGAATCATCCATCTTTACCTTAACAGAGGCAATCGACCATGAAATCTGATTTAAGCAAAATAACCTGTATCGAAGACTTGCGCCTTGTTGCCAAACGTAAAATGCCGCGTATGTTTTATGACTATATTGACTCAGGCTCTTGGACGGAAACCACTTATCGTGAAAATACTTCGGATTTTAAAGACATCCGTTTTCGTCAAAAAGTATTGGTTGATATGGAAGGACGCAGCCTTGAGACTAAAATGATCGGTCAGGATGTGAAAATGCCGGTGGCGATTGCGCCGACCGGTTTCACGGGCATGGCACACGCTGACGGCGAAATCTTGGCGGCACGTGCGGCTGAAAAATTCGGTATCCCGTTTACGCTGTCAACCATGTCCATTTGTTCGATTGAAGATGTGGCTGAAAACACCAGCTCGCCGTTTTGGTTTCAGCTTTATGTGATGCGCGACCGCGAGTTTATGGAGAATCTGATTAAGCGTGCGAAGGATGCTAATTGTTCGGCTTTGGTATTGACTGCCGATTTGCAGATTTTGGGTCAGCGCCATAAAGACATTAAAAACGGCCTGTCTGCGCCGCCGAAACCGACCATTGCCAATTTGATCAATTTGGCGACCAAACCGGAATGGTGCATGAAAATGCTGAATACGGAACGCCGCACCTTCCGCAATATCGTCGGTCATGCGAAAAATGTGGGCGATTTGTCTTCGCTGTCTTCATGGACTTCCGAACAATTCGACCCGCGCCTGAGCTGGGACGATGTGGCGCGCATTAAAGATTTGTGGGGTGGCAAGCTGATTATTAAAGGCATTATGGAACCTGAAGACGCGGAAAAAGCAGTGAAAAGCGGCGCGGACGCATTGGTCGTTTCCAATCATGGCGGCCGTCAGCTTGACGATACTGTGTCTGCCATTAAGGCTTTGCCTGATGTGGTCAGCGCGGTGGGCAGTGACATCGAGGTTTGGATGGACAGCGGTATCCGCAGCGGTCAGGATATTTTGAAGGCTTGGGCTTTGGGTGCAAAAGGTACGATGATTGGCCGGGCGTTTCTGTATGGTTTGGGTGCGTATGGTGAAGAAGGCGTAACTCGTGCGCTGGAAATCCTGTATAAAGAAATGGATATTTCCATGGCGTTTACCGGTCATCGCAATATTCAAGATGTGGATTCCAGCATTTTGCGTTCTACGCGTTGGCATCAAGATGAATTTTAATTGTCGAACATAAAAAAGGCCGTCTGAAAAACTGTTTTCAGACGGCCTTTTTATAGACGGCTATTTCTCGTTTTTGCGATACCATTCGATGAAGGCATCGGGTTTGACAAATCCTAATAAGGCTTCGCTATGACTGCCGTCGGCGCGGACAACAAATACGCCCGGAGGGCCGAAGAGGCCGTATTCTTTCAGTAAGGCCTGATGGTCGGGAGTGTTGGCGGTCACGTCGATTTGGAAAAAGCGCTGCATATCGACTGCTTCGTGTACCTGTGGTTGGTTGAGTGTGTAGGCGGCCATTTCTTTGCAGGATACGCACCAGTCGGCGTAGAAATCAATCAGCACGGGCTTGCTTGGATCAGCTTTCAAAGCGGCGTCCATAGCGGCTTTGAGTTCGCCGACATCGGTAAACATCTTGCCGTGGTCGGTTTCTTGTCCGGCTTCGGATGGCGGAACCAGCGTTAAGAAGTGGTGCAGGGCGGTGGTTTGTTTATTAAAGCTTTGCCAGCCAAACCATGAGCCACCAATCAGCAGTAAAAAGCCCAATACGGCGGCAACTGTTTTCAGACGGCCTTTTTGTTTGCCGGATTTCGCCAAAAGCATAAGGGCGGGAACAATCATCAGCAAGGTGTAGAGGCCGACTACTGCGAAATAAGGCAGATGCGGTGTGGCAAGATATACGGCAACGGCCAGTAAGATGAAGCCGAATGCGTATTTGATGCCGTTCATCCAGTCGCCTGCTTTAGGCAGGATATGGCCGCCGAATGTGCCGATGATGATGAGCGGCACGCCGGTGCCGAGTGCTAATACATAAAGTGCAAGGCCGCCCAATACGGCATCGCCGGTCTGGCCGATATAGCCCAAGGCAAATGCCAGCGGAGGCGCAACGCAAGGGCCGACAATCAGGGCGGACAAAATACCCATGATGAAGACGGAAATGATTTTGCCGCCGGAGAGTTTATTGCTTTGGTTTTGGAAATAGGATTGGACTGAGTTTGGCAGCTGGATATTGAAGAGGCCGAACATGGACATCGCCAGTACCACCATCAACGCAGCGGCGGCAAGTACGACCCAAGGCTGTTGTAGCCATACGGTCAACAGCGCGCCTGTCAAACCGGCAATCACGCCAACCAAGGTATAGGTTAATGCCAAACCTTGTACATACACCATCGACAAGGTGAACGCGCGGCCTTTGCCGGCTTTTTTATCGCCTACGACAATGCTGGAAACAATCGGCAGGAGCGGATACATACAGGCTGTAAAGCTTAAGCCTAAACCTGCGACAAAAAACGCCAACAGGTTGGCGTTTAAAGTATCCCAAGAGAGCTTGAAGCGGCTGCTGTCGGGATTGTTTGTACTGGGTTGCGTGGGCATTTGGCCGTCTGAAGAGGCGGACGGTTGCAAAAAGCGGTCTTTGGCAGAAACCGGCTCGTCGCTTTGCGGCTGGTAAACCCCGTTGCCTTTTACGTCAAACTCGGTGTCCACAGGCGGATAACACACACCCACTTCGGCACAGCCTTGATAAGTCAGCGTCAGTTTGTATTGCGGCGCGGCTTGTTTGTAAGGCAGGTCAACCTGTGCAGTATGGTGGTAAACCGTTTGTTTGCCGAAGAATTCGTCTTCTTTTTCTTCGCCTTTGCTGAATTTGGGTTCGCCCAAGACTTTATCAGGATTGGTCGCTGCAACGATTTTAGACTGGTACATATAGTAGCCGTCAGCGATTTTGAACTGCACGCTGATGCCTTGATCGGTTACATTGACTTGAGGCACAAAGGCTTGCTCTGGAGGCAGCAAATCATTGGCATCTACTGCGAATGCGAAGCTGCTCAAGCCTAAAAATGCAATGAGGAAATAAAGGAATTTTTTCATAGTATCTACGAAGATGCCGTTGAGGAACCGTCATTATAAATGATGGACAAAACAAGCGGCTTAATTTATGTTAAATATTGCGAGAGAAATCTAATGCTTTTGAATTATATCGAAATAGGGTTGCCCATATATGACCGATAGTCTCATGTTATCGTTCAATCTATGCAAAGGCCGTCTGAAACTTTCAGACGGCCTTTGTTTCTATTCGGCTCGGCTTTTAAGGATAAGCGATATAAGCGTAAGCGGAATGGTTGTGTATCGATTCGAAGTTTTCGCTTTCAACAACAAACGATTCAATGCGTTTGTCGGCAATCAGCGCAGTGGCTACATCGCGAACCATATCTTCGACAAACTTCGGATTTTCGTATGCTTTTTCCGTTACATACTTCTCGTCAGGGCGTTTGAGCAAACCGTAGAGCTGGCAGCTTGCTTGCGCTTCGACGTAATCGATAATTTCTTCAATGCCTACATCCGCGTTTGCTATCAGGCTGACGGTTACATGCGAACGTTGGTTGTGCGCGCCGTATTGGGAAATTTCTTTGGAACACGGACACAATGAAGTAACCGGAACCATTACTTTCAGATTGTGGCTGTATGTACCGTTTTTGATTTCGCCGGTCAGGGTGACATCATAGTCAAGCAGCGATTGGATGCCGGAAACAGGCGCACTTTTCTTGCGGAAAAACGGGAAGGAAACGCTGATTTTGCCGGAATGCGAATCCAACAGGGCAACCATATCGGCGGTCAGCTTGTGCAGCGTATCGAAATCCAAAGCATCGGTTTGTTTTTCCATCAGGGCGACAAAGCGCGACATATGCGTGCCTTTTTGGTCGGCAGGCAGGAAAACCGTCATGGTCAGGCGGGCGACGGTGGATTGTTCGCCTTCTTTGCTTTTGAGGGAGATTGGAAAGCGCAGGTCTTTGATGCCGACCTGATTAATCGGCAGGTTGCGTAAATCGCGGCTGGATTGCACGTCTGCAATGGCGTTCATGCGTGGTATGTCCTTCATGATAGGATTGTTGAGATGCGTGTGGAGGGAATCGGCTCGTGTCGGCCGATTTGCAAATGCGAGATTATATCACTTGCTTTATCCGCCTGCATTGATTGTTTCTATTTTTCAGATAGTGATAAAATCTTCGATTATTCACATCTACATAGGCAGGGACCAAATGAAATTCGCCACGAAAGCCATTCATTCCAGCTACGATTGCGACGAACACAACCGTGCGCTGATGCCGCCGATTTATCAAAACAGTATGTTCGCGTTGCACGAGATTGGCGAAAATGTGCCTTACCGCTACTCGCGCCTGAGCAACCCAACCCGTCAGGTATTGGAAGATACCGTTGCCGATTTGGAGCACGGTGCGGCCGGCTTTGCCTTTTCCAGCGGTATGGCGGGGATTGATGCCGTGTGGCGTACTTTCCTGTGCCCGGGCGATACCATTGTTGCCGTCGCCGATATTTACGGCGGTGCTTATGATTTATTGGTTGATGTTTATCAAAAATGGGGTGTGAACGTTGTTTTTGCCGATTTGGGCAATCCGGATAATCTGGACGAGCTGCTCAAAGCGCACAATGTCAAATTGGTTTGGCTGGAAACGCCGTCCAATCCGCTTTTGCGCTTGGTAGACATTAAAGTCCTCGCAGCGAAAGCCAAAGCAGCCGGTGCGCTGGTCGGCATCGACAACACCTTTGCCACGCCGTATCTGCAACAGCCGTTGGATATGGGTTGTGATTTTGTGTTCCATTCCGCTACCAAATATTTGTGCGGCCATTCCGACGTATTGATGGGCGTAGTCGTTGCCAAAACCAAAGAGCTGGCGCAGCCTTTGCATGACATGATGGTGCATACCGGCGCGATTGCAGGCCCGATGGATTGCTGGCTGGTGTTGCGTGGTATCAAAACGCTGGCTCTGCGCATGAACGCCCATTGCCAAAACGCACTCGAAATCGCGCGCCGTTTGGAAGCCCATCCTGCCATTGAAAAAGTGTTCTATCCCGGCCTGCCGTCGCACGAACATTACGAACTCGCCCAAGCACAAATGCCCAAAGGCATCGGCGGCGTGGTGACGGTTTATCTCAAAAACGACACGCGTGAAGCAGCCAATGGCGTGATTAAAAACATGAAACTGGTCAAAATGGCCTCCAGCCTCGGCGGCGTGGAAAGTCTGGTCAACCATTGCTATTCCCAATCCCACAGCGGCGTGCCGCATGATGTGAAAATGGAAATGGGCATCAAAGTCGGCTTGCTGCGTTTCTCTGTCGGTATTGAAGACGTTGACGATATTTGGAACGATATTTCCAAAGCATTGGATACGACTTTGTAAATAAGGCTCAAAGGCCGTCTGAAGGTGAATCGTTTTTCAGACGGCCTTTAGCAATAACCAAGGAATAGATATGAAAACATTATTCGGTGCATTGATGGGTATGGTGGTTTTGGCAGCTTGTACATCTCCTTCAGTATCTCAGCCTGAACAAGCCTCTAAAGCGCAGGTGCAAACTCAACAAACTGCGCAACCTACTTTAGCCGCCAAATGGCGTGTTGTCGCTTTCAATAAATTCACCGAAAAAGATTTGGCCGGTACTGATGCCTATCTGGATTTGAGCGAGATGCCTAAGGCGTATGGCAAGATGGGGTGTAACGGTATGATGTTTCAAGCCAATACGATTGGTTCGGACAAAATTGATTTTGGCCATATTGCGGTAAGCATGATGCTGTGTGAAAACATGAAGCTGGAAGATGCGTTTTTGCGCAAACAAAGCGTGTGGAACTATCGTTTTGACGGTAACGATTTGATTTTAGAACAAAAAGGCATCAGTATCCGTTTGCGCCGTGAATAATCTTAAAGGCCGTCTGAAAATAAATATTTCAGACGGCCTTTTGAATCTTTATAATAAGCCCTATTTGAAACTGATACCGAATATCAAGGAAACCTATTATGGCAGCTTCTCCAGAAGCCAAGTTTACCGAAGAAAAAGTCTTGTGGATCAAACACCATACGCCTAAGCTGATGACTTTTGCCATCAGCCGTCCCGAGTCCTATCGTTTTTCGGCAGGGCAGTTTTCCCGTCTCGGCTTCCGTGACGGCGAGGGCTTTATTTGGCGCGCGTATTCTGTCGTATCTGCCGAATACGCCGATACGCTTGAGTATTTCGCGGTGTTAATCGAAGGCGGCCCGATGTCGGCGCGTTTTGCCGCGATGAAAGAGGGCGACACTATTTTGCTGGATAAAACGGCTACCGGTTTCCTCTTGCCCGAGCGTTTCCCCGACGGAAAAGATTTGGTCATGCTCTGCACGGGTTCCGGCATTGCGCCTTTCCTCTCCATTATCGAGCAGCCTGAAATCTGGCAGCGTTTCGACCGTTTGGTTTTGGCGCATTCCGTCTCTTACGCCGACGAGTTGATTTTCAACCAACGCCTTGCCGATTTGAAAGAGCATCCGCTGATTGAGGAATATTTCCATAAATTCACTTTTGTTCCGGTTACCACGCGTGAGGAAACAGAAGGTGCATTGAGCGGCAAACGGATTCCCGAATTGCTGAAGAATGGCGGCCTGGAAGAAAAAGTCGGCTTCAAGTTTACCAAGGCTGATACGCGCTTTATGGTTTGCGGCAATCCGGCAATGGTCAAAGACACTTTCCAAGCCCTAATGGATTTGGGCTACGCCATGCACCGCAACCGCATCCCCGGCGAAATCATGATGGAAAATGGTTTTTAACAGATAAATGGTCAAAGGCCGTCTGAAAGTTTCAGACGGCCTTCAATATTAAATATAAACCGAAAATCAGAGAAAATATGAATATCAAACAATTTATCCAAGCCCTGCCCAAAGCCGAGCTGCACGTCCATATCGAAGGGACGTTCGAGCCGGAGTTGATGTTTGAAATCGCCAAGCGCAACCACATAGCGATTCCTTATGAGAATGTCGATGCGGTACGGCAGGCTTATGATTTTCACAATTTGCAGTCGTTTTTGGATATTTATTATGCCGGTGCCGGCGTATTGTTGCACGAGGCGGATTTTTACGATTTGACCCACGCGTATCTTGAGCGTTGCCGCGAAGACAATGTCGTGCATACGGAAATATTTTTCGATCCGCAAATCCATACTGCGCGTGGCGTGGCGTTTGAAACCGTGATGAACGGCATTGTTCGCGCCTGCCGTGAAGCCGGGCAGCAATGGGGCATAAGTACGTGTTTGATTATGTGTTTTTTGCGTCATTTGTCGGAAGAAAGCGCATTTGAAACCTTAAATCAGGCTTTGCCTTATAAAGAACACATCATCGGCGTAGGCTTGGATTCGAGCGAACTGGGGCATCCGCCGTCCAAGTTTGAGCGCGTGTTTGCGCAGGCGCGGGCGGAGGGTTTGTTGACGGTGGCGCATGCCGGAGAAGAAGGCCCACCGGAATATGTTTACGAGGCTTTGGACTTGCTGCATGTCCGCCGTATCGATCATGGCGTACGGGCGGAAGAAGATGAGGCATTGATGGCGCGTTTGATTGCAGAGCAAATGCCGTTGACCGTTTGCCCGTTGAGCAATTTGAAATTAAAAGTGTTCCCTGAAATGGCAAAACACAATTTGCGCCGTATGTTGCAACGCGGCGTGTTGGTAACCGTCAATTCCGATGATCCGGCGTATTTCGGCGGCTATATGAACCGCAATTTTGAAGCGCTTGCCGAGGCTTTAGATTTGAGTGCGGAAGAAATCAAAACCTTGTGCGCCAATTCGTTCCGCGCTTCGTTTTTGAGCGAGGCGGAAAAGGAAGAGTGGATACGGAAGATTGAAAGTTTTAATGTTGAATCATGATAAAAGGCCGTCTGAAAAAGTTTCAGACGGCCTTTTATGATGGCGGTTAATAGTCTACTTTGATTTTGGGCGTTTCCTGCGCGGCTTTGTATTCCTCTTCCAATTCAAAGCGCAGTGGATACAAATTCAATTTTTCCATCAGCAGGCGGTCGCCGTCTTCGTCCGGATTGCCCGTGGTCAGCAGCTTGTCGCCGTAGAAAATCGAGTTTGCGCCAGCCATGAAACACATGGCCTGCATGGATTCCGGCATATTGCTGCGGCCTGCGGACAGGCGGACGTAGCTCTCGGGCATAGTAATCCGCGCCACAGCGATGGTGCGGACAAATTCCGTCCAGTCCAAATCTTCGGCATCGGCCAGCGGCGTTCCTTCTACTTTAACCAACTGGTTGATCGGCACGCTTTCGGGCTGAGGGTCGAGGTTGGCAAGGCTGGCAATCAGGCCTGCACGTTCGGCGCGGGTTTCGTTCATGCCGACGATGCCGCCGCAGCAGACTTTTAAACCAGCATTGCGGACTTTGCCCAAAGTATCCATGCGGTCTTCGTGTTTTCGCGTGTGAATGATGTCGTTGTAACGCTCGGGGTCGGTGTCGAGGTTGTGGTTGTAGTAGTCCAAACCGGCTTTTTTGAAGTCTTCAGCCATGCCGTCTTCGAGCATGCCGAAGGTGCCGCACACTTCCATGCCCAAGCCTTTCACCGCGCTGATGATTTCGGAAACGACAGCCACGTCTTTGGGTTTGGGGCCGCGCCATGCTGCGCCCATACAGAAACGGCTGGCGCCGCGCGATTGGGCAATTTTGGCTTTTTCGACGATTTCGTCCACGTCCATCATCTGCTCTTTGCCCAGATTGGTGTTGTGGTGTGCCGATTGCGGGCAGTAGGCGCAGTCTTCGGGACAGCCGCCGGTTTTGATGGAGAGCAGGGTGGAAAGTTGGATTTCGCGCGGGTTGAAGTTTTGGCGGTGGATTTCGGCGGCTTGGAAAACGAGGTCGAGGAAAGGCAGTCCAAACAAAGCCTCGACATCGCATTTTTTCCAATAACGCGCAGTCGGATGCGGCTTGCGCTCGGTTTGACGGCGCAAGGCTACGGGAGATACGGTCATAGTGTGTTCTTTCGTGTTTACAGCGACGCAGTGTCGCTGACGGCTTGACTGCCGGCGCAATGACGGCAGCAGCAGGTTTGAAATCAATATAAAAGGCCGTCTGAAACGGCGCAGCAAGTGTAACGCTTTTGATAATGTAGAGCAAATGTTTCAGACGGCCTGAAATATGGTTTGCCCGGGTTTGCTATAATCGCATTTTTAATTTTTCCGTTTTCTTATGAACGCGCCCAAAGCCTTCGCCGTACTCGGCCCGACCGCCGGCGGTAAAACCGCACTGGCCTTAAATATTGCCCAATCGTTGCCGGTGGAAATCATCAGTTTGGATTCCGCGCTGGTGTATCGCGGCATGGACATCGGTACGGCCAAGCCGACTGCCGAAGAGCTTGCCGCCGTACCGCATCATTTGATTGATATTATCTCGCCGCTGGAAAGTTACAGCGCGGCGGATTTTGTCGGTGATTGCGTGCGCTTGGTGAACGAAATCCATGCGCGTGGACGCTATCCGTTGATTGTCGGCGGCACGATGATGTATTTCCACGCGCTGACGGAAGGTTTGAACGATTTGCCCAGTGCGGATGCGGCGGTGCGCGCACAACTTCAGGCGGAAAAGAATGAACGCGGTCTGGCAGGCCTGTATCGCCGTTTGCAGGAAGTTGACCCGATGACGGCAGGCCGTCTGAAAGCCAATGACAGCCAGCGTATTGAACGCGCTTTGGAAGTCTATCTTCTGACCTGCAAGCCTTTGAGCGAACATTTCACAGAGCAGAAGCAGGCCGCGCCTTTATTGGATTTATGCACGGTTGCCCTGATTCCCGAAGACCGTCATTTGTTACACCGACAAATCGAAAAACGCTTTTTAAATATGCTGGAACACGGTTTCCTCGATGAAATGCACGCTTTACGTCGCGATTATCCGCAACTGCATGCCGATATGCCGTCTATGCGCTGCGTGGGCTACCGTCAGGCTTGGGATTATCTCGAAGGCGAAACCGATTATGACACCTTTGTCGAAAAAGGCATTGTCGCCACGCGCCAGCTTGCCAAACGCCAGTTGACCTGGTTGCGAAAAATTCCTTTGGCGCACACGTTAGATCCTTACGCAGACAGCGATTATGTTCAGACGGCCTTGGCCTTGGCGCGTCAGCATTTTCAGGAATAATCCATGCTGACCACGCCACCACTTGCCCCTAAAACATTGTCCACACTAAAAGAATTGGGTATTCGTACACTGGAAGATTTACAGGAAATCGGCGCAGTCCGCGCATTTCTATTGCTGAAAGCGTCGGGTTTGACCGTAACCAAAAGCACCTTATGGCAACTGGATGCGCTGGTTTTAGGTGTGGATGTCCGGCATATTTCCGAGGAGAGAAAGACGGAACTGGGCGAGGCTTTGAAAAACCATCCGCCTGTTGCCGTTTTCCCTTCTCAAAGCGATATGGAAGCCTTTATGCGGCTGGCGATAGAACAGGCCAGACAATCGGCGGCATTGGGCGAAGTCCCCGTTGGCGCGGTCATCGTATATCAAGGCAAGGCAATCGCAGCGGCACACAATACCTGCATTGGCGACCACAATGTCAGCCACCATGCCGAAATCAACGCGCTTGCCGCCGCAGGTAAGGCTTTGCAAAACTACCGTTTGGAAGATTGCGACGTATACATCACATTAGAGCCTTGCTCCATGTGCGCATCTGCCTTGATACAGGCGCGGGTCGGGCGCGTGATTTATGGTGCGGCCGAAGCTAAAACCGGCGCGGCAGGCAGCGTGGTCGATTTATTTGCCGACAAACGTCTGAACAAGCATACCGCAATTTTGGGCGGCATATTGGCAGAAGAATGCCAAAGCGTATTGCAGGATTTCTTTGCAGCCAAACGTAAGGCCGTCTGAATTTCAGACAGCCTGTCAGCAAAAACACTTTATTTTAAATTTTCGGATTTCCCATGTCAGTCAATCATTACGAAAACTTCCCTGTCGGCTCCATTGTGCTGCCGCGCCGTTTGCGCAAGCCGGTTCACGCTGTTTACGCTTTTGCACGGACGGCGGACGATATTGCCGACGAAGGCAATGCCGAAGCAGCCGAACGCCTGCGCCAACTGGACGAACTGAAGGCAGAGTTAGACTGCATTGCACAAGGCGGGAAACCGCAAACGGCTTTGATGCAGCGTTTGTACAATGAAACGATTGAGCCGTTCCAATTGCCGTTGCAGCCGTTTTATGATTTGCTGGCGGCGTTCAGTCAGGATGTGGTCAAAACCCGTTATGAAAACTTTGGCGAATTGATTGCCTATTGCCGCTTGTCCGCCAATCCGGTGGGGCGCATTATGCTGCATTTGTACGGGCAAACCGATGAAGTGAGCATGGCGCAAAGCGACGGCATTTGCACTGCCTTGCAGCTAATTAATTTCTGGCAGGACGTGGCGGTAGATTGGCAGAAAGGGCGCGTGTACATCCCTCAGGAAGATTTGCAGAAGTTCAAAGTCAGCGAAGAACAGATTGCGGCCGGCAAAGCCGACTTTGCTTTTCAACGACTGATGGCGCACGAGTGCCAACGTGCCTTTCAAATGCTGAAGGCAGGCTCGCCGTTGGGCAAAACCCTCAAAGGACGAATCGGTTTTGAGTTGCGCATGATTATTGTCGGCGGCCAGTTGATTTTGCAGAAGCTGGACGGTTGCAAATATGATGTGTTTAACCAGCGGCCGTTGTTGGATAAGAAAGACTGGATGATTATCATCAAACGGGCTTTGATGAAGAAATAAAAAAGGCCGTCTGAAATGGATGTTTCAGACGGCCTTGATGTTTTTCGATTAGCGGTTTTTCAAACGGTTGATGCGGTTGTCCAAAGAAGGATGGGTGCTGAACCAAGAGTCTTTGGCTTCGCTGGCAATACCCATTGCGGTCATGGTTTGCGGCAGGTCGCTGGGGTTGCCTTTTAAGCGTTGTAGGGCAGCAATCATTTTCGGAGCGCCCACCAGTTTTGCAGCGCCCGCATCGGCGCGGTATTCGCGTTGGCGGCTGAACCACATCACAATAATGCTGGCAAGGAAGCCGAATACAACCTGCAAGACCATGCTGACCATGAAATATGTACCTTGCGAAGTGCTGCCGTCATTGTTGCGCGCCACCATGCTGGAAACGATACGCGCCAAGAAGACGACAAAAGTATTCACAATACCTTGAATCAGTGTCAGCGTTACCATATCGCCGTTGCCGACGTGCGCCATTTCATGCGCTAAAACGGCTTCGACTTCATCGCGGGTCATGTGGTCGAGCAGGCCGGTGCTGACAGCGACGAGCGAGCTGTTTTTGGTCGCGCCGGTTGCGAAAGCGTTAGGCTCGGGAGAGTTGTAAATCGCTACTTCCGGCGTTTTCAGATTCCATTGGCGGGCTTGCGCTTCAACAGTTGCCAACAGCCAAGCTTCTTCTTCGCTTTGGGGCTGGTCTATGACGACGGCGCCGACCGAATGTTTGGCGATGGTTTTCGACATCAGCAGGGAGACAATCGAGCCGCTGAAGCCGACGACTGCGGAGTAAGCCAACAGGCTGCCGACTTGGTCGGTACTGTTGATGCCCAAGATGGCCAAAATAACACGGATGACAACCAGAACTGCGATATTGGTTGCGATAAATAAGAAAATGCGTTTCACCGATTATTCCTTTTTAGTGTGGTTTGTGAGGTGATTTTTATATGGGCGCATTGTCTCAAAAACTCTATAGAGATGAAACAGCGCAATAGGCAAAGGTATGCAAATTCAAAGCAATTGAAGCAAAAGCCGTATGAAAAAGCAGTATTTATGATTAAAAACAGCCTTTCAGACGGCCTGTATTGCAAACAGATATTATTTTCCGAATTCTTTCAGCCAGTCTCGCGCTACCAAAAATTGATTTAATGCGGTTTCTGGAGAACCTTCCTCCGGCGCATATTGATACTCGAAGCGTACCAAAGGCGGCATGGACATCAAAATGCTTTCCGTACGGCCGCCGCTTTGCAGGCCGAACAGCGTACCTCTGTCCCAAACCAAGTTAAATTCCACATAGCGTCCGCGACGGTAGAGTTGGAAATCGCGTTCACGTTCTCCGTAAGGCGTATTTTTGCGTTTGGCCACAATCGGCAGATACGCTGCGATATAGCCTTCCCCGACTGCCTTGATAAAATTCAAGCAGGTATCGAAATCCCAGCGGTTTAAATCGTCAAAAAACAGGCCGCCCACACCGCGTGTTTCATTACGGTGTTTCAAATAGAAATATTCGTCACACCATTGTTTGAATTCAGGATAAACCGATTCGCCAAATGGCGCGCATACGTCCCGCGCCACTGTGTGCCAATGCACGATATCTTCTTCAAAAGGATAAAACGGCGTCAAATCAAAGCCGCCGCCAAACCACCAAACCAGCTCGGCATTTTCAGGATAGGCAATAAAAAAGCGCACATTGGCATGGCTGGTCGGGACATAAGGATTTTTCGGATGAATGACCAGCGACACGCCCATGGCTTCAAACGCCGCGCCTGCCAATTCCGGACGATGGGCCGTAGCAGAAGCCGGCATTTGGGTTCCCTTTACATGCGATAAATTCACACCTGCCTGCTCGAATACTGCGCCGTTTTTCAATACGCAGGTTTCGCCGATGCCCAGTTTCCCCGTCCATGCTTCATGCACAAATTTGGCTTCGCCATCTTCTTGCTCCAGCGCGGCGCAGATTTGGTTTTGCAGGGTTTTGAGGAGGGTTTGGACGGATTTTGTGTGCATGATATATCCTTGATGGTTTCGTACTTGCAAAATGACGGGGAAAAAATGATTTAAGCTTTTGAAACTAAGTGTTATCTTTCTATTGCTTTGTTATGGGTAAATTTTGCATGGGCGTATCTTGCAATCAAGCTTTACTCATCGGCAATAGATTGAAAGGTATTGATGATATTGCGATACCTTTCAGACGGCCTTGATTTATTCAGTAAAAAAAGTATGTGCGCCCAAATAGTTTTTGGCGTAGAACGGAGTGGAAAGTTTTTCGGTTTTGATGGTTTTACCGCTGCTGGGGGCGTGGATAAATTCGCCGTTGCCGATGTAGAGGCCGACATGGGAATATTTGTGTGCGCCGCCGGTATTGAAAAAGACAAGATCGCCGGCTCTTAATTTGCCGTCGGGAATTTTTCGGCTGGCAGCGGCCATATCGCGCGCAGTGCGTGGCAGATTGACGTTGAGGGCGTTTTTATAGACGAATTGGATCATGCCGCTGCAGTCAAAGCCTGTGGATGTGGTGCTGCCGCCCCATTTGTAGGGTGTGCCGATCAGGCCTAGGCTGTGAAGCATCAATTCCTGCGAACCTTGGGTGCGGTCGATATGGGAAATGCGGACAGGTTGGACTTTTCTGGCGGTTGTTTGCGGCTTGTGGGATTTGTGTTTGCCGGTAGTGCCGCAGGAGGCCAACAATAGGCTGGCGGTACAAACAAATAGGGTTTTGCAGATGAGTCGAGACATGGTAAATTCCTCCGGCCGCATGATTTCTGTTTTCAGGCGGCCTCTATAATAATCCTTCTATGGGTAGGATGGACAGGATTTTTGAAGTAATCCGTTTCCAGAATTTGGCTTCGGGCTCGTGTGCGTAAGTTCGTTTTTCGCTTGGGTCATACCAGTATAGTTTGTTGTAATTGCCAAGCGTTACCTGATAGGCGTAGCTTGGGGTGGTCGTTACGAGTGTGCGCTGCATTTGGCCTGCGATTTCGGGGCTTTCGATGACGACGCCCATTTCGGTATTGAGGCGTGCGGAGCGTGGGTCGAGGTTGAATGAGCCGATGAAAATACGTTTTTCGTCCACGATGAATGTTTTGGCATGCAAGCTGGTGGCGGAGCTACCGGTCAAGCCGCGGTCTTTGGAGGTCGGAACGGCGTGGTTGGGCTGGAGTTCGTAAAGTTTGACCCCAGCTTTAAGCAAAGGCTTACGGTATTTGACGTAGCCGGAATGGACGGCGGCAACGTCGGTCGCTTGGAGGGAGTTGGTCAGAACGGTAACATCCACGCCGTTGTGAATCAGCTTTTCTATGGCTTTAACGCCTGATTTTGTGGGTACAAAATAAGGGGAGACAAGGTAAACGCTTTTTTCTGGTTGCTTGAGAGCATCTTGCAGGCGTTCGGAAATAGGCGGTTTGTGCCGGTCGCGGTCTAAGCCTTTGGCTGGGTCATCGCTGATCAGGCGTGTGCTGACGCTTTGCCACTCCATAAGGTTGCTCTGCATTTTTTGATAGAGGTTGGAGTGTTCGATGCTTTGACGGTAGCGGATGAGCGTTTGGTTTTTATCTTTGTCGGTGTAATTGAGCTCTGCCAATCCTTTTTGTAGGTTTCCCCGTTTGATGATGCTGGTCGCGTTATAGGCGGAATGGCTTGCCCAATAGCGGTCGAAGTCTTGGGATACTTCGGTTACGACGCGGCCTGTGGCGAGGATATCGAGGTCGGCAAAGATGGTATCGTCGTTAACCTTAAAATATTCGTCGCCGATATTGCGCCCGCCTAAAATGGTGGCACGGTTGTCGGCGGTAAAAGATTTGTTGTGCATTCTGCGGTTAAGTCGCGGAAAGTCGGCAACGTAGCCGAGTGCACGCCATTTTCTGAAAATAAAGGGATTAAACAGACGGACTTCGATATTGGGATGATTGTCGAGTGCCAGCAGGAGATCATCCATGCCGTTGGTGTTGTTGTCGTCCAGAAGCAAACGCACACGGACGCCGCGTTCGGCCGCGCGATGAATCAGGTTGAACAGAAGCTTGCCGGAGATATCGTTGTGCCAGATATAGTATTGCAAATCGAGGGTATGGTCGGCGGATTCAATCAGGGCTGCACGGGCGACAAAGGCTTCATGGGCATCGTTCAGCAGATAGATATGGGAAACATCGGTCTTGGAGGACGCAGAAGGAATGCCTAATGCGCTGTCCAGCCGCGGTGTTGCAGGTATGTCAAGATAACTGCTTTGGGTGCGTTCGTCCAATGATGGCAAAAACGCGGCGCAACCGCCCAATAGCAGGGTATAAAGAAAGGGAAGATGAAATTTCATGGGAAACCGGTACAAACAATCCCTACCTAAATGACATTTAGGCAGGGATTGAATTGAAATTAGGTTGCTTGAATCAGCTTAGAAGGCAACATAATTTGCTGGATTGACCGGTTTACCGTTTTGACGGATTTCAAAGTGCAACTGGGTACGAGATGCATCGGTATTACCCATGTGCGCAATGGTTTGACCGCGTTTAACGGTTTGGTTTTCATTAACCAGCAGACGTTGGTTGTGACCGTATGCGCTCAAGAATGAGGAGTTGTGTTGGATGATGACCAAGTTGCCGTAACCGCGCAAGCCTGAGCCTGCGTAAACGACTTTACCGTCTGCCGCTGCAACAACCGGCTGGCCTTGCGTACCGGCGATATCCACACCTTTGTTGCTGCCGCCGAAGTTGGCGATAACGTTACCGGTAGTCGGACGCTGCCATGTGATGCCGCTGACGTTGCGGCTGCTGCCGGTAGACACGGTTGGTGTATTAGCAGGAGTGCTTGGGGTTGGAGCAGTGGTTGTCGTTGTTGGAGTAGAAGGTTTGCTTGCAGAAGCTGCAGGTGCAACGTAGCCTTCAGGTTTTACGCGCAGGGTTTGACCAATGCTGATGGTGTTGTCGGCCAGGTTATTCCATGCACGCAGATTGTCTTGGGTAATGTTGTAGCGTTTGGAGATGTTGTAAACGGTATCACCACGAACAACAGTATGTGTCGCCGCATTAATATCAACAGGCGCATAAGAAGGCGTGTAAGTGCCGGTGCTGCCGCTGTTGTATGTTGGAGCAGGTGTACTTACCGGCGGAGTGTATGGAGCATCTGCCGCTGGGCTGGTGTTGGTATTGTAAGGCGCTGCACCGTAAGGATTGTCAGCGGTAGAGCTTGTTGTTGAACCACCGCTTTGTGTGCCGACGACTACAGGAGCCGGTTGTTGGCTGGCACAGGCTGCAAGTAATAAAACCAAAGCTGCCGATCCGGCATAAGATACACTTTTTTTCAACATGTTAATGACTTTCGTATTCGGGTAATTGTTCTCGTCGGAGCATATCATAATAAAAATATGCTTGTTTCTCAAGTGTTCGGCTGTTAGGGACTGTTAAGGCGCAGGGATTTCTGACCAAAAGGAAGTGGTTTGCTCCATTTGTCCGTAGGCAGTCAAATCGACTTGCAGGGGGGTAATCGTGATGAAGCCGGACGCGCATTCGCCAAAGTCGGTACCTTCTTCGCTGTCGGAAACATTGCCGACCGGCCCAATCCAATAAATTTGTTCGCCACGTGGATTATACATGGGAACAATGCTTTGTTCATGATGACGACGGCCGAGCCGTGTAATTTTTATGCCTTGGATATCTTCAGGCGCGACGGCAGGGATATTGATATTCCATAAGATGGGTTCGGAAATAGGGCGTTTGAGAAAGTAGGAAAGCAGTATCCAAGCGGCTTTTTCCGCGGTTTCCCAATAACGGCCGCTGGAATCGGCAAGTGAGAAAGCAATGGCAGGAATGCCCATCAGGTAGGCTTCCGTCGCGGCGGCAACCGTACCGGAATAAAGCGTATCGTCGCCCATGTTCGCACCGTTGTTAATGCCGGACAAGACTAAGTCGGGTTTGAAATCAGCGAGGGAATGCTGGCCGACATGAATGCAGTCGGTCGGGGTACCATTCACATAGTAAAACCCGTTTTCCGCCTGTTTCAGTTGTAAAGGACGGTCTAAAGTTAGGGAATTGCTGACACCGCTTCGATCGCGTTCGGGCGCAACCACCCTGACATTAGCAAATTCTGCGCACACTCTTGCCAAAACTGCCAAACCGGGCGCAAGATAACCATCGTCGTTTGAGATTAATATGTTCATGTGACAATATTGTGTCTATCGGTAAGATGGGCGGTATTGTACTGGTTTGCTTAAGCGATTGTCCACGAATCGGCAACGTTTGGGCGTAAAGGATAATAATGAAACATTATGAGTTAGACCCCAAAGCTTTATTGGGCGACGTGATTGCTTCAGACGGCAATCAGGAGATTGTTCAGCTTTCACTGCAGAAGGATAATGAAATTCCGGCATATGAGGCGGATGCGATTATTTTGCTTTTGGTTTTAAACGGTAAAGCCGAAATCAAAACGGTGGACGAAGTTTTGCAGACTGAAGGTTTACAAGTTATTCGTCTTGAGCCGATGGAGGCGCACAGTATTCGGGCGATGGCCGATAACACCAATATTTTGGTTATCAAACAATTAATTCACGAAACAGGTCTCAGCAAACGTTTGAGATTTGGAAGTTGCTGTCTGTAATGGCAATAAAGGCCGTCTGAAAAGTTTCAGACGGCCTTTTTAAAATCAACTAGGTTTATTTTAACCCTTTTTTCACCAAGTCTTCATAACCGCCATGGTTGGTTACGTTGGTGTAGCCGGCTTTTTTCAGCTCGGTCAGCGCGGCTTCTGCACGGCGGCCGCTGCGGCAGTAGAGGTTTACCGGTGCGTTTTTATCCGGGCTGACGGATTTGATGCGGTCAACGATTTGGTCATGCGGAATATTGAGTGCACCTTGCAAATGGCCTTCTTTGAATTCTTCGGCAGAGCGGACATCAATCCAAACGCCTTTTGCTTTTGCAGGTTGTGCCGCGCTTTTTTCAACCTTAGGCATAGAGGCTGCGGAAGCGGCCAAAGGAGTGGCAATAGCGGCGGCAAAAAGTACGGCGGTCAGCAGTTTCTTCATGGTTCAATCTCCTATTAGACAGAAAACAATATGATAACTTTATCAGTTTAGCATTCCATCAGGCCGTCTGAAAGGGGAGTAGGCTTTCAGACGGCCTGATTTTACAAACCGATTAGCGTTGGGTTTCTACTGCTTCCAAAGCGCGCAAAGCGTAGGTATAAGCGGCACCAGCATTCAGTGCGATAGCAGTGGCCAATGCGCCGGCGATTTCGCTTTCGGTTGCACCTGCTTTGGCTGCTGCGGCGGCATGCACGCTGATGCAGCTTTCGCAACGTGTGGTAATGGCAACGGCAATGGCGATCAGTTCGCGTGTTTTGGCATCCAGTGCTTCGGCAGCGGCTGCTTGATCCAGTGCGCCGTAGGCTTGCAGCATTTTAGGATGTTTTTTACCCAATTCGCCGAATGATTTTTTTACTAAGGCGGTATGTTCAGGCCAGTCTTTAAACATGATATGTCCTTTCTTAATGTGAGTGGATAAGATAAAAAATCCTATCCGTTTGTGTTTGGTGTGTGTATTATTGCAATAATCGTAAGATTTAATTCGTCAAAACATCTCATTTATTGGTAAAAAACACTATGGATATTGTGGATAGGCTGGTCGAATTGGCGCAGGTAAAAGGCAGCGTGGATGTTCAATGTCTGTTTCAGGGGGAGTGGTATGTGCGGCATGAACCAAAGCGTGCGCATGGTTTGGTGCATATCGTAACTGCCGGTTCGGGTTATATCCGAATTGATGGGGAGCAAGAGGCAAGGCTGCTGAGTGCGGGGGATATCATTTTTTTCCCGCGCAGCGTAGGGCACACTTTGAGCAGTGATAGCAATTGTGAAAATCTCGGTGTCAGCGTGCTGACGAGTGAAAGAGGCGCATTTAAAGTCAAGCAGAGTCATGCAGGAGGCGATGCGGCCTTGCATCTTTTCTGCGCGCGGTTTGAATATGAAGCGCAGGCAGATATTATGGCGGGGCTGCCTGATACGGTTTTGCTGAATATCAACCATCCTTCTTTGCAGTATTTGGTGGCATTGTTGCAATATGAGCGCGGTCAGGCTTTGTCCGGCTCGGTAGCGGTTGTGAACGCATTGGCTTCGGTATTGTTGGTATTTCTACTTCGAGCCAGTCTGGAGAAAAATGGGGAAGCGCAATTAAGCGGTTTGTTGAATGGTTGGCAGGACAAACGCCTGCGGAATCTACTTCAGGCAGTAGTGGATAAGCCGGAAGAGGAATGGAATATCGAGAAAATGACCGCGATAGCCAACTTATCTCGCGCCCAGTTGATGCGGGTATTTAAGCAGCAGACAGGAACAAGCCCTCATGCCTTTGTAAACAGTATCCGCTTGCAGCAGGGGGCATTATTGTTGAAACAGACGGCGGATTCGGTTTTATCGGTTGCACTCTCGGTCGGTTTTCAATCGGAAACGCATTTTGGCAAAGCATTTAAAAAGCAATATGGGATATCGCCGGGGCAATATCGTAAGAATGAGCGCGCTGATGAAGCAGCAGTACAAGCGGAAGAAATGCCGATTTACTTTATTTGAACAGATGATAAAAGGCCGTCTGAAAGTGTAAAAATGAAATCTAAGATTTCTAAAACACTTTTCAGACGGCCTTAATTTTAAAACGTATCAATCAAACAGAATTAGTCCAGTTTTTTGAAATGACGGCGACGTTCCAATTCGCTCAGGTAGCGTTTACGCAGGCGGATGGATTGTGGTGTAATTTCAACCAGTTCGTCATCGTCGATGAACTCAACTGCGCCTTCCAAAGTCAATTTGATAGGCGTAGTTAGGCGCACGGCTTCATCTGTACCGCTGGCACGGACATTGGTCAGTTTTTTACCTTTCAGAGGGTTTACCACCAAGTCGTTGTCGCGGCTGTGAATACCGATAATCATACCTTCGTAGACTTTGTCGTTTGGAGAAATGAACATACGGCCGCGGTCTTCCAAGTTCCACAGGGCGTAAGCAACGGCTTCACCTTGCTCTTGAGAAACCAGTACGCCGTTGTGACGGCCGGGCATATCGGGTTTAACCGGTGCGTAGTCGTCAAAAACGTGGCTCATCAAGCCGGTACCGCGGGTCAAGGTCAGGAATTCGCCTTGGAAACCGATCAGGCCGCGGGCAGGAATGTGGTACTCCAGACGGGTACGGCCATTGCCGTCGCTTTCCATATTGGTCAATTCGCCACGGCGACGGCCAAGTTCTTCCATAACGGCGCCTTGGTTTTCATCCGGTACGTCCACAGTCAGATTTTCGTAAGGCTCGCATTTTTGACCATTGATTTCACGGAATACCACGCGCGGTTTGCCGACTGCCAATTCAAAGCCTTCGCGGCGCATGTTTTCCAACAAAATGGTCAGGTGCAATTCGCCACGGCCGGAAACGCGGAATACATCAGCGTCGGCAGTATCTTCAACACGTAGGGCAACGTTGGTCAGCAATTCTTTTTGCAGACGGTCGCGGATTTGGCGAGAAGTCACGAATTTGCCTTCAGTACCGGCCAAAGGAGAAGTGTTGACCATAAAGTCCATGGTCAGGGTCGGCTCGTCCACGCTCAACATAGGTAAGCCTTTAGGATTGTCTTTGTCGGTAATGGTTACGCCGATACCGATGTCTTCAATACCGGAAATAATCACGATGTCGCCGGCTTCGGCTTCTTCCAAAGGTACGCGTTCCAAGCCTTGGAAACCCAAAAGTTGGTTGATACGGCCCTGGGCAACTTGTTCTTCATGGTTCATAACGGCAACGACTTGACCGGGTTTGATGCGGCCGTTCAGGATGCGGCCGATACCGAGGCGGCCGGTGTAGTTGTCGTAGTCCAGTTGGGAAATTTGCAGTTGCAGCGTTGCGTCTGCGTTACCGCTTGGAGGAGGCGTGTGTTTCAAAATGGTCTCGAACAGAGGGCGCATATCGCTGCTCTCGTCGTTTTCATCCAATTTGGCAAAGCCGGACAGGCCGGAAGCATAGACGATAGGGAAGTCCAATTGTTCGTCGGTTGCGCCCAAGTTGTCGAACAATTCGAATGTTTGGTCGATAACCCAGCTTGGACGGGCAGACGGTTTATCGATTTTGTTGATAACAACGATAGGTTTCAGACCCAAAGCCAAGGCTTTTTTGGTCACGAAACGGGTTTGCGGCATAGGGCCTTCTTGTGCGTCAACCAACAGTACGACGCAGTCAACCATGCCCAATACACGTTCCACTTCGCCACCAAAATCGGCGTGTCCCGGGGTATCTACGATGTTGATGTGGTAGCCTTCGTATTCGATAGCGGTATTTTTAGCGAGAATGGTAATGCCGCGCTCTTTTTCAAGATCGTTGCTGTCCATTACGCGCTCTTCTACTTGCTGGTTGGAACGGAATGTACCGGACTGACGCAGCAATTGGTCAACTAATGTGGTTTTGCCATGGTCGACGTGGGCGATGATGGCAATATTGCGGATTTGTTTCATGATGATTTATGTGTTTCAGCTAGGTGCTTAAAAAAAAGATAACTGGTAATTATAGCACGATTCCTAAGTGTTGACGGAGTAGAAGATTCAAAAAAATGAGGCAAAAGCAGTTGAGAATAATTCATAATTAAATTTGATTGATTTTGTTGGATTATTTGCTTTTATTTATGGTTAACGAATGTAAATGTTTTTGAATGATGCAATGGATTCTTAATACTAATGTCAAAAAAATGTTATTAAAAACAGTGGATTAATTTTTCAGACGACCTTTTAGGCGGGTTAAATTTTTTGATAATTGTTTGTATTTTAAATAGAAAATTTGTCAAAAGTGCTACTTGTGCATACAATTACGTCATTCCATAACAACACACGAATCTTCATTTCGTGATCGTCAACTTTTAAAAGAAAGAGAAAGAATTATGCAAGGCAACCAAGCAGTTATTGATTACATGAACGAATTATTGTCTGGTGAGTTGGCTGCTCGCGACCAATATTTTATCCACTCTCGCATGTACTCTGAATGGGGTTACACCAAACTGTTCGAACGTTTGAACCACGAGATGGAAGAAGAAACCACTCACGCTGAAGACTTCATCCGTCGTATCCTGATGTTGGGCGGTACTCCTAAAATGACCCGTGCCGAACTGAACATCGGTACCGACGTAATTTCCTGCCTGAAAGCAGACTTGAACACTGAATACGAAGTACGCGATGCGTTGAAAAAAGGCATCAAATTGTGCGAAGAAGCTCAAGACTATGTTACCCGCGATTTGATGGTTGCTCAACTGAAAGACACTGAAGAAGATCACGCTCACTGGTTGGAACAACAACTGCGTCTGATCGAATTGGTCGGCGAAGGCAACTACTACCAAAGCCAACTGTAATCTAGCGTATAACGTATAAGGAGCTGAAAATGAAAGGTGATCGCTTAGTTATCCGCGAATTGAATAAAAACTTGGGCTTGCTTTTGGTTACCATCAACCAATACTTCCTGCATGCCCGCATTTTGAAAAACTGGGGCTTTGAAGAATTGGGCGAACATTTCTTCAAACAATCCATCCGCGAAATGAAATCCGCAGACGATTTGATCGAGCGTATTTTGTTCTTGGAAGGCCTGCCTAATCTGCAAGAGTTGGGTAAACTGTTGATCGGTGAATCTACCGAAGAGATCATTGCCTGCGATCTGAAAAAAGAGTATGAAAAACATGATGCTCTGGTTGCAGCCATCGCTCTTGCAGAAGAGCAACAAGACTACGTCAGCCGTGATTTGTTGGAAAAACAAAAAGACATCAACGAAGAACACATTGACTGGCTTGAAACTCAGCAGGAATTGATTGGTAAAGTTGGTTTGCCAAACTACCTGCAAACAGCGGCGCAAGAGGACTAAAACACAAACCACTGTCAAATATAGCAGTCCCTGCTCCCATCAACGGCATATCTTTACGGATATGCCGTTTTCTTTTATGGAAATGCTTTAAGGCCGTCTGAATGTTCAGACGGCCTTGATTTTATATCGTTTTCAAACGGTATAGATAAGTAGTTTCCTTGTTTCTGGCAAACGCCAAAGGATCGGTTTCATCTATTGCTTTTTTGTGTTGCGGTTTGGTTTTCAAAATATCAACTACATTGAGCGAGGCCGTCTGAAAGCATTGGTTTAGAAAGTCTTTATCGTGCAAATGCAAGTGTTCTGCTAGATCTGAAATAATCAACCAGGCTTCGCCGTTTGGATTTAAGTGCTTGCGTACGCCGTTGAGGAACGCAGTCAGCATGGCATGATTGGGGTCGTAAAGGGCGGTCTCAATAGCGGAGGTAGGTTTTGCCGGTAACCAAGGCGGATTGCAGACGATAAGGTCGGCGCAACTTTTTGGAAATAAATCAATCGATTGGATATTGACAGCTTTATTCAAGCCTAGGCGTTTGAGGTTTGCTGTGGCGCAGGCAATTGCTTTGGGGTTGGTGTCTGTGGCAATAATGTTGGGTATGCCTCGTTTGGTCAAAATTGCGGCAATAACACCTGAGCCGGTGCCGATGTCAAAGGCCGTCTGAATATTGGGAGCGAGTGGTGCTTGGGCGATTAAATCCAAATATTCGCCACGCAATGGAGAGAATACGCCGAAAGGAACATGGATTTTTCCGTCAAGCTGCGGAATGTCTATGCCTTTTTTGTGCCATTCGTGCGCACCGATAAAGCCCAGTAATTGATTCAGCGGTAATAGAAACGGTTTGTCGTTTAGTGTGTCGTAAACATCACACAGAGTGGCGTAGATGTCGGGTGCGCGTGCATTGTCCAGTTGAAAATTCGGTTGGATTTCAACGGCAAGCATATTGAACAAACGGCTTTGTTGGGCCTGTTTCATACGGTGGGCGTGAAAGGCCGTCTGAATATCGGCAGGCGCGTCTTTCTTTTTTTCAGACGGCCTGCGGATACGTTTTTTCATTGCGACCAAGACTTGCTTGGCATTGTGAAAATCGCCAGTCCAAACAGTTGCAGTTTGCTCGTGGGCATTTTTTAAAATTTCTGCTGCACCTGCTTCTTGGATGTAAACCGCCTGCTTGGGCGGCTTTTGTGTGCTTTCGTTGCGCCATTCGATGTCGGAGCGGTTGGTAGGGATAGTGTGGGGCATAATGTGTTTCAAATCGGGGAAATAGGGGATTAGTTTACTATATTTAGGATATGTTCGGTTTGAGAGGAGCTTTTAATAGTCTAAATTAGACAAAATGTATAAAAATTTCTCAGGTTTTAAAATTTATACCAATATTTTGATAAAAATAGATTGTCGTTTTGTCTAAAATGAGTATAATGCACAACCAGAACACAATAATCTTAATCAGATTTGGACAAGGAACATCATGCAATTAGACATTGACCGTTTGGTTGCCTATTTTGGCGGCGTAAACGCGCTGGCCGAAGCCCTGAAACAGCACGACCCGGAAAATGCTGCGACTACAGCGGCTATCTACAAATGGCGCACACGCGGTTCCCTGCCTTTAGCTCAGTTGCAAAAACTGACCGCTTTGGCGGAAGCGCAAGGCAGACCGCTTGATTTGAATGCTTTTTTACAAAAAAACGAATCTCTGGAGAGAACAGAAATGACACAGACCAATCGTGTAATTATTTTTGACACTACCATGCGCGATGGCGAGCAGTCGCCCGGTGCATCCATGACCAAAGAGGAGAAAATCCGTATTGCCCGCCAGTTGGAAAAGATGGGTGTCGATGTGATTGAGGCAGGTTTTGCAGCAGCCAGTCCGGGCGATTTTGAATCGGTTAATGCGATTGCCAAAATCATTACCAAATCTACAGTTTGCTCATTGGCGCGTGCCGTTGAAAACGATGTGCGCAAAGCAGGCGAAGCTGTTTCCCCAGCTCCGAAGAAACGTATTCACACTTTTATCGCTACCAGCCCGATCCACATGGAGCACAAACTGAAAATGAAGCCGCAGCAGGTCATCGATGCGGCGGTCAAGGCGGTGAAAATTGCCAAAGGATACACTGACGATGTGGAATTTTCTGCCGAAGACGCAGTGCGTTCGGATTTGGACTTCCTTGCCAAAATCTTTACGGCGGTTATCGAAGCTGGGGCGACTACTATCAACATTCCCGATACTGTCGGGTACTCCATCCCTTCCGTATGGTACGAGCGTATCAGCAACATCATCAAAAGCGTTCCCAATGGCGACAAAGTAGTTTGGTCGACCCACTGCCATAATGACTTGGGTATGGCGGTTGCTAACTCATTAGCTGCTGTTCAGGCAGGTGTGCGTCAGGTGGAATGTACCATCAACGGTTTGGGAGAACGCGCAGGCAATGCCAGCCTTGAAGAAATCGTGATGGCGTTGAAAGTGCGTCATGATTTGTTTGGCTTGGAAACCGGCATCGATACCACGCAAATCGTGCCGGTTTCCAAACTGGTATCTACTATCACCGGCTATCCGATTCAGCCAAACAAAGCAGTAGTCGGCGCAAACGCCTTTGCGCACGAATCAGGCATCCACCAAGACGGCGTGTTGAAACACCCTGAAACCTATGAAATCATGACTGCCGAATCAGTCGGCTGGTCAACCAACCGCCTGACTTTGGGCAAATTGTCCGGCCGTAATGCTTTCAAAACCAAGCTGGCTGATTTGGGCATCGAGTTGGAAAGCGAAGAGGCGTTGAATGCGGCATTCGCACGCTTCAAAGAGCTGGCAGATAAGAAACGCGAAATCTTTGATGAAGACTTGCATGCTTTGGTGTCTGATGAAATGGGCAGCCTGAATGCTGAAAGCTACAAATTCATCTCTCAAAAAATCAGCACTGAAACCGGCGAAGAGCCTCGTGCCAATATCGTGTTCAGTATTCGCGGCGAAGAAAAACACGCTACCGCTACCGGCTCCGGCCCTGTTGACGCGATCTTTAAAGCCATTGAAAGCGTGGCTCAAAGTGGTGCGACCTTGCAGATTTACTCTGTCAACGCGGTGACGCAAGGTACAGAAAGCCAAGGTGAAACTTCAGTCCGCCTGCAACGTGGAGATCGTGTGGTCAACGGTCAAGGCGCAGATACCGACGTGTTGGTGGCGACTGCCAAGGCTTATCTGTCTGCACTGAGCAAATTGGAATTTGGTCAAGCCAAGCCTAAAGCGCAAGGCAGTGGCATGATTTAATTTATTGAAGAGATAAAGGCCGTCTGAAATCGTAGTGATGCGTTTCAGACGGCCTTTTTTATTTGGTCAAAAAATAGTTTGTTTATTGAAGTTTAAGCAGTCGGTCTTGTTCAACAGACAAAACGCCGTTTACCTTTTTGAAATAGGCAATGGCATCTTCAATATTGGTCTTGGAAGATGGACGGATAGCAATGCCGTGCAGGTTTTTATATTCGTAAACCAAAGTTGCGCCGGAGGTTTTCACTGCTTTTAGCAATGGGGCGGAACCGGTTTGGGCATTATAGAAGATAATCAGATTGCCGGTTGTATCTTGGGCTTGTTGTTGAGATGGGGTGGCAGTTGATTGAGCAGAAGTGCTTGGACTTTGGCAGGCGCAAAGCAGGGTGGAGAGTAGGACGAATGCTAGGGTTTTCATGGCATTAATTCAATTTGATAAAAGGCTAAGGCCGTCTGAACAATCGTAAAACGAAATCAAAGTTTCCATTTACAACTTTCAGACGGCCTTTATTAGTTATGCTTCAGGCAATTCCATGGCCAAAACGGTTTGTTCTTGTTTAGCACGGAAAGCGGCCAGTTTTTCAGCCAATTCAGGATTTTCGTTGGCCAAAAGTGAAATGGCAAACAGCGCTGCATTGGCCGCGCCGGCTTCGCCAATGGCAAATGTGGCAACAGGAACGCCTTTGGGCATTTGCACAATCGAAAGCAGGGAGTCTTCGCCGCGCAGATATTTACTGGGAACGGGAACACCCAAAACGGGAACCGTAGTTTTGGCGGCGACCATGCCTGGCAAATGCGCCGCGCCGCCTGCGCCGGCAATGATGGCTTTGATGCCGCGTTCGCGTGCGGTTTCGGCGTATTCAAACATCAAATCAGGTGTACGGTGTGCAGAGACGACACGCGCTTCGTATTCAACGCCGAATTCTTTGAGAAATTGTGCTGCCTGCTGCATCACTGGCCAATCGCTGTTGCTGCCCATAATAATGCCGACTTGGATCATGAGGAGTTCCTTTTGCTTGAATGGATTAAGGGTAAAAAATATTCAGACGGCCTTGGGGATGACAAGGTCGTCTGAACGTTTATCTTTGTTTAAGGCTGATAGAAGCGCGCTTTGCCGCTTCGCTGTTGGGGAAGCTTTGTATCAGTTTGCGCCATGTGCTGCGGGCAATGTCTTTTTGTTGCAGTTTGTATTGGCACTGGCCGATGCTGTACATGGCATCAGGAGCTTGCGGGCTGTTGCGGAATCGGTTGGCGTAGCGGTTGCCGATTTCAATAACAGATTCGCAGTTGCCCAGACGTTGTTGGCTTTGCAGAAGCAGGTACATGTTGCGGCGGGCAATTTCGCTGCCGTTGCCGCCGTCTGCTTCTTTCAAAATGGCTACTGCGGCAGAGAAGTTGTTACGCTGATAGTATTTTTGCGCCTGATTATAAAGGCGCAATTCGTTTTGTGCGGCTGAGTCTGTTTCAGACGGCACGCCGCCGCCATTTGCCAAATAGTTCATTTTCAGCTTGCGGTCGTCCAATCGCTGGGCTTTGGGGTTGGAAACCGAAGTAGTCGTACGTTTGATGTTTCGTTGTTGTTCCAATGTGTGCAAGCGTTGATTTAATTCTTCAACCGTGCGTTCCAGTCGGGCAATTTGTATGCCCAAGTGGTCAATCTGGGTTTGTTCGTCTAAACGCGGATAGGGAATATTTTTTTCATGCAAAGGTTCACGTGGAATATCCGGCAGGACAAAGTTGGGATTGTCGGCAGATTGGGGAGGATGGGAAACGGCGCATGATGCGGCCAATAGAGTAAGCGGCAAAAGAAACAGGGAATGTGATAATGTTTTCATCGGATTGTGTCGTTTTATTTTTTTAGTAGCAATGTCAAACCGTCACCGACAGGCAGGGTGATGGGAATAATGCGTGTATCGTGCGGCAGATTTTGGTTGAAATGGCGCAGGATATCCAAGCTGGGCGGATCATTTTCGGCTGCTTCATTCATGACGCGCCCACCCAGCAAGATATTGTCGATGGCAATCACGCCGCCACTCCGTACCAGTTGCAAACAGCGTTCGAAATATTTCGGCGTAGGTGGTTTGTCGGCATCGATAAGTGCCAAGTCGTAGCTTTCCGATTCGCCTTGCGCAATCAAATCGTCCAAAGTCAGCAAAGCCGGTTGCAGATGAAGCGAGATTTTATGCGCTATGCCTGCTGCCTGCCATGTTTCGCGGGCAATATCGGTAAAGGTTACATTGATGTCGCAAGCCGTGATTTCGCCGTCTTCGGGGAGGGCAAGCGCCATGGCGGTGCTGCTGTAACCGGTAAAGATGCCAACTTCCAAATATTTTTTGGCATTCAATAATTTGGCCAGCCACACCAACATGGCTGCCTGCTCTTGGGCGATGGCCATCTTTCCCAGACGATGTGATTGGGTACGCTCGCGCAATGCGGTCAAAACGGGATGTTCGGTTTGACCGATGCTGTTGAGGTAATGTTGTAATGCCGGATCGGTATTGTGCGTGTTGGTCGTCATGCCGATACGGGATTAGTCTTGATAGTAGGTGTAAGGTTTTTTGTTGACTTTGGCTGCTTCAAATTCGGCCTGTTCTGTCGGATTGAGGGTAACATCCCACAGCAAATGGCGGTTTTCGAGGCGTTGCGCTTCCATTTCGGGATTGTCTTCCATGAGTTTGTCGAGGAATTGGGTAGCTTCGGATTTGTAGTGGTACATGATGTTCTGCCTGAATCGTTGTCAGACCGTCATTATAGCCGATATTTTTTGTCAATACGCTAATTAATCGAACTTCCATAAGGTATAATGGCACGTCTTTTTTAGGCCGTCTGAAGCCTTTGCTCAATGTTTTGCCCCTTCTGCGACAGAATATTGTGCAAAGGCTTAAGCCAGACAAGTTTCAGACGGCCTTTTTTATTGTGAAAAGAGCTGCTTATGTTAAAAAAATGGCTGCATAAAGTGTTGCCTAAAAAACACGTCAAATCGTTGCCTGAAAAGGAAATTATCCCGCTTGAGCAACACGGTATCCGCGCGGATATGTTGAGCTTTGCCGCGGAGAAAATTGCCAAACGCCTGCATGAAGCCGGTTTTCAGGCTTATGTTGTGGGTGGTGCCGTTCGGGATTTGTTGCTCGGGGTCGAGCCTAAAGACTTTGATATTGCAACCGATGCTACGCCGGAGCAAATCCGCAAAGTATTCCGCCGCAGCCGCATCATCGGCCGCCGCTTCCAAATTGTTCATGTGATGATCGGACCTGAAACCATTGAAGTCACGACGTTCCGCGGTGGCGATAAGGTTCAGCAAAATGCGCAAGGCCGTATTATGAAGGACAATACTTACGGCAGTATTGAAGAAGATGCCATGCGGCGCGACTTTACTTGCAATGCGCTGTATTACGACCCGATTAAAGAGGAGATTTGGGACTTCCATCAGGGCGTGGCTGATGTTGCCGATAAAAAATTGGTGATGATAGGCGATCCTGCCGAACGCTATCAGGAAGATCCTGTCCGTATTCTTCGCGCTGTACGTTTATCGGGCAAGTTGGGCTTTGAAGTGGAAGAGCAAACGGCTTTGCCGATTGCCGAATATGCAGGCCGTCTGAAAAATGAGCCTGTGGCCCGTCTTTTTGACGAAATTCTGAAAATCCTGTTTTCCGGTTATTCCCGTGCCTGTTTGAAACGGTTGAACGAGTTGGGCATTCCCGAAGGCATCCATCCGCTTTTAGATGCCTTGAAAACTGCTGAAGCGGCCGATAAACGTATGATTATGTTGGCATTGAAAAATACCGACGAACGTATCCGTGCGGATAAGTCCGTTTCCGTTGGTTTCGTATTGGCGGCGGTATTGTGGCCGACACTAAATGCTATGTGGCAACGAAATCTGAACCATGGACAAAAACCTGTCCCTGCATTGATGGATGCGATGAACACTATGCGTGATACGGTAGAGAAGGGTTGGGGCGTGCCACAACGATTTTCTGCAACCATGCGTGAAATCTGGCAATTTCAGCCACAATTCGACAATATGCGCGGTGCACGCCCGTATCGCCTGCTATCACAAGCCCGTTTCCGAGCCGCTTATGATTTCCTGATTTTGCGTAGCGAGGTTGGCGAGGTTGATAAAGAGATGGCTTCTTGGTGGACAACTTTCCAACATGCCGATGAGGAAACCCGTCAGCAAATGACTGCGGCCAATGATCACAAACGTCAGAAACAAAGTGGATCAACTGATGGAAAACCCAAACGTCGCCGTCGTCGTCCGAAAAAGAAAACCACTGAGGCTGAATAAATTATCAAAATAAATTTAAGGCCGTCTGAAACCATTGAATCTTTTGAGATTTGGTTTTTCAGACGGCCTTTTCGTATTTCAATAAAAAACCGCAGGTCTTTCAACCTGCGGTTTGCTTTTACGATTTGTTTTCTTCGCTGTCGAGGAAGCTGCGGAGGCGGTCGCTGCGGGTTGGGTGGCGCAGCTTGCGCAGGGCTTTGGCTTCGATTTGACGGATACGTTCACGGGTTACGTCAAATTGTTTGCCGACTTCTTCCAAAGTGTGGTCGGTATTCATATCGATACCGAAACGCATACGCAAAACTTTGGCTTCGCGCGGCGTCAGGCTTTCGAGGATTTCTTTGGTTACTTCGTGCAGGCTGGTGTACATCGCAGCCTCTGCCGGCGCAACGTTGTTGGCATCCTCGATGAAGTCGCCCAAGTGCGAATCATCGTCATCGCCAATCGGTGTTTCCATGGAAATCGGCTCTTTGGCGATTTTCATGATTTTGCGGATTTTGTCTTCCGGCATTTCCATCAGCTCGGCCAGTTTGGCGGAATCAGGCTCTTCACCGGTTTCTTGCAGGTATTGGCGCGAGATACGGTTCATTTTGTTGATGGTTTCAATCATGTGAACCGGAATACGGATGGTACGCGCTTGGTCGGCGATGGAACGGGTAATCGCTTGACGGATCCACCATGTGGCGTAAGTTGAGAACTTGTAGCCGCGGCGGTATTCGAATTTGTCTACCGCTTTCATCAGGCCGATGTTGCCTTCTTGAATCAAATCAAGGAATTGCAAGCCGCGGTTGGTGTATTTTTTAGCAATGGAAATAACCAAACGCAAGTTGGCCTGAATCATTTCCTGTTTGGCGGCTGAGGTTTCTTTCTCACTCAATACCATGTTTTTGTTGATTTCTTTCAACTCTTCAATGGAAATGCGGGTTTCTGCTTCCATATTTGCCAGCTCGGTTTGTTTTTCGAGGATGGCGTGGCGGAAACGATCCAACGCGTTTGCCCATACACGGCCTTTGGCTACTTCTTCTTCTACCCATTTCAAATCAGTAATGGCGGGCAGGAAGTTTTTGATGAAGTAGTCGCGTTCCATGCGGACGCGGTCGATACAGATATCGCGGATTTCGCGTTCGAGTTTGCGGATGTTTTCAACGCGGCTGCGCAGGCTGCTGCTCAGGTTTTCGATTTGACGTGTGGCAAAACGGACTTCCAACAGTTTGTTGGCAATGGCATCGCGGTGTTTCAGGTAGTTGGAGTGCTGACTGCCGTGTTTTTCCAACTGTTTGATCATTTTGCCGTATTCGCTCTCGATAAAGGCGAAGTGTTCTAAAACTTTTTGTTTCAGTTCGGCCAAATGGGCGGCAGACATGGCATCGGAGTCGCTGCCGGAGTCGTCTTCATCTTCCTCGTCGCTATCTTCATCATCGCTAACGGTTTCGCCTTCTTCGTCATCTGGTTTGGCATTTTCCAAATGACCCAAGCCCAATTCGTTCAATAAGACTTCGTTAGGGTCGATGATGGCTTCAACGACTTCATCCACACGGATTTCATCGTTGCGGACTTGCTCGATCAAAGCCAGAATTTCAGCAATCGAGCCTGGGCAGGCGGAGATTGCCTGTACCATGTTTTTCAGTGCATTTTCGATTTTTTTGGCGATGATGATTTCGTCTTCGCGCGTCAACAGATCGACTTGCCCCATTTCACGCATATACATACGCACAGGGTCGGTTGTACGGCCGAATTCTGAATCTGCGCTAGAGAGTGCTGCTTCGGCTTCTTCAACGGCATCGTCGTCGGTCATGGCGGCGGCGTTGTCGCTCAAGAGGATGTCTTCAGCATCGGGGGCTTGCTCGGTTACTTGGATACCCAAGCCGGAAATCATGCTGACGATGTTGTCGATTTGCTCGGCATCGGACATATCGTCGGGCAGGGCGTCGTTAATTTCGGAATAAGTGATGTAGCCGCGTTCTTTACCCATGATAATGAGTTGGCGCAGACGCGCGCGCTGCTCTTCGATACTCAAGGGACGGTTGTCGTCTTGGTCTTGGTATTCTTCGTAGTTTTGATTTTTAGACATGGATTGCTCTCTAGGTTGATAGGATGCCGACGGTTTACGGTGATGTGGCCGTACCTGAAGGCGGAGCAGAGCTTTTTGTTGTGAAATCAGATTTCACTTTAATACTCTGAGGCCGTCTGAAAATATTACAGATGGAGTGTTCTGCGTGTCATGTTTCGCAGCGTGTATTTAGATTGTTCAGACGGCCTGAGGGGTTAGTTTTGCTTTGCCGTCAAAAGCGACAGCAATAGTCTTTTTTCATTTTCGGTCAAACCGGTTTGAATACTTTTTTGCTTTAAAGTTTCGATTTGACTGTATTTTAATTCATTTAACAACTTTTTCATGCCGATTTGGAAACTTTCGCAATCTTCTTCGTTATCCCCTTCCATTTCTTCAGAGTGAAGGGTCGATAAAAAGATTTGATTGACGGTTTCCTCATAGGGCGAACCGCGCATATATTCAAGCACTTGTGCAGTTGCAGGAGTCGTATCATGATGCTTGATGGTTTCGGCCAAATTGGCAAGGCAGGCAAAGTCGCCGCTTAAAGCCAGATAATCGGGCAGGTCTATATATGAAGCCCAAGCCGGATTTATCAAGAGGCTGCGTATCTGTCTTTGAACCAGTGTCAGCATGGTTGGTTGTTTGACAGAAATAGGCGGCAGTTTGTAACTTTTTTGTTTGACGTGCCGCTTTGGCGCTTCTTGTCCGAGTAACTGGGCAAGGTTGTCTGGGTCAATGCCCACCAGCTCGCTGAGTTTTTGTTTCAGAAGATAGCCCAATGCCGGCGCGGTAATCTGAGTCAAAAGCGGAGAACTGGTTTTGACCAATTCTGCTTTGCCTTCTTGCGTATTGAGGTTGAGGCCGTCTGAAAGATGTTCCCAAAAGTATTCCGATAGGGGCTTGCTTTGGTTTAACAAGGCATCCTCAAATTGCGTTTTGCCATAGGCGCGGATGTAGCTGTCTGGGTCGTGTTCTTCGGGTAAGAATAAAAAATGCAGCGATTTATCATCTTTTAATTGCGGCAATGCATTTTCCAGCGCGCGCCAAGCCGCTTTACGTCCCGCACTGTCGCCATCAAAACAAAAATAAATACTGTCTGCCTGACGCATCAGGATTTTGACGTGTTCCGCCGTGGTTGCCGTACCTAAAGCCGCTACGCCGTAGCCGACGCCGAACTGAGCCAATGCGACCACGTCCATGTAGCCTTCGACCACCAAAATCCGTCCGGCCTCTTTTACGGCAGCACGCCCTTCATATAGTCCGTAAAGGTTTTTCCCTTTGTCAAACAAAGGAGTATCCGGCGAGTTCAGGTATTTGGGTTTGGAGTCGTCCAATACGCGGCCGCCAAAGCCGATAACCTGACCGCGAGGATTACGGATAGGGAACATAATCCGATGGCGAAAGCGGTCGTAATGTTTGCCTTCGTTATCAATGACCATGCCCGTATCCACCAACGCAGTATTCGGATAGGGTTGGAACACTTGTGCCAAAGGTTGCCAACCGTCAGACGCATAGCCCAAACCATAATGTGCGATGACTTCCGCACTCAAGCCGCGTTTGTCTAAATAAGCCTTCGCTGCCGGATTGAATTTCAACTGTTGCGCATAAAAATCCGCTGCCGCTGCCGTTGTTTCTTCCAAAGTTTGCTGTTTTTTCTTACGTTCGGCACGGATTTCGGGGTTGTCTTCCTGCCCGCGAACTTTAGGCACCGTCATGCCGACGCGATCAGCCAAAAACTGTACCGCCTCTGGAAACGACAGTCCCTGATGTTCCATCACAAAACCAATTGCCGAACCATGCGCCCCGCAACTGAAGCAATGGTAAAATTGCTTGGTCGGGCTGACCGAAAACGACGGTGTCTTTTCCTTGTGAAACGGACAACAGGCCATATAGTTCGCCCCGCCTTTCTTCAGCGGAACCTGCTCGTCGATAATATCGACAATATCGACTTTGGACAAAAGCTCGTCAATGAAATCAGATGGAATCATGGCTCGGCAGAAGAGGATGGACGGAAAACATTTCAGACGGCCTTATAAACAGACAAAGGCCGTCTGAAAATGGAATATTGGATAAGGGTTGAAATGAGTTTTGTATTATAGCAAATTGTTGTAATACATGTGTCTTATCCTTTTGAGGTAGAGTATTAATAATCGTATTTCATTCGTTATTAAGATGAATATGATGTCGCTAAACCAAAGACCGGCTGTAAGATATTCAGACGGCATTTGCTGTCGGCTTATTTTGCAATTCAGTTGCGCTTTCATGGTGTGAATATGATAATGAACATATATCCTCGGTTTTAGAAAGGTCGTTTCCCATGAAAACCTTTTCCCAACTGCTCAACCACCCCGATATTTCCTTTTCCCCGATTTCAGACGGCCTCAAAGTTGGCAATCCGGCGACGGGCGAGACTTTGGCGTTTGTCCGCACGACCCATTCAGACGACCTCAAGTTGCTGATTCAAAAGGCGGAGGCCGCACAAAAACTATGGGCGGCAAAAACTGCGTTGGAGCGTGCCGATGTTTTGTGGCGTTGGTATTTTTTGATTAAAGAAAACAAAGAAGAGCTGGCGCACATCATGACGATGGAACAGGGCAAAAGCCTGACCGAAGCTCGCGGCGAGATGGATTATGCGGCTTCGTTTGTGCGCTGGTTTGCCGAAGAGGCGCGGCGGATTGACGGCGATGTGCTGACAAGCGTGAAGGCGTCGCAAAAACTGGTCGTGTTGAAACAGCCTGTCGGCGTTACCGCCGCGATTACGCCGTGGAACTTCCCATCTGCGATGATTGCGCGCAAGGCTGCGCCTGCTTTGGCGGTGGGCTGCGCGATGATTGTCAAACCCGCATCGCTCACTCCTCTGAGCGCGTATGCGCTGGCGCTACTGGCTTACGAAGCTGGCGTGCCGCAGGATTTGCTTCCCGTCGTTAGCGGTCGCGCTTCGGAAATCAGCCATGAATTTGCCACGAACCCGACCGTGCGCAAAATCAGTTTTACCGGTTCGACCGAAGTCGGTGCAAAAATTTTTGCCGACAGCGCGGCGGACATTAAAAAACTCAGTTTGGAGCTGGGCGGCAACGCGCCGTTTATTGTGTTTGATGATGCCGATTTGGACAAAGCCGTTGAAGGCGCGCTCGCCAGTAAGTTCCGCAACAGCGGTCAGACCTGCGTCTGCACCAACCGCGTTTACGCCCAATCCGGCATTTACGACGAATTTTGCCGCAAATTAAGTGAAAAAGTGGCGTCGCTCAAATTGGGCAACGGCTTGGAGGATGGAGTAAACCAAGGACCGTTGATTGAGGAAAAAGCAGTGGAGAAAGTTGAGCAGCACATCGCCGACGCATTGGCTAAAGGCGCAAGTTGTCTGACCGGCGGCAAACGCAGTGCGTTGGGCGGAACGTTTTTTGAGCCGACTGTTTTAAGCGGCGTTACGGCGCAAATGGCGGTAGCTCGCGAGGAAACCTTCGGGCCTTTGTGTCCGGTGTTCCGTTTTGAAACCGAAGCCGAAGTCATCGAGGCTGCGAACAATACGGAATACGGTTTGGCAGCTTACCTTTTCACCTCCGACACTGCCCGCCAATGGCGCGTCGGCGAAGCCTTGGAATACGGCATGGTCGGCATCAATACGGGCTTAATCAGTAATGAAGTAGCACCGTTTGGCGGCGTGAAACGCAGCGGTTTGGGACGTGAAGGCAGCAAATATGGTGCGGATGAGTATTTGGAACTGAAATATTTGTGCATTGATGTAGCGGAATAAGGCTGCACGGTAAAGGCCGTCTGAAATTTGGTTTCAGACGGCCTTTGTTTTAGAGTAGATCCTGGATGACTGAACGCTCTTCTTCCAATTCGGTCAGCGTAGCGGCAATACGTTTTTGGCTGAATTCGTCCGACAAATCTAAGCCTTGGACGATGCGGTAGCTGCCTTCGTCACAAATGACGGGGAAGCCGAAAATCAAACCTTCGGGAATGCCGTAAGAGCCGTCGGATGGAACGCCCATGGTTATCCATTTGCCGCTGCTGCCGAGCAACCAGTCGCGCAGGTGATAGATGGCGGCATTGGCGGCGGAGGCCGCAGATGATGAACCGCGAGCAGCGATAATTGCAGCACCGCGTCCGGCGATTTTCGGCATGAAGACCTCGGTGTTCCAGTCGGGTTCGGTAATCATGTCTTGGACGGACTCGCCGTTGCTGGTGGCGTAGCGGTAGTCGGCGTACATGGTCGGGCTGTGGTTGCCCCAGACGCACATTTGCTCGATGGAAGTAATCGGGCGGTCGATTTTTTCGGCAATTTGACTGACGGCACGGTGGTGGTCAAGACGCATCAGGGCGGTGAAATTTTCCGGCGGGATGTCGGGTGCGGATTTCATGGCGATGTAGGCGTTGGTATTGGCCGGATTGCCGACGACGAGGACTTTAACGTTGCGATTGGCAACTTTGTTCAACGCCGCGCCTTGTACTTTGAAAATTTCACCATTGGCGTGCAGCAAATCGGCGCGTTCCATACCTTGGGTACGCGGGCGCGCACCAATCAAGAGGACGATGTCGGCATCTTTGAAGGCGACTTCGGGGTCGTCTGTGGCGAAGATGTCGGCAAGGAGTGGGAAGGCGCAATCCTGCATTTCCATAATCACGCCGCGTAATGCCTGTTGTGCCTGCGGCAGGTCGAGCAGCTGCAGGATAACGGGTTGGTCGCGTCCGAGCATGATGCCGCCGGCGATACGGAAGAGGGCGGCGTAGGCGATTTGGCCTGCCGCGCCGGTAACGGCGATTCGGACGGGTGGCTTGAGGGTCATATTTTTCCTTTTGAAGTCGTTGTTTTACTTGATTTTCGGATTATAGCAGTATTATGGGGAGAATGATGTAGAAAGGCCGTCTGAAATTTGATTTTCAGACGGCCTTGAGTGTTTGAAAAGATTATTCGCCGTTTTTCTTTTCAGCTTGTTCTTCTGCTGCTTCATAGGCTTCGACGATTTTCTGCACCAAAGGATGGCGGACGACGTCTTCGCTGGTGAAGGTGTGGAAATACAGGCCTTCTACATCGCGCAGTTTTTCGCGTGCATCTTTCAAGCCGGATTTGATGTTGAGCGGCAGGTCGATTTGGCTGATGTCGCCGGTAATGACTGCTTTGGCACCAAAGCCGATACGGGTCAGGAACATTTTCATTTGTTCGGGCGTGGTGTTTTGCGCTTCGTCCAAAATGACATACGCGCCATTTAAGGTGCGGCCGCGCATATAGGCCAGCGGCGCAATTTCAATCAAACCTTTTTCCATCAGTTTGGTTACGCGGTCGAAACCCATCAAATCATAAAGTGCATCGTAAAGCGGTCGCAGGTAGGGATCGACTTTTTGTGCCAAATCGCCCGGCAGGAAGCCTAATTTTTCGCCTGCTTCGACTGCAGGACGCACCAAAACGATGCGTTCGATTTGGTGCTTTTCCATTGCATCGACTGCGGCGGCAACGGCAAGGTAGGTCTTACCCGTACCGGCAGGGCCTAAGCCGAACACGACATCGTGGTTGAGCAAGGCGCGGATATAGCCGTTTTGGCGCGGGGTACGGCCGCCGATGCTGCCGCGTTTGGCGCGGAAATAGTATTGTTGGTCGTGGTGTTTTTCTTCGTGTTTTTCATCTGCGGTTTTTGCTTCAACGGCCGCAAGGCTGATGGCGTTGTCGTCCAAGTCGCCTTTTTCTGCGGCTTCGGCAAGCGACAGCAAGGCACGGCGGCCGGCGTGTGCCAGTTCGCCCATGAAGGTGAAATGTTCGAAGCGGCGGCTGATTTGGATATCAAGGGCTTTGCCTAAGGCTTCGAGATTGCTGTCGAGCGCGCCGCACAGGCGTTGCAACACGGTATTGTCAATTTCTTCAAACTGCAGATGGACGGTGTGGGTCATATCGGTTTCCGTAAATAAATCTAATTTTTCCGTATTATACCCTTGTTCAGACGGCCTGCTTTATAATACGTCGCTTCTTTTTAATAAACCGTTTCAATCAAAATGAATCACACTGCTTCTCCTCGCTCGGAATTTCTGCGCGGTATCAAAGAATGCTCCCCCATGCTGATCGGCTTGTTGCCGTGGGCGCTGATTTTGGGTATGCAGGGCGGGCAGAAAGGCATGAGTTGGCTGGAAATGTTGTTGATGACGGGTATGAACTTTGCCGGAGGCTCTGAATTTGCCGCAGTCAATTTGTGGGCAAATCCCTTGCCGATTCTGCTGATTGCAACGGTTACGTTTATGATCAATTCGCGCCATATCCTGATGGGTGCAGCAATTGCGCCGTATATGAGGGATATGCCGCTGAAAAAGGCGATGCCCGCGCTGTTTTTTATGTGCGACGAAAGCTGGGCAATGGCGTTTGCTGAAATTCAAAAGCGTAAGGCGGCAGGTTTGCCAGCGTTCAATATGCCGTTTTATGCCGGCGTGTGTTTTATTTTGTATGTAACTTGGATTGGTTTTGCGGCATTTGGCGCGGCAGTCGGTCCGATGTTTGGCGATGTGGCGGCATGGGGCTTTGGTATGGCTTTCCCTGCGGTGTTTTTGGTGTTGCTGCGCGGGATGTGGAAGAGCTTTGCGGCTTCACGCCCTTGGTTTGTCAGCCTGATTGTGGCGTGCGTAACCTATTTGACCGTAGATGGTGCATGGTATGTTCCGGCCGGAACGTTGTCGGGATTGTTGGCGGCGTATTTGTGGGGAGAGCAGAAATGAAGGATTTGTTGTCGCTGCAATCGTTTCTGCTGTTTTTAAGCATGTTGGCCGTTACCTATTCAACCCGATTAATTGGCTTTTTTGCATTGCGCAACCGTACGTTGAGCCGTCGCGCGCAAGTGGTTATGGAGGCCGCGCCGGGCTGTGTGTTGATTTCTGTGATTGCGCCTTATTTTGTATCGGATAAACTGCATGAGTTGATTGCCATTGCTTTGACGGTATTGGCGGCCAGCCGGTTTTCGATGTTGGTGACGGTATTAATCGGGGTCGGTACTTCGGGCATACTCGGTTATTTGATGAAATAAAAAATTTTCAGACGGCCTTACTTGTTATAATGGCCGTCTGAATTTTTTGATAAAGCAAAAACATGGCAAACCAACGACTCATCTATGGCTTTCACGCCGTCAATGCCCGTTTGTGGCAAAACCCGAAATCGATTACCGAACTCTATATCCAAGAGGGCAAATCTGATGCGCGCACCCGCGATGTATTGGATAAAGCGGCCTCTGAAAACGTGCGCGTACATTTTGCCGATGCCGACCGCCTGAATGCCATCAGCAAAGGGGCGCGCCATCAGGGCGTAGTAGGGTTTATCGATGCTTCCAAAAACCATGTTCACTTGGAAGATGTGTTGGAAAACCTGAGCGAACCTCCGTTTTTGCTGGTATTGGACGGCATTACCGATCCGCACAACCTCGGCGCGTGCCTGCGTACTGCCGATGCGATGGGGGTGCATGCCGTGATTGCGCCCAAAGACAAAAGTGCCGGTCTGAATGCGACTGTCAGCAAAGTTGCCTGTGGCGCAGCGGAAACTGTGCCGTATATTACCGTAACCAATCTTGCCCGTACTTTGCGTGAGCTGAAAGAATACGGCATTTGGATTGTCGGCACGGACATGGGCGGCGACTCCGACCTTTACCACTGCGACTTGCCCGGCAGCGTGGCCTGGGTAATGGGCAACGAAGGCGAAGGCATGCGCCGCCTGACGCGCGAACATTGCGATATGCTGGTATCGATTCCGATGTTTGGCACGGTAGAAAGCATGAACGTTTCCGTCAGCGCAGGCATGGTATTGAGCGAAACGCGCCGTCAGCGGGTGTTGAAAGCAGAGAAATAACGCTTAGGTTTATGAGCAGAAAACGTCGTCTGAAAACTGGAAGTTTGGTTTTCAGAGACGTTTGTTATAGGCGGATTAGTACCGTCATTCCTGCGCAGGCAGGAATCCATCGTAAAACTTGAGAAACCTTTATTTGAAAAACAGTTTCCGAATTTCAAAAATGGATTCCCACCGTAGCCTGTCCTCGCGTAGGCGGGGGCGGGAATGACGACAACCGGTAAATTGTGTATCGAAAATAAAGTAACTTAGATATAGGTATTTTTTATTTGAATTTAGAATATTGACGAATTAACTTCCCCATACATAGCAAACGTCGTCTGAAAACCAGATTTCCAGTTTTCAGACGACGTTTTACTTAGAGGCGATTCTGTTTATCCGACCATTTCATCGACTTTGCGTTGATAGCTTTTCAACAGCTCCGCCGAGCGGGCAAAGCGTTCGGTTTCATCGTCGGAAAGTTGCAGGTCGATGATGCGGACCGCGCCTTGGCGGTTGACGACGGTCGGTACGCCGATATACACACCGTTTTGTCCGAACTCGCCTTCAAGCAGGGTGGAAACGGGCAACACGACGCCTTGATTGTGCAGGATGGCGTTGGAGATACGGCTCAAGCCCATACCGATGCCGTGGCTGGTCGAACCTTTGGCGGCGATGACTTCGTAGGCGGCATTGCGCACGGTGTTATAGATTTTGTCCATACGCGCCTGCCCGTCTTCTGATTGTTCCAACATCTTCTGAACCGACATACCAGCGATGTTGGCGGTACTCCAAAGCGCAATGATGCTGTCGCCGTGTTCGCCGATCATCATGGCATCGACGCTCCAAGGCGCGACGTCGAATTCGTTGCCCAGACAAACGCGGAAACGGGCGGAGTCAAGGATGGTGCCTGAGCCGATAACGCGCTCTTTGGGCAGCCCTGAAAAGCGCAGAACGGCATAAGACAGTACGTCCACAGGATTGGAGGCAACCAAGAAGATGCCGTCAAAGCCCGAAGCCATGACTTTCGAAACGATGTCGTGGAAGATGCGCAGGTTTTTGTCGATTAAGTCCAAACGGGTTTCGCCGGGAGCCTGCGCCGCGCCCGCACAAATACACACGATGTCTGCATCCGAGCAATCATCGTAATCGCCGACGTAAATGCGCGCAGGCGAGGCGGCATAAGGCATTCCGTGGCGGAAGTCGCGCGCTTCGCCTTCCGCGCGCGTGCGGTTGATGTCGATTAAAACCATGTCGTCGCACAAGGCTTGGTTGAGCATGGAATAGGCGTAGCTGACACCGACCGCGCCCAAGCCCACAACGACCACTTTGTTACCAACTTTTTTCATATTTATTCCTGTTTGTTTGTGAATAGGAATTATTAATAACACTTGGACAGAGTGGCGTCAAATTTCAGACGACCGAGGTCTTGAAATGCTCAAAAAATAGGCGGAAAACGGCGTGCAAAACGACACTTGCCAAACCGTGCAAACCGACCTCATCCAGAAGACAGCGGTTTGGTGCACATCGAGCTATGCAGCAAAAGCCAAATCTTACACCTATTCAACTATTAAGATAATACCTTCAAATTCTTCAGTTTAGATATTGGGCTACTTGCTACACCAAGCTTTTGGGATGCAGAGATCCTATTCAAAAGAAATCGCATTCTCACCGAATTCCAAGGTGCACCGACTGAACAATGTGTCTTGCAAAAACTGATTGATACGATACTAAAGACAATACAGTCCTATACTGAGAAATCGGAAAAGACACGGTAGAATTGGATTTTGTGCTGCAATATGGGCAAAATGTTGTGCTTATTGAAGTCAAAGCGGAAGAGAATTTGAAGGCGAAGAGCTTGAAAGTTTATGCTACTTAATATGTTAATTGCTAAGGAACTAAATTATGGAATTTCCATTATCTATTACTGCTCATATCAATAGCCATGAAGGTGATTTTTCTAGAGGAATTGAGCTAAGATCACCATTAACATTTATTGTTGGTCCGAATGGTTCGGGCAAAACTCATTTATTAAAAGGGTTAAAAGGAAGTTTTAATGCTCTCACGAATAAAAAAGTTCGTTTTATTTCTGCTGGACGGTTAGCCCCATTAGAACAATATCGTTCAAAAACAGATCAATATTCATATGATATTGATCAAGCAAAATTTGGAGATAAGTATGAAACCGAGCAACGCCATCAAATAGAATCAATTTCAGGAGATCTTCATACTCTCTATAAATGCCCAGATATACTTATTAAAGTTCAAGAGAGGTTGCGAAAATTATTCAAAAGAGATATTGAAATAGACTGGGATTCTGGTTATCTAAAAGTCTCCTTTTCAAGAATAGGAGCTAGCAATACTTATTACTCATCTGCTCGTGAAGCATCTGGGTTATTACATCTCGTTGGAATTTTATCTGCACTATACGATGATGAGGTTGGCGTTTTACTTATTGATGAACCTGAAGTTTCATTACACCCACAATTACAAGCCTTTCTACTCAAAGAAATTACACGAGTTGCAGGAATTCCTGGTGAAGATGACTATAAAAAAATAATTGTGATGGCAACACACTCAACAGAAATGATCAAGATTTCTAAAACAGATGATTTGTTATCTTTTATTTTTTGTAATGATTTAAAAGAAGAACCTATTCAGATTCCTAAAGATGCAGGAGAGTTACAAAATAAACAAGTAAAAGGTCTTGTTGCTCGATTGGGGCAAGAACACAAATTAGCCTTATTTTCTAAAACACCACTTTTAGTTGAAGGCCCATCTGACGTCATTATCTGCAATACACTTTCAGATAAATTATATTTAAATCTTGAAGCAGCAGGTTCACAGATATTGCCGATTAATGGAAAAGGAGCCATGCCTGAAACAGTTAAATTATTTAGACTGATGGGTAAAATACCAACAGTTTTAGTTGATGCAGACTGTTTTGCTGATGGTCTAAATTTAATTAACTCTTATTTTAGTGATGAGGAAATAAGAAATATAGCTGATACTTTAGCAAGTAAACAAGGAATGGATGGTATTTTGAAGGTGACTAATGATATTTATAACAAATTTTGTACATTAGTTGATAAAAATTGGGATGAGATTGCAGAAATTGCTAAAAATTATCCTTATTTCACTTTGCTACAAGATGAGGTATTAAATAAAAAACGCTCGGTCTTATTTACTTTGCTTAACCATGATAATTTAAGTGGTGAATGGGAGAAATTGAAAAATAGAATTACTGTATTATTTGATATTTTTGAAGAAGTAGGGTTGTTTATTTTAAGAAAAGGAGCTATTGAATCCTATTATGATGATAATGTAATTGAAGATAAAGTTAATGCTTCTGTTATTGAAAGTGAAAAAATTTTATCTTTATCAGAAGATAATCTTGAAAGTAGATACCAAGACATTATAAAGTGCTTGAAATTTGCTTCAAATAGTGAACCCATTGATGAATCAAGAGCGATTCGAGATGAATTTTTATCCTTTATTTCTCCAATTCATGCCCATTATGCTGAAGGGGCAAAAAATTTGAATGCATTAGGTAGGCCATCATCAATATTTCATCATCAAATTAATGAGGAAGAGAAACTAGAAGTATCTATAGCTAGCAAGGTGTTAGATGTAACAGGGTTTCCTATTGTCTTGAGTAAAGATGATGATGTACGAAAAGTTATTAATCAGAAATTAGGTATTGCATAAATGTAAGTCAACTTTGTTTTACTAAATAATATAGTTGCTAAAAAATACCAATTAAATAAGCAAAGGTCGTCTGAAACCATTTTCGGACGACCTCTTTTTAACTTTACAGCAAAGCCAAAGAATATTTCATAATTTCCTATTTGGAAAATATGTTGTTCATAAATTGAGATTTATTGCTTAATCATTTATCCGTACAATCCGCCTCATCAGATATTAAGGAGGCAACGATGAAAAAATGCCTGTATTATTTGTCAGACATGGCAGTCCGATGAATGTGTTGGATAAGGAAAATCCTTTCAATACCCACTATTTTTATGACTTAGGCAAGATTTTGTCGGGCTGAGACGATTTTGCAAAAGTCTCAGCCCCGATTTATCTTACATTAACTTTTCTTCCGGCGACGTTCGCCAGGCAGCAGCATATCTGCCCATTTGATGATGTTGGCGACTTCTGCCGGATTGAGTTCGTAGAACTGGCCGCGTTTGAGGCGGTTTGGCAGGCCGATAGGGCCGAAGCCTACGCGGACGAGGCGGCTGACGGTCAGGCCTTGGCTTTCAAAAATGCGGCGTACTTCTCGGTTGCGGCCTTCTTTGATGACGACGTTATACCATTTGTTTGCGCCTTCGCCGCCTTGTTCGTAGATGCGTTCTACTTTAGCCAAACCGTCTTCGAGCATGACGCCTTCTTCGGTCAGGACGCGCATTTGTTCGGTGGTCAACTCGCCCAATACGCGCACGGCGTATTCGCGTTCTACTTCAAAGCTGGGATGGGCAAAGCGTTGAACAAGTTCGCCTGAAGTGGTTAGGATCAAAAGGCCGCTGGTATTGATGTCCAAACGGCCGATGGCTACCCAGCGGCTGCTGGCTGCTTGCGGTAGGCGGTCGAAAATGCTGACGCGGCCTTGCGGGTCGTCGCGGGAAACGATTTCGCCTTCTTGTTTGTAGTAGAGGATGATGCGTGGAAGGCGGTCGGCCCATTTGAGTTTGATGATGCTGCCTTTGACGGTAACGTGGTCGTCAGGCGTAACTTTTTCGCCCAGTTGCGCTACGCGGCCGTTGACTGTTACCCAGCCGTTGCTGATCCATTCTTCCATTTCGCGACGTGAGCCGACACCGGAAGCGGCCAGGACTTTTTGCAGGCGCTCGGGTTCAAAGCGTGAAAGGTCGCTGCGGCGTTCTTTCAAATCGCGGGCGTGCTCCATGATTTTTTGGTTGGGATTGCGGACCACCAGTTTTTTGGCTTTGGCCGCACGTTGTTTAGGCGCGGTATTTTGAGCTTTAGGGCCGTCTGAAACTTTTTGGCCGTAAGGTTTGCCTGATGTTTTTCGTTCGTCGTCTGGACGTTTCTTATTGGCAAAGGATTTGGCCGGTTTGGAAGGTTTTTTGGCGGTAGAGGATACGCCGTCGCGCCATTGGCGTTTGCTGGAAGGCTGTTTGGACATGATTTTTCCTAACTCGCTTGAAAAAGCGGTTCTTCTGCGGCGGTTGCGGCAGGGGTTGGATTGGGGGAAAAGGCCGTCTGAAAATCAAATTCAGACGGCCTGCCGATGAAAGGTTGTATTGTAACTCAACCAGTAAATTTTTGTTTGAAAATCCGAAAATTATGGCGAAAGGCGTTCGCGTATCCAGTTGCCATCAACTAAGCGGTATTGGATGCGGTCGTGCAGGCGGCTGGGGCGGCCTTGCCAGAATTCGATGCGGTCGGGAATAACGAGGTATCCGCCCCAATGCGGCGGGCGGGGAACATGCAGGGGGTGTTTGACACCGACGGCCGCGGCTTTGGCCACCAATACGGCTTTGCTGGAAATCACTTCGCTTTGCGCACTTGCCCATGCACCGATACGGCTGGTATACGGGCGGCTTTCAAAATATTCGTCCGAAGCGGCGGCATCGAGTTTTTCAATGCGCCCTTCAACGCGCACTTGGCGTTCGAGTTCCGGCCAGAAAAAAGTCATGGCGGCAAAAGGGTGAGCCGTATAGGAACGGCCTTTTCGGCTGTGGTAATTGGTAAAGAAAACAAAGCCTTTGGGGTTGACTTCTTTCAGCAATACCATGCGGCTGTTGGGCCTGCCGTCTTCGCCCACGGCGGCAACGTTGACCGCGGTCGGTTCGTTGACTTCGGCGTGAATCGCTTCGTTCAGCCATTGCTCAAATTGGACAATCGGGTCGGCGTGGCATTCGGCTTCCGACAGCTCGCGTTTGCTGTAATCTTCGCGGATATTGTGCAGATCCATGATTTTCCTCCTTAGGTCTGACTGAATCATACTCCGTTTTTTCAGACGGCCTCAAGGGCATTTGTGTATAATCGTAGCCCTTTCCAATATAGAACAATACGGAGTCCTGTCATGCAAACCGAAGTCGAACTGAAAATCTTAAATCCGAAAATGGCCGATTCCCTGCCTGCTTATGCAACGCCCGGTTCTGCCGGTTTGGACTTGCGCGCCTGCTTAGATGAGGCTGTTGTGTTGCAGCCGGGCGATGTGTATCTCGTTCCGACTGGTTTGGCAGTGCATTTGGCCAACCCTGCGTATGCAGCCGTTTTGTTGCCGCGTTCCGGCTTGGGTCATAAACACGGTATTGTTTTGGGTAACTTGGTCGGTTTGATTGACTCGGATTATCAAGGCGAATTGAAGGTTTCTCTGTGGAACCGTGGTAAAGAAGCGTTTACCATCGAGCCGATGGAGCGTATCGCGCAAATGGTGATTGTGCCGGTTGTCCAAGCTGCGTTTAAGGTTGTGGACGAGTTTGCCGCCAGCGAGCGCGGTGAAGGCGGATTCGGCAGCACCGGAAAAGCCTGATGATTTGAAAGGCTGTCTGTAAGAGGATAAATTGAAATATTTGATTTCGGTTTGCCGCGGTTCAGACGGCCTTTTTTGTTGCACCAACCTTTGCATAATTACACACAAGATTGCATTTTTATATCTTGCCTGCATGGCCGGCACACCCAATAATACAGGCCGTCTGAAACCTTTACGGAGCGTTGTTATGTCCCGCCCCTCACTTTTTCTGCCTTTATTTTTGATTATCTTTGGTGCGATTTGGTTTTTACGCGCTACGGATATTTTGCCTGCGACATCGACAATGATTGCCGGCGCATTAATTATTTTGGGCATTGCCGTGTTGATTATGGACGGCATCAACAAACAGTCCATTGTTTCCGGCCCGATGTTGGTTTATATCGGTACAGCCATTTATCTGCACATGAGCTACTGGATTTACCTCTCGCCGTTGCTGGCCATCGGCATGGTCGTGTTGGGTTGCCTGCTGTTGCTCTCGCGCAGCGATATGATTCCTGAGAAACACACAAAATAGAAAGATGAGAGATTTGGGTTTTGCCCTATAAAGGCCGTCTGAACAATGGTATAATCCGCCGTTTCAGATGGCCTTTTTTATTGTGGTTTAAATTTGAAATTTGCCCTACCGGCCGCACCGTTTTCTTACATTTTGTAAAGTTTCCGCCATGACCCAAGACAAAATCCTTATTCTCGACTTCGGCTCGCAAGTTACCCAGCTGATCGCCCGCCGCGTGCGCGAAGCCCATGTTTACTGCGAACTGCATTCTTTCGACATGCCTTTGGAAGAAATCAAAGCCTTCAACCCGAAAGGCATCATCCTCTCCGGCGGTCCTAATTCCGTTTACGAATCCGACTATCAAGCCGATACCGGTATTTTTGATTTGGGCATTCCGGTTTTGGGCATCTGCTACGGCATGCAATTTATGGCGCACCACTTGGGCGGCGAAGTTAGCCCGGGCAACCAACGAGAATTCGGTTATGCGCAAGTTAAAACCATCGACAGCGAGCTGACACGCGGTATTCAAGACGATGCACCTAATACACTCGACGTTTGGATGAGCCATGGCGATAAAGTTTCCAAACTGCCTACCGGCTTCTCTGTCATCGGCGACACGCCGTCTTGCCCGATTGCCATGATGGAAAATGCTGAGAAACAATTCTACGGCATCCAATTCCACCCTGAAGTGACCCATACCAAACAAGGCCGCGCGTTATTGAACCGCTTTGTCTTGGATATTTGCGGTGCACAACCAAGCTGGACCATGCCGAACTACATCGAAGAAGCCGTTGCCAAAATCCGCGAACAAGTCGGCAGCGACGAAGTGATTTTAGGTTTGTCCGGCGGCGTGGACTCTTCCGTAGCGGCCGCGCTGATTCACCGCGCCATCGGCGACCAACTGACCTGCGTGTTTGTTGACCACGGTCTGTTGCGTTTGAATGAAGGCAAAATGGTGATGGATATGTTTGCCCGCAACTTGGGCGTACGCGTGATTCACGTTGATACCGAAGAGCAGTTTTTGGCGAAACTTGCCGGCGTGACCGATCCGGAGAAAAAACGCAAAATTATCGGTGCAGAATTTATCGAAGTATTTGACGCTGAAGAGAAAAAACTCACCAACGCCAAATGGTTGGCGCAAGGTACGATTTACCCTGACGTAATCGAATCCGCAGGCGCGAAAACTAAAAAAGCCCACGCCATCAAATCGCATCACAACGTCGGCGGCCTGCCCGAAAACATGAAGCTCAAGCTGCTTGAGCCGTTGCGCGACTTGTTCAAAGACGAAGTGCGCGAGTTGGGTGTCGCTTTGGGCTTGCCGCGCGAAATGGTGTACCGCCATCCGTTCCCCGGCCCCGGTTTGGGCGTGCGCATCTTGGGCGAAGTGAAAAAAGAATACGCCGACTTGCTCCGTCAGGCAGACGATATTTTCATCCAAGAATTGCGCAATACTACCGATGAAAACGGCACATCTTGGTATGACCTGACCAGCCAAGCCTTTGCCGTATTCCTGCCTGTGAAATCCGTCGGCGTGATGGGCGACGGCCGCACATACGATTACGTCGTTGCCTTGCGTGCCGTGATTACCAGCGACTTTATGACCGCACACTGGGCAGAACTGCCGTACTCGCTGCTCGGTCGCGTGTCCAACCGCATCATCAACGAAGTCAAAGGCATCAACCGCGTGGTTTATGATGTCAGCGGCAAACCGCCTGCCACGATTGAGTGGGAATAATCCCTCAATAATAAAGGCCGTCTGAACAGATATTGTTCAGACGGCCTTATTCTTTAGGGATCAAGCCCAATTAAAATTGATTTTTCAATTCACGCAAGGCAGCGAAGACTTCGAGTTCGCTGTTTAATTTTCGTCCGCTCAATTCTTCGGCGCGTGCCTGAACTTGGGGTAGGTGTACTCGGAAAAACGGATTGACTTTGCGTTCGTGCACCAGGCTGACAGGCAGTGTCGGCGTGTGTTCGGCAGCGGCCAAGGCCGTCTGAATGTCGGCGTTGTCTGGCTCGATATGCTGGGCAAAGCGCAGATTAGAAGCGGTGTATTCGTGCGCCGGATAAAACAGCGTTTCTTCGGGTAGTTGGTTGAATCGGTGGAAGCTGTCGTAAAGCTGCTCAATCGTTCCGGTAAATACACGGCCGCAACCGGCGGAGAACAAGGTATCGCCGCAGAAAACGTGCAGGCCGTCTGAATTTTCCAACAGATAGCTGATGTGGCGGTCGGTATGGCCGGGGGTTGCCCAAACGGTAACCAAGCCTTCGCCAAACGGGAACTGCGTACCTGCGGTAACGGTATGCGTTGCTACGTCGATGTCGCTTTCGCCATAGATCGGGGATTCCAAAAAGCCATGGAACAGGCTTTTTGCGCCGCCGGTATGGTCGGGGTGTGGATGGGTAATCCATGTTTGCGCCAGCATCAGACGGTTGTGGACGAGGAATTTCAAAACGGGCGTGGCATCAGACGGATCGACGCAGGTGGCATGGTTGCCTTCTTGAATCATCCAGATGTAGTTGTCGTTTAGGGCTTGGATTGGCGTGATTTTCATATGCTTTCTTCTGGTTAGGGGTTTCAGACGGCCTCTAAATAATCTTTGATATTCGGGCTTTGACCGAATACGGCTTCATGGGCCTGATGGATGCACAGTCGGTTGAACAGCAATCTTTGGGTTTGGTCGCCGTCGATAATCCGCACTTGGCCTTGCAGTTTGGGCGCGTCGTGATGAAAGGTATTTTTAAACGCGTGCCAACGGTCGGTTTGCAGGTGGACGATGGCAAACATATCGTGCGAAATATTAACGCCGACGCTGAATAGTTTGGCCGAGGCTTGCAGGCAGAAACTGCTGTCGCCAAATAGGCACAGCCCTGTGTTTTCCGGATAGCGGAACAATTCGATTTTCACGGCTTCGGGTTCGGCAAAGATGTTGCAAAACAAGCGTTCAAACAGCGACGGCTGCGCCACGCCTTCGCTCAACATACCGTAAAGCCCGCCCAGCCAATCGACATAGCCGAGAAAGGTGAAACGGTAGTCCTGCATAATGGCTTCGATGCGCTTGGGGTCGCGTTTGCTGATCAAGCGGACAAATTCAAAACCGACTTCCGGCAGCCGTGCCCGAAGCGTTTGGTGCAGGCGGTGGGCAAACAGGTTTTTATGGTTATGCGGATTGCGCAGGATCCCGAGGAATTTCAGCCGCAATATCCGCCACAAGGCATCCGGTACTTTGACGGTATCGGCATTTGCCATAGTTGTTTTCAGACGGTCTGCAGGTAAGGTGCGCAGGTGGTTGCAGGCCTCTTCGTAGCCGCTTTCATGACGGTTGAACCAGCTTTCCAGATTGTATTGGTTGGCGGAGTCTTCGACAAAGGTCAGCGTATAGAGGTTTTTCGCGGCCAAGTTGCCGATGATGTTGACGCTTATCGCTTTGCTGCGGTTTTGTTCTTTACCGCGGGCTTTTTCGCCAGTATGGAACATAGACAGCGGCAGGCGGTAAACGTTTTGGTTTTGCGGGCTGACCTGCGGATTATGCGCATGTTGCCGCTGCTCGGTTTGGGCGATAAAGTGGTGTTCCTTCGTCGGATTCGCGGTCAACAGGGCGTAAGGCTTTTCTCCGCATTCAGGAAATTCGCAATCGCTGAGGATAAAGGCTTGTCGAGTCATAATGTCGGGAAAGGCCGTCTGAATATGTCGATTATAGTTGATGGGGAGCTAAGGGGGAATGATTATACGGAATGATGGCGACGGGTTTGGTCTTTATACGCAAAAGGACGCAAAAGGCCGTCTGAAAATAGATACAGCTTGGTTAGCTAAATCGTTTTCAGACGACCTTAAATCAGCGGACTGTTCAACACTATTTATTCTTCTTTTTGGAAGACATGGTTGCGGTGATACTCGAAATATTTTTCGCTTTCCGGTCTAATTTTTAATTTCATATCGGGAGCAATTCCTAACCGCTTTTGATTTTCCGGTTCGATTGTCGGGTGGATTTTTATCGTCCCGTCGGTATCAAACGTAATCAGACCGCTATCGAATAATGCGTCGATATGAGGTGCGAGCATCAGACCATTGGAGGGGTCTAAACGCTCTTTATCGTTGCACTTACTCCAAGGTTTAATATGGCTGGCGATGAGTAAAGACTCGATATCTAGACCTGTCAGTGGACAGTTCGGATATAGTTTGAATACGTCTTGCCGGAATTGATTTTGCCCTCTGCGGACTTTTATTAAGCTTTTTAGTTCGGTTTGCTTTTCTGGGCTAGTTTCGGAGGCTAAACGGTTTTCGAGTTCAGCTATATTTTTTCCTAAGTGTGGGATAGAATTCGTGTAAGAATTTTGCTCTTCAGTCAGCCAAGCTGTCTTTTCTTCGTCTAATTCCTTTTTAAAACAAGTTTTACATCTATTTTCTCTATCATATTCATTCCAACTCCATTTTCTGAGTCTCTCTCGGGAGTTGGAACAAACTTTAAAATAATCTGAACCTTTTGTTGTCCAATTTTTGCCTATTTTTTCAGTTGGAAAGCTGCCACAACCACTACTAGCTTTGTGCAACATAGGGTATATAGGTTCGGTTTTACCTTTGTTTATGTTTAGTACAAAACCATTTTGGTTGTTCTTAAGCCATTCAATAAAAGCAGCATCATTTGGCATATCTTCAAAAATTACTATGTCAGACATAAGCCTCTCCAAATCTTTTCTATAAATTCAATTAAGTTTGTTTGTATATGTTCGGGACAAAAAATCTAGGCTGTCATTCCCGCGCAGGCGGGCATCCAGAAGTTTGGATTTGCAGTAGTCTTTAAATATTTTTGAAATGCAGAGGTCTGGATTCCCGCCTGCGCGGGAATGACGGCGGTTGGTTCGGTCTTCATACGCATTGGTTCGGTCTTATACGTAAAAGAATATATAAAGGTCGTCTGAAAACAGATATAACAGAATCCGCTAAATCGTTTTCAGACGACCTTTTCTTTAAATTCTTTAAACCTAAATCAAATCAGCCTGCCGGTTAACCCAAAGCTTTCCTTGCGCCGGCAAAGAGGCGGTACCAGCCGGACAATTCCGTCCAGTCTTCCGGTTTCCAGCTCATTTGCGCAGCGCGGTACACGCGTTCGGGGTGGGGCATCATGATGGTGACGCGGCCGTCGGCGTTGGTAACGCCGGCGATGCCTTGTGGCGAGCCGTTAGGGTTGAGCGGATAAGTTTGGGTCACTTGGTTTTGACCGTCCACATATTGCAGCGCAATGCCCAAATCGGCGGAAATGTTGCCGCCGTGAAGTGCGAAATCTGCGCGGCCTTCGCCGTGGCTGACGACGACGGGCAGGCTGGAGCCTTGCATTTCGTTCAGAATCAGGGAGGCTGATTTCGGAACATGGACCATGCTCAGGCGCGCTTCAAACTGTTCGCTCAAGTTGCGTTTGAATTTAGGCCATGCCTCTGCGCCCGGGATAATCTCGGCAAGGTTGCTGACCATTTGACAGCCGTTGCACACGCCCAATGTCAGCGTGTTCGGATCGGCAAAGAAGGCGGCAAATTGGTCGCGCAGAGCAGGGTGGAACAGAATCGATTTCGCCCAGCCTTCGCCCGCACCAAGTACGTCGCCGTAGCTGAAGCCACCGCACGCCGCCAGCATTTTGAAGTCGGCAAGATTGACGCGGCCTGCCATCAGGTCGGACATATGCACGTCGTAGGCATCGAAACCGGCGCGGGTGAACGCGGCGGCCATTTCGATTTGTCCGTTTACGCCCTGTTCGCGCAGGATGGCGATTTTGGGTTTTGCTCCGCTGTTGATGAAAGGCGCGGCGATGTCTTCGTTCACGTCAAACTTCACGTCGGTAAACAATGCGCTGCGTTCGTTGTCGCCAATCAGGGCAAACTCGCTGTCTGCGCAGGCAGGGTTGTCACGCAGGCGTTGGATGGCGTGGCTGGTTTCCTGCCATGCACGTTGCAGGTCGGTGCGGTTTTGTTCCAACACGATGCCAGCCTGATTGCGGATAACAATTTTCTCGTCAGTACCGATGGTCGCAATAGCATGCAGTGCCAAATCAGCTTCTTTAAACAAGGCTTCTACTGCCGCGACATCTTGTTTGGCAATTTGAATCACTGCGCCCAGTTCTTCATTGAATAATACGCGAATGCTTGCTTCGTTGACATCGGCTTGGTTGGTAACCAGCGAGGTCAAATCCACATTGACGCCGATGCGGCCTGCAAACGCCATTTCCGCCAGCGTCGCAAACAAGCCGCCGTCGCTGCGGTCGTGATACGCCAAGAGTTTGTCTTCGGCGACAAGCTGCTGAATCACGTTGTAAAACGCTTTCAGACGACCTGTATCGTCCAAATCGGGCGCGTCGCCGCTCATATTGTTGTACACCTGACCGAACGCCGAGCCGCCCATACGCGCTTTGCCGAAGCCCAAATCGACAAACAGCAATACGCTGTCTTCGACGTTTTTCAATTCGGGCGTAACGGTTTTGCGTACGTCTTGAGCTGGCGCGAACGCGGAGATAATCAGGCTCAACGGCGAGACGACGGATTTTTTCTCTTCGCCGTCCTGCCAAACGGTTTTCATCGACAGGCTGTCTTTACCTACCGGAATGCTCAAATCCAATGCCTGACAGGCTTGGGAGACGGCTTCGACGGTGCGGTAGAGTTTTTCGTCTTCGCCCTCGTTGCCGCACGCCGCCATCCAGTTGGCGGAAAGTTTGATGTTGCCGATGTCGCCGATGTTGACCGCCGCGATGTTGGTGATAGCTTCGCCGACACACATTCTGCCTGAAGCAGGTGCGTCAAACAGGGCGATGGTCGGTTTTTCGCCCATAGACATCGCTTCGCCGCGATAGGTGTTGAAGCCCATCATGGTAACGGCGCAGTCGGCTACGGGCGTTTGGTATTTGCCGACCATTTGGTCGCGGTGGGTCATGCCGCCGACGCTGCGGTCGCCGATGGTAATCAGGAAGTTTTTGGCGGCTACGGTGGGCAGGCGCAGAACGCGGTAGGCGGCTTCGGTGATGTCGATATCGCCGGCGTTAAACGGTTTTTCAGACGACCTCACGGTTTTGTCGCTGCGTGTGGTTTTGGGCGGTTTGCCGAGCAAGACGTTCAGCGGCAAATCGACGGGATTGTTGGAGAACAAGTCGTCGCGTACTTTCAAATGGCCGTCGTCGGTCGCCGTGCCGACCACGGCAAACGGGCAGCGTTCGCGTTCGCAGATGGCGCGGAAGGTGTCCAAATCTTTTTCCAAAATCGACAACACATAACGCTCTTGCGATTCGTTGCACCAGATTTGCAGCGGGTTGAGACCGTGTTCTTCCAGCGGCACTTCGCGCAGCTTGAATACCGCGCCGCGTCCGGCATCGTTGACGAGTTCGGGGAAGGCGTTGGACAAGCCGCCCGCGCCAACGTCGTGGATGGAGATAATCGGGTTTTTGTCGCCGAGCTGCCAGCAGCGGTCGATCACTTCCTGCGCGCGGCGTTCGATTTCGGGGTTGCCGCGTTGTACGGAGTTGAAGTCTAAAGACGCGTCGTTTGTGCCGGTATCCATCGAAGAAGCCGCGCCGCCGCCCAAGCCGATAAGCATACCCGGGCCGCCCAGTTGGATCAGCAACGCGCCTTCGGGGATTTCGTCTTTATGCGTCTGCTGCGCCTGAATACTGCCCAGACCGCCCGCAATCATAATCGGTTTGTGGTAGCCGCGAACCTGACCGTCAAACTTTTCTTCAAAAGTGCGGAAGTAGCCCAAGAGGTTCGGACGGCCGAATTCGTTGTTGAACGCCGCGCCGCCGATGGGGCCTTCAATCATGATGTCTAAAGGGGAAGCAATATGGCCGGGTTTGCCGTAGGCTTGTTCCCAAGGCTGTTCCAAGCCCGGAATATTCAGGTTGGAGACGGTAAAGCCGGTCAAGCCCGCTTTCGGACGCGAACCTTTGCCCGTTGCACCTTCGTCGCGGATTTCGCCGCCCGCGCCTGTTGCCGCGCCCGCAAACGGCGCGATGGCGGTCGGGTGGTTGTGCGTTTCCACTTTCATGATGATATGCGTGTCTTCCTCGTGGAAGCGGTAGCCTTGGTTTTCCGCCGCATTCGGATAGAAACGCTCGATTTTCGCGCCTTCAATCACGGATGAATTGTCTTTATAGGCAACGACCGTGCCTTCGGGATGCGCGTTGTGCGTGTCGCGTATCATGCCGAAGAGCGATTTCGGCTGTTTTTCGCCGTTGAGGATGAAATCGGCGTTGAAGATTTTGTGGCGGCAGTGTTCGCTGTTTGCCTGCGCGAACATCATCAGCTCCACATCGGACGGATTGCGCTGCAAAGCCTGATAGTTCTCAACCAGATAATCGATTTCGTCGGTGGAGAGTGCCAAACCCATTTCGGTATTGGCTTTGACCAAAGCCTCTTTACCGCCGCCCAAAACATCGACGGTAGAGAAGGTTTCGGATTCGAGATGGTGGAATAATTTGGAGGCCGTCTGAAAATCGGGCAGCACGGATTCGGTCATGCGGTCGTGCAGCAAAGCCGCCCATTGCTGTTTCTGTTCATCATTCAGACGACCTTCCAGCCACACCGCCATGCCGCGTTCGATGCGCTCTATACCTTCCAAACCGCAGTTTTCCGCGATATTGGTTGCCTTGGAGGCCCACGGTGAAATCGTACCCAAACGGGGCGTTACCAAAAATAAATGCAAGCCCTCGCGCGCTTCGGGCGTTTGTTCAACGCTTTGCGCCGCCAACAAGGCTTGCAGTTTTTCGACAGTCTCGGCATCAAGTGTTTTTTCGCTACCGACAAAATACCAAAATTCGCTGCTTAATTTGACTTCGGGCAGGCCGAGGGCGGCTGCTTTTTGAAAGAGTTTTTCAACACGGAAATCGGAAAGGGCGGTTACACCGCGCAAGGGCAGAACAACAGACATGGATTCAGCTCACAAAATGCAGTTGGGGAATCCATTATTATACCTGAAAAATGCAATTTTGCTTGTGAATTTATACTTCAAGTGTTGACAATTTTTGCTTGTAAATTGAAGGGGAATAAGGCAATCGTGCTGCCCAGTTTTTTATTTTGTACCTGATTATTAGATTATTTTTGTTTATTTTTGAAGAATCGGAAGGAATGGGGATAGATGGGCGTAAAGGGATAAAGTAAAAATTATTTAATTGTTGACTTTGACATTTTGCTGACAATAAGGCCGTCTGAAACATTGCTTTCAGACGGCCTGGCTTTATCCTTTTCTTTTGTTTCCCAGCATATCCAGCAATCCTGCTAAATTACTTTTTCCCTCTTCCTTACTCACAATCGGCTCGCCGCCTTTGCGGCCTAGGATTTTGATGTCTTCCTGCGGCATTTCGTCTATGAAACGGCTCGGCTCGGGGAACTGCCATGTGCCTTGTTTTTTGCGTTTGACGCAGTGGGTCAGCGTAAGCTGGCGTTTGGCGCGGGTGATGCCGACGTACATCAGGCGGCGTTCTTCTTCGACGTTGTCTTCTTCGATGCTGTCGTTGTGCGGCAGGATGCCTTCTTCGCAACCGACAAGGAAAACGTAGGGGTATTCTAAACCTTTGGAAGCGTGCAGGGTGGAGAGTTTGACAGCATCGACTTCTTCTTCTTCGCTTTTGCCCTCCAAAAGCGTCATCAGGGCGATGGTTTGGGCAAGCTCGATGATGTTTTTACCATCTTGCTCGCCTTTGCGTTCCAACCAGCCGGTCAGGTCGCTGACGTTGCGCCATTTGATTTCGCCTGCTTTGCCTTCTTCGTTGGCCAATAGGTGGTTTTCGTAGTCGATTTCTTTCAGCAGGTTATGAATAAGCTCGCCTGCTTCGCTGGTTTCGGCTTTGGCACGGTAGTTTTCAATCATATCCATGAAAGCTTGCAGGTGTTGGCGGTTGGTATGGTTCAACAGGGCAAGCGCTTCTTCTGTTTGCGCGGCTTCATATAGGCTGCATTCGTGTTCGTGTGCGTAGGTATTGAGCTTGCCCAGAGTCACGTCGCCAATACCACGTTTGGGCGTGGTGACGGCGCGCAGGAAGGCAGGATCGTCATTGGGATTGGCAAGCAGGCGCAAATAGGACAAAACGTCTTTGATTTCGGCTTTGTCGAAAAAGCTTTGTCCGCCGGAGAGTTGGTAGGGAACGCGCGCGCTGCGCAAGGCTTCTTCAAAAATCCGCGCCTGATGGTTGCCACGGTATAACACGGCGAAATCGGCATATTGGGTTTTATCGCCGCCGACCAGCTTTTGTTTGACGATTTGGCTGACGACCCAGTCGGCTTCGTGTTGCTCGTTTTGGCAGGCAACGACTTTGACGATTTCGCCTTCGCCGAACTGTGACCAAAGTTTTTTCGTGAACAGCTTGGGGTTGTTTTCAATCACTTTGTTGGCGATTTTGAGAATCCGCGCGGTGGAGCGGTAGTTTTGCTCCAATTTGATGACTTTCATCTGCGGATAGTCTTCCTGCATTTTGCGCAGGTTTTCCATGTTCGCGCCGCGCCATGCGTAGATGGATTGGTCGTCGTCGCCGACGGCGGTAAACATGCCTTCTGCACCGGTCAGAAGTTTCATCAACGTAAATTGGCAGGTATTCGTATCTTGGCATTCGTCAACCAACAAATAACGCAGCCGCCGCTGCCATTTGTTGCGCACCTCGCTGTTTTGCTGCAACAGCACGGCGGGCAGGCGGATTAAGTCGTCGAAGTCCACCGCCTGATAGCTTTGCAGGGTTTCCTGATAACTCGCATAGACGCGTGCTGTTTGTTGTTCCCACACATTAGCGGCCGTCTGAACTGCCTCTTCAGGCGTTTTTAAATCGTTTTTCCAAAGGGAGATTTGATGCTGCGCTTTGAATATGGCTTCTTTGCCCGTACCGCCTAAGAGCTCGCCGATGATTTTGGCGCTATCGGTAGAGTCGAGGATGGAAAAATTTTTTTTGTAACCGATATGGTTTGCCTCTTCGCGCAGAATCTTCATGCCCAAAGAGTGGAAGGTGCAAATCGTCAGCCCGCGCGTTTGCGACTTGGGCAGCATTTTGGCAACGCGTTCCTGCATTTCCGTGGCGGCTTTGTTGGTGAAGGTAATCGCGGCGACGGTATGCGGCAAATAGCCGATATTGACAATCAAATGCTTGATTTTTTGCGTAATCACGCCGGTTTTGCCGCTGCCTGCGCCGGCAAGGACGAGCAGGGGGCCGCCTAGATATTTGACCGCGGCTTGCTGTTGGGGGTTGAGTTTCATTGAAGGGGAAGACGGGTAATGTGGGGAGCAATTATACAACAAGGCCATCTGAAATTTTCAGACGGCCTTGGGCGTTTTTTTAGAGTAAACCTTATGCAAAATATTTCAATTTGCCTTTGAAGTCTTCCAGTTTTTCGTAGCCTTTTTGCGCCATGATGGCTTTAAATTCAAGGGAAACCCGTTCAAAAATGTCCACGCCTTGCTGGTGTAGCGCCGTGCCGATCTGCACCATGCTTGCGCCGCACAAGATGTGTTCAAACGCATCACGGCCGCTGTAAACGCCGCCCATTCCGATGACTTGGATAGATGGATCCAGTCTTTGATAGAACGCGTGGACATTGGCGAGCGCGGTCGGTTTGATGTATTGGCCGCCTATGCCGCCGAAGCCGTTTTTCGGTCGGATCACGACGGATTCGTCTTCGATATACATGCCATTGCCGATGGAGTTGACACAGTTAACGAATTTCAAGGGATAGCGGTTGAACACTTTCGCCGCTTGATCGAAATGGGCAATATCGAAATACGGCGGCAGTTTGATGCCTAAAGGTTTATCGAAGTAGCTGAAGGCTTCGCTCAAAATCCGCTCGGTGGTTTCAAAATCATAGGCGACTTGCGGCTTGCCGGGGACGTTTGGGCAGGAAAGATTGAGTTCGGTAATGCCGTTGAACCCGCTGTTTTGCACTTTTTTTAACAACATATGCGTTTCATCGGGCGACATACCGACCAGCGAGAGGAAAAAAGCACTTTTCGGATGAGTCTCTTGGAGTGAAAGCAGGTAATCTAGATAGTAATCAATACCTTGATTCGGCAAACCCATCGAATTGATGCTGCCGAGAGGTACGTCCCGATAGCGCGGCTCAGGGTTGCCTTGACGCGGGGTAAGCGTTGCTGTCTTGGTAATGAAAGTGCCTGCCGAAGACTGTCTGACCGCTTCCAATTCCTCAACAGTCGTACATGACACACCTGCTGCGTTCATCAGGCAGTTGTCAAAAGAAAAACCGGCGATTTGTGTTTTCAACGATACCATCTCCTGCTCCTTTTCTTCGCAAAATCAAATTGTTTGCCAAGCGTAACACGAAGAGGCGGTACGATTTTTAATAAACATCAAATGACAAAGCATGTAGGCGGATGTTGTTTTCAATATTGAAAAAAGGCCGTCTGAAAAACTCAAACAGTCTTTCAGACGGCCTTCACTATATGGCATCAATAGAACCAAAAGCTGCCGGCTGATTTGGATATTGGGTTTTGAAATCAGGCTAACCATTCGGCTAAGGCCGCTTCAAAACGTTTCAAGCCTTCGGCCATGTCTTCATCGTTCAGCAGTAGGCTGGGGGCGAAGCGCACCACGTTGGCGCCGGCAACCAGTACCATCAGGCCGTGTTTCAAAGCGGCGGCGGTGATTTCCGATGCCTTGCCTGCGTATTTGTCTGCCAACACGCAGCCGAGCAGCAAGCCCATGCCGCGGACTTCTTTAAATATGCCGGTCTTTTCACCCAATTCACGCAATGCCGTCTGAAGTTTTTGGCCTTGTTGTTTAACGTGTGCCAATGTTTCGGGCGCATTGATGATGTCAAATGCACGGCTGCCGACCGCACACGCCATCGGATTGCCGCCGAATGTCGAGCCATGCGTTCCGGGGCCGAAGGTTGGGGCGATTTTTTCGGTGGTTAGAATCGCACCAATCGGGAAGCCGCCGCCTAAAGCTTTGGCGGAGCTGAGGATATCGGGTGTTACGCCGTAATGCTCGTAGGCAAACAGTTTGCCCGTATGCCCCATGCCGGTTTGCACTTCGTCCAAAATCAGCAAAGCGCCGTGTTTGTCGCACAAACGGCGTGCGGCTTGCAGATATTCTTGGGTGGCAGGCAGGATGCCGCTTTCGCCTTGAATCGGCTCGATAATCACGGCGCAGGTTTTGTCGCTGACGGCTGCTTCCAATGCGGCAACATCATTGAAGGGAACGTGAGTAATGCCGGCCGGCAGCGGCGCGTAGTCTTTGCTGTATTTGGGCTGGCCGCCGACGGATACGGTAAACAGGGTGCGGCCGTGAAAGCTGTTGAGGCAGGAGATGATTTCGGTTTTGTGTTCTCCAAAATGATCGCGGCCGTATTTGCGCGCCAGTTTCAGCGCGGCTTCATTGGCTTCTGCGCCGGAATTGCAGAAAAACACTTTGTCGGCAAAGGTGTTTTTGACCAATTTTTGGGCCAATTCTTGCGCCGGTTGGGTGGTGTAGATATTGGAAATGTGCCAGAGTTTTTGCGATTGTTCGGCCAAGGCTACGACCAAATCGGGATGACAATGGCCCAGCGCGTTCACGGCAATACCGCCTGACAGGTCAATGTATTCTCGTCCTTCGGTATCCCAAACCCGGCTGCCGAGCGCGCGTTCCGGAATCATGGGGGCGAATGAGAAATTGGGTGTCAGGTAGTTTTGCATGTTCTTTTCCTTTTGATATTGTCAACAATCTCTTAAATTATGCGCCTATTGATTGAGAGATTCAATATGGTAATCAGGCCGTCTGAAAACTGGCTTTCAGACGGCCTGATGCTTATCTATCCTAAATACGCCATCACTCCATTGAGTTTTTAATTTGTATTTCGCTCTTGTTAAATGTTTTTCTGTTTGCCGATTTCTTTTGCTAATGTAAAAAATACTCTACCACTCTCATTGGTTAAAGTTTTCAAGTATTCATCAACATCAGTAACATTAATAACAACTGTTTCATTTGTATGTTTATTAAATTCTAAATCAACAATAATATTCCCATTAACCAATATTTCATATATATCTTCTTCTTCAGGCAGCATAGACAAACAATAAGCACTTGAAGCTGAAAACTCTTTTTTCAGATACTGAAGAAGAAAAGTATTTTTAATTAAAACATCATTAAATTCATCTAATGATTGCTTGACTTCTTTCGTTGTCCAATTTTTAACATTATTCTTCATTGTATTCTACCTGGGGTCGTAGTTATTAAATTACCATACTTATCTGTTTGGATCGTCATAATATTAGTTGGCATGTTGTTGTTATATTTATCATATCCAATATCCTTATTAACTCGGATGACTATTTCATAAATTGTATGAGAAATGCGACTTTATGCTTGATTTCCCAGCATTGATGGATTTTTTTGTTGCGGAAATCATCGGGAACGGACTGCTTGGAAATGTCTTTGACTGCGTATTGTTCCGCGACCGCATCGTCCAACACAAAGCTGCGCAGATTGTTGGAGAAATACAGAATGCCGTCTGAAGCGAGCAGGCTCATTGCGCCGTCAATCAGCTTTTTATGGTCGCGCTGGATGTCGAGGATGTCGAGCATTTTTTTGCTGTTGGAAAAGCTGGGCGGATCCATGACGATCAGGTCGAACTTTTTACCTTCGTCTGCGGCATTTTGCAGGTATTGGAACACATCGGCACGGACGATTTTGTGTTGTTCGGTGTCGATGCTGTTGAGCTCGAAATTGCGTTTTGCCCACTCGAGATAAGTGTTGGATAAATCGACGGTTTCACTGGATACTGCGCCGCCGGTTGCGGCGTAGACGGTGAAGCTGCCTGTGTAGGAAAACAGGTTGAGGAAGCGTTTGCCTGTTGCGGTTTCGCCGACTTTTTTGCGCGTGTTGCGGTGGTCGAGGAAAAGGCCGGTATCGAGGTATTTGTCGAGGTTGACCCAAAACTTGCGGCCGTTTTCAGTGATGACGAAATCGTCGCCGGTTTTGCCGGTTTTCTCGTATTGCTGCAAACCTTTTTGACGTTCGCGGCGTTTGAGGTGGATTTGTTCGGGCGCAAAACCGGTCACAAAACCAATGGCTTCCAATACATCCGAAAGCCATGCTTCGTATTCTTCGGGCTGCATCAGCCAGCCGGTATCGTATTCCTGAAGATGGATTTGGTCGCCGTAAACATCGATGGCAAAGGGAAATTGGGGAATATCGCGGTCGTAAATGCGCCAGGCTTCGATATTGTTGCGTTTGGCCCATTTCATGAGATGTTTGATGTTTTTGCCCAAACGGTTGGCAAAGGGGGTAATGTCGGTCATGGTTTCAGACGGCCTTATTGGGGAAGTTTCCAGAATTGATCAGCAGGGACGTAGGCGTGGCGGTCAAGCATATAGAGAATTGTATCGTCAGGCGCAACCATGGTGGCACGGTCGGTCTTGCCTTTAAACGGGAACACGATTCGTGCTTCCGAAGCATTTTTGATATCGATGCCGTAGCTGGTTCTGCCGCTTTCTAATTTGTATTGGTTTTGAGTGTATTCGTAAACAGTTTCTTTGCCTTTTTCGTCTTTGACGGTAAAGCTTTTTGCGGCAAAAGTGATTTCGGCTTTGCTGCCGTCGGATGCAACGGCCTTCCATTCGCCGCGATAACTCTCCGATCCGCTGCACGCGCCGAGCAACAGGGCAACGGCAAATGCAGGTAATAAGACGGCAGTTTTGAAAAACTTCATGTCGGATTCATCCGTGCTGATTCAATAAAACGGCATTATAGCTTGATTTTGCAGTTGCAGCCTGTTTTGCTTGACCTGGGCGGTTTTCTCCTTTATCATCCGCAGTTCGTCTTTTGATACGAAGCCATCGTCATCCAACCTAAACCGCCGTTTCGGGCGCGTTTCTTTTATTGCTTGCATATTTGCAAAGCCTTTTCTGTGCAGGTTGTCGTCGATGTTAACCACAAGCAAGATGCTTGCGACAACCCTGTAACTTCACATTTCCCGTATCGTTACTTTCCTTTGCTTCAGGTCGTCTGAAATTGTTCAGGCGTGCGCGTTGTTGTCTCTTAGGATAGATATGTCTATTAAATTTGCCGATTTGAACCTTGATAAAAACATTTTGTCTGCCGTAAGCAGCGAGGGTTATGAAAGCCCGACCCCGATTCAGGCGCAAGCGATTCCGTTTGCTTTGGATGGCCGCGACATTATGGCTTCGGCACAAACCGGTTCAGGCAAAACCGCAGCATTCCTGCTGCCGACTTTGCAAAAACTGACCAAACGCAGCGAAAAACCGGGCAAAGGCCCGCGCGCTTTGGTGTTGACTCCGACCCGCGAATTGGCGGCTCAGGTGGAAAAAAATGCGCTGGCGTATGCCAAAAATATGCGCTGGTTCCGTACTGTCAGCATTGTCGGCGGCGCATCTTTCGGCTACCAAACCCGTGCCCTGAGCAAACCGGTTGACCTGATTGTCGCCACTCCAGGCCGTCTGATAGACTTGATGCAGAGCGGTAAGGTTGATTTTGATCGTTTGGAAGTGCTGATTCTGGACGAAGCCGACCGTATGCTGGATATGGGCTTTATCGACGACATCGAAACCATCGTGGAAGCGACTCCGAGCGATCGTCAGACTTTGTTGTTCTCCGCCACTTGGGACGGCGCGGTGGGCAAACTGGCGCGCAAATTGACCAAAGACCCTGAAACCATCGAAGTTGAGCGTGTGGACGATCAAGGCAAAATCGAAGAGCAGCTGTTGTACTGCGACGATATGCGCCATAAAAACCGCCTGCTCGACCACATCTTGCGCGATGCCAATATCGATCAATGCGTGATCTTCACATCCACTAAAGCCATGACCGAAGTCATTGCGGATGAATTGTACGAAAAAGGTTTTGCCGCCAACTGCCTGCACGGCGATATGCCGCAAGGCTGGCGTAATCGTACGCTGATGGACTTGCGCAAAGGCCGCTGCAAAATTTTGGTTGCCACCGACGTTGCCGCACGCGGTATCGACGTACCTACCATTACCCACGTTATCAACTACGACTTGCCGAAACAGGCAGAAGACTACGTTCACCGTATCGGCCGTACCGGCCGTGCAGGCCGTACCGGTATTGCGATTACCTTTGCCGAAGTGAACGAATACGTCAAAGTACACAAAATCGAAAAATACATCGCCCGTAAATTGCCTGAGCTGACCATCGAAGGCATGGAACCGACACGCAAACGCAAATCTGCCGGCGGCAAACCGAAAGGTAAAGGCGGCTGGGGCGATCGTAAATCCGGCGGCTGGCGCGGCGATAAGAAACCGGCTAAAGAAGGTTTCGGCGGTAAAGCTCGCGGCGAAGGCCATAAAAAAGACGGTTTCAAGAAAGATGGTTTCAAAAAAGCTGACGGTTTTAAAAAAGGCGGCGAAGGCTTTAAAGGCAAACGTAAGTCTAACGACGGCTTTGGCGGCAAACATAAAAAAGGTTGATTGCTTCAATCTTAAGGCTGTCTGAAAAGACATAAGGGCGTGTGAAGACACGCCCTTTTTTATGGTCTCGAGTTTTCGTATAGAAAAAAGCGCGGGATTGGTCCCACACTTTTTTTCAGACAGCCTCTTACAAAGCAGCCAATACGGCATCGCCCATTTCGGAGCAGGAAACCAGTTTGGTGCCTTCTTCGTAAATGTCTCCGGTACGCAAGCCTTGTTGCAGTACTTTTTGTACGGCGTTTTCAACTTGTTGCGCGCGGGCTTCGTCGTTCAGGCTGTAACGCAGCAGCATGGCAAGGGAGAGGATGGTGGCCAGCGGGTTGGCTTTGTTTTGTCCGGCGATGTCGGGGGCAGAGCCGTGTGACGGTTCGTACAGACCTTTGCCGTTTTCGTCCAACGAGGCGGAGGGCAGCATGCCGATGGAGCCGGTCAGCATGGAGGCTTCGTCGGAGAGGATGTCGCCGAAGATGTTGCCGGTGGCGATGACGTCGAATTGTTTGGGTGCGCGCACGAGCTGCATGGCGGCGTTGTCCACGTACATGTGGGAGAGTCCGACGTCGGGGTATTGTTTGCCGATTTCTTCAAAGATTTCGCGCCATAGTTCGGTGGTTTCCAAGACGTTGGCTTTGCCGACAGAGCAGACTTTTTTGCTGCGTTTTTGGGCGGATTGGAAGGCAACGTGGGCAATACGGCGGATTTCGCTTTCGCTGTATTTCATGGTGTTGTAGCCTTCGCGTTCGCCGTTTTCTAAAACACGGATGCCGCGCGGTTCGCCAAAGTAAATATCGCCGGTCAGTTCGCGTACGATAAGGATGTCGAGGCCGGCTACGATTTCCGGTTTCAAAGTAGAAGCATTGGCCAGCTCTTTATACAAAATGGCAGGGCGCAAATTGGCAAAAAGATTCAAGTCTTTACGAATAGCCAACAAGCCGCGTTCAGGGCGCAGCGGACGATCGAGATTGTCGTATTGAGGAGAACCGACTGCACCAAGCAGGACCGCATCGGCTTTACGGCAAAGGTTTTGCGTGAATTCTGGATAAGGATGGCCGTATTCGTCATAGGCTTCGCCGCCCAAAGGTGCGTATTCGTAGCTGACATCCAAACCTTGTTCGATAAGTTTGTCGAGTACGCGGACGGTTTCTGCAACGATTTCAGGGCCGATGCCGTCGCCGCGCAAGATAGCGATATGTTTGGTCATTTCGGGTTTCCTTATGGGAAGGTGTTAGGTAAAGGGCAGGTCGTCTGTTTTTCAGACGGCCTTAAATCAATTTGCTCTGAAAACGCTGATTGTACCATTATGATACTGGTAAAGCTGGGTAGAAATCGCGTAGGCAGATTCTTCAAATGCCTGCAGGGCGATATTCGCCATCGCCTGCAAAGCTTCTTCATCGGACGGGCTGCAAACGAGCAGGGCGTTGCGTGCCGGGACTGCAAAAACAGGATTGGCAGGCAGCATAGGATCGTCTCTAAGTACTTCGTCCAAAAGCAAAATCAGGGAAGCATCATAGTCGTTGTCCAAATGGATTTGAGCCAATGACCAACCTTCGGCATGATGAATTTGGACACGTCCATTCATCCGTTGGCGCAAATTATCCATTGCGGTACGATACAAGGCGTCTTCATCTTCAATACCGGTCTCTTCCATATGCTCACGATTGAGCGTATGCATGGATTCTTCCGTATCCACCATATAAAGCAACATGATATCGCCTGCAATCGGTTTATATACCAGGTAATCGGCAGGTTCGGCTTCATCCGTATTTGTAATCAGTCTGGCGTTTTCCAAATAAATCGTATTTTTAATCGTCGGAAGAATTTGTTGTGCTGAAACACTGGCATCAGTGTCTTGAATCTTATAGATAACCGCTAAATTGGCTGCAACAATAGCCTCCAAGGCCTCGGGATTTTGCAGATAACTTGTGTAATGGTTGCTCAAATATGTGCTGAATGATGCTTCATCGTCTTTGGAAAAATGGACAATAATCGGCGAAGACGCAATAGTTTCGCCCCAGTCGATTTTTGCCTCAAGATGCAATTCTTCTTGAATGCGACGGGCAAAGTATTCGACAAATTCCTGCCAAGTCATTAATTTAGGTTTGGAGCGGAACAACCTGCTGAAAAAAGACATATTGTGTCCTGAATAAGGGGATAAGGCCGTCTGAAAAATTATAGACGTTCGGTTTCAACACGGATTTTAAAAACAACTTTGCGTATGTTCGGTCTGTCACCAACCAATGGGGCATGCGCATCATTCGGGAAGAATAGCGCAAATTCGCCGGGCTCCAAGGTCAGCCAAGTTTCCGGCTCGCAGTCGAAAAACTCGATATCGCGCTTTTCGTCGTAGCCTAAACCGTTTTTCAGACGACCCCTGTCTATCCAGCCATATGTTTCGCTGCCATCAATCGGCGTTTGAATATCAATATGTTTTAAGTGCGCTTCAGGCTGGGCTTCTCCCTGCATCCTCATCGGATCGCTGCCGATAAAAATACGGATATTGGGATTCTCGCATGGCACTTGGCCGTCCGGCAGCTTGGCAAAATCTAAGGTCTGCAACAGATGGAAGGCTTCGGCAAAGTCGGGATGCAAGGCAGCGTAGCGGGTGGCATTGCTTATGGTGTCGGTAATCATAATATATTTGTGTAGATTAAAGGCCGTCTGAAACACTTAAATTTTTCAGACGGCCTTTTATATATCAACCGTTAAACAGCCAAGGCTGGCTTTGGCGGCGTTTTTCTTCAAAGGCGTGGATTTCGTCAGCGTGTTGCAGGGTCAGGCCGATTTCGTCCAAGCCGTTTAAGAGGCAGTGTTTGCGGTGTTCGGTAATGTCGAATGTGAATGTTTCGCCGCTAGGGGTGGTCAGGGTTTGCTCGGCAAGGTCGATGGAGAGCTGATAGCCTTCGTTGGCTTCAACTTCTTTGAAAAGCTGGTCAACCTGTTCTTCTGCCAAAACGATAGGCAAAAGGCCGTTTTTGTAGCAGTTGTTGAAGAAGATGTCGGCAAAGCTGGGGGCGATGACGGCGCGGAAGCCGTAGTCGTCCAATGCCCAAGGGGCGTGTTCGCGTGAAGAGCCGCAACCGAAGTTTTTACGCGTCAACAGGATTTGTGCGCCTTGATAGCGTGGCTGGTTCAGGGAAAAATCCGGATTCAACGGGCGTTTGCTGTTGTCCATGCCCGGTTCGCCGTGGTCGAGGTAACGCCATTCATCAAAGGCATTGGGGCCGAAGCCGCTACGTTTAATGGATTTCAGAAATTGTTTGGGGATGATGGCGTCGGTATCGACGTTGCTGCGGTCGAGCGGGGCGACGATAGCGGTGATTTTGGTAAAGGCTTTCATGTCAGATTCTTATAGTAATAATGGGAAATTTTATGGCTATTCGGGTTAGCGTGTGCTGTGCAAACCGATTCGGTTGCCTTCTGTGTCTTCGATAAATGCTGCAAAGCCGTTGGCAATGCGGAATTTCTCTTGTAACAGTTTGCCGCCTGCTGCAACGGCTTTTTCTGCTGTTTCGGCACAATCCGGGCAATTGAAGAAAATGGTTGTACCACCGTGGCCGGGCTGGGCGTTGCTGTCATGCCAAATCATGCCGGCCGTACCGTGTTGGGTGTAATCGGCTGGGAAAATGATGAAACGGAATCCGTTGCCGCCAACGTCTTGCAGGTGCTTGTCGAATACGGATTCGTAAAAGGCTTTGGCGCGATCCAAATCGTGAGCGTGAATACCAAACCAGCTTGACGGGTTACTCATTGTTTCTTCCTTTGCTTGGAATCGTGAAAATGTCTGAACAATTAATAAGGTATCAGGCCGTCTGAAACGGAGTCAGGAGCTTCAGACGGCCTGATTTACCGAATTATTCGGTAGCGGCTTCAATTTTGTTGCCAACATGGCTCATGCCGCGGCCTACTGCATTGCCGCCTTTTTTAACGGCTTCGCCGGTTTTGTCGACAACGTGTTCAGCGGTTTCTTTGGTTTTATCGGCTACGCGCTCGGCAGTCTCTTTGGTTTTGTCCCAATTGCGGTTGGCATCGTTTTTTGCGCCGGACCAAGTGCTGGAACAAGCTGACAGGATGAGGGCTGCGGCAGCCAATGCAAACAGTTTTTTCATACTAGATTCCTTTCAAGTTATCAATGATTAAGAAGGTTTTCGGACGTTTTGCGCAATAGGAAAACTTACTTGAGCAAGGTATTGTTTCAGACGGCCTAATGAATAAAGGCCGTCTGAAAATACTTTAAGCCATAGTGCGGATGTCGGTAAAGTGGCCGGTAACCGCGGCTGCGGCTGCCATGGCAGGGCTGACGAGGTGGGTGCGTCCGCCGTTGCCTTGACGGCCTTCAAAGTTACGGTTGGAAGTAGAGGCGCAACGTTGTCCCGGGGTTAGGCGGTCGGCATTCATGGCGAGGCACATAGAGCAGCCCGGTTCGCGCCATTCAAAACCAGCTTCGATAAATACTTCGTGCAAGCCTTCTTTTTCGGCCTGTTCTTTCACTAAACCGGAGCCTGGAACAATCAATACGCGTTGTACATTGTCCGCTTTTTTGCGGCCTTTGGCGATGGCGGCGGCTTCGCGCAAATCTTCGATACGGCTGTTGGTGCAAGAACCGATAAAGACGATATCGACAGGGATTTCGTTTAATGGTGTACCGGCTTCTAAGCCCATGTATTCAAGGGCGCGTTCCATGCCGCTGCGTTTGACCGGATCGGCTTCTTCGGCAGGATTAGGCACTTTGCCGCTGATGTCTAAAACCATTTCAGGCGATGTGCCCCAAGTCACTTGAGGCTCGATGTCTTCGGCTTTGAAGTGGTATTCTTTATCGAATACAGCGCCTTCGTCAGATACCAGCGTGCGCCAGTATTCGACGGCTTTATCCCATGCTTCGCCTTTAGGTGCGAAAGGTTTGCCTTTTACATAGTCGATGGTGGTTTGGTCGACGGCAACCATGCCTGAGCGCGCACCGGCTTCGATCGCCATATTGCACAGGGTCATGCGGCCTTCCATAGAAAGGCTGCAGATGGCTTCGCCGCCAAATTCAATGGCGTAGCCTGTACCGCCTGCCGTACCGATTTGGCCGATGATATAAAGTGCCACGTCTTTGGCGGTAACGCCGGGTTTCAGACGGCCTTCAACGGAAATCAGCATGGATTTGGATTTTTTCGCGGTAATGCACTGGGTCGCCATGGTGTGTTCGACTTCGGAAGTGCCGATACCGTGCGCCAATGCGCCGAATGCACCGTGGGTAGAAGTGTGCGAGTCGCCGCAGACAACGGTCATGCCGGGCAGGGTAGCGCCTTGTTCCGGACCCATAACGTGCACAATGCCTTGGCCTTTATCCATAAACGGAAAGTAGGCGAGTGCGCCAAACTCTTTAATGTTTTTGTCCAAAGTATCGACTTGCAGTTTGGAAATCGGATCTTGGATACCTTTGTCCCAGTCACCGGTCGGGGTGTTGTGGTCGGCTGTGGAGACCACGCTGTCGATACGCCAGAGTTTGCGGCCGGCCATTTTCAAGCCTTCAAATGCTTGCGGGCTGGTTACTTCGTGAACCAGGTGGCGGTCGATGTAAAGCAGGACAGTACCGTCTTCTTCTTCGCGGACGACGTGGCTGTTCCAAAGTTTATCGTAAAGGGTTTGTGCGCTCATGATGAGTATTCTTTGCTATTGTTAGGTATGAATGATGGTTTGCGTTTATGGGCGGATTTTAGGCTTTTTATAGGGGCTGTGCAATAGAAATTTGTCCAATTTTTAAAATTTGTTGCAAAGTTTCAAAAAACCTTATTAAAAATTAGACAAATTGTAGAATTGTTGACAAAAAGATGCATCTTATCTGAAAGAATACTTGTCGAAATGCACTAAAAAGTTCTATCATTCTCACTCAATATCCACACTTAACAAAGAGGTATAGAGAATGAAATTACCGGTAATGGCTGCCGAACATCTGTCGCAACTTCAGGCGTTTGAAGCGAAAATCTTGTGCAACCACGCCAAAATCGAAGCATGGTTCCGTTCGCAATGGAACGAACACCGTCCGCCGTTTTATGGTTCGGTTGACATCCGTAATGCCGGTTACAAAATTTCATCTATCGATATGAACCTGTTTCCGGGCGGCTTCAATAATTTGAATCCCAACTTTATCCCGCTGGCGGCGGTTGCCGCGCAGGATGCGGTACAGCGTGCCTGTGAAACAGCCAAATCCGTATTGATTATTCCTGAAAACCACACACGCAACACATTCTATCTGCAAAACGTTTACGCCCTCAGCGAGATTTTGCGTTCGGCAGGGTATGAAGTGCGCTTGGGCAGCCTGAATCCTGAAGTGACTGAGCTAACTGAGTTTGAAACTGCGTTGGGCGACAAAATCCTGTTGGAACCTTTATTGCGTACCCGCGAGCGCGTCCATCTTGCAGACGGCTTCTCGCCTTGCGTCGTTTTGTTGAACAACGACTTGTCCGCTGGCGTTCCCGATATTCTCAAAGACATCAGCCAAACCGTATTGCCTCCGCTGCACGGCGGTTGGACGACGCGCCGCAAAACAGAACATTTCAGCGCATACAACCAAGTTGCGGCCGAATTTGCCAAGCTGATTGACATCGACGAATGGCAGATTAATCCGTATTTTGAAAAAATCGGCGGTTTGGACTTCCAAGAGCGCGAAGGTGAAGATGCGTTGGCGGAAGCAGTAGAACGCGTGCTGGCGAAAATTCAAGCCAAATACGACGAATTGGGCATTACCGACCAGCCTTTCGTGATTGTGAAAGCCGATGCAGGTACTTACGGCATGGGTGTGATGAGTGTCAAATCCGCCGACGAAGTGCGCGGACTGAACCGCAAAAACCGCAACAAAATGGCGAAGGTGAAAGAAGGCTTGGAAGTCAGCGAAGTGATTGTCCAAGAAGGTATTTATACCTATGAAACCATGAACGGCGCCGTGTGCGAACCCGTCGTTTATATGATGGACCGTTTCGTAATCGGTGGTTTCTTCCGTGTACATGAGGGCCGTGGTGCAGACGAAAACCTCAACGCCGGCGGTATGGTGTTTATTCCGCTGTCCAACAGCATCCCCACCGGCAGCGGCGACAATTCTCAAGAAGCCCCCGAAGCCTGCAAACGCGTATTTGAACAATGGGATTCGCTCGGTATGCCGCGCTCTGAAAAAGACTGTGACGTGGACAACGAACACAACCGCCTCTACGTTTACGGCGTAATGGCGCGCCTGTCCTTGCTTGCCGCTGCATTGGAGTTGGAGAAAACCGCATCTCAAGCCTAATCAAGCGTTGATCGATATTGTCAGGCCGTCTGAAAATCAGTTTTCAGACGGCCTTTTCTGTCTGTACAATCCATTCTAACTAAAAAACATGATTTATTTTTATGAGCAAACCAGCCAATCCAGTTGAGACAATCGACACTTTGCAAGACCAAGCCATGCAGCGCAGCAATACCGACAATGCGCCGCGCTCTGCTATTCATCAAACCTTGTATTCCGCCGATACCTTTGTTCAGCATGATTATCTTGCTGGAAAAAACTTGCCCGATATTGTCCGTCCGCAAGAAGGTCAAATCAACTGGCTGCATTTTGTCGGCATCAATGATGTCACCTTGCTTAAACACGCGCTTGAGCCTTATGGTATCCATGAGCTGGTTATTGAAGATATTCTTAGCCGCAAACAGCGTCCGAAAATCGAAGACTACGGCAGCTATGTTTTTACTGCCGCACAGGTTTACCACTATACCTCCACAGGCAAGCTCCATTCTGACCAAGTGTATGTGATTATCGGCAAAGATTTTGTGTTGTCTTTCCAACAAAAACCGCTGGGTTTGTTCAGCCATCTCCGCCGGCAGATGCACGAAAATCCGCACAATATTTTGAACAAAAATACAGCGTTTCTTGCTTATTGCCTGCTTGACCGTATTGTGGACGACTATTTCATTGTTTTGGAGTCGTACAACAACCGTGTTGAAGCAATAGACAAGTCCCTGTTTAAAAATGAAAACAGCGATATTCTCAGTAAGATTCACCGCCTCAAGCGCGATGCCGTCCGTCTGCGGCGCACGCTTTTGCCATTGCGCGATGTGTTCTATCAACTGGCCGTGCGCGGTGATTTTGCTATTTTCAAAGGCGAATCGACCGTCTATCTGCGCGACGTGTACGACCACAATATGCAGCTTATCGAATCGCTTGATGCCTCGCGTGATATGGTGTTGAGCATGATGGACATTTATCTTTCCTTCCAATCCAACCGCATGAACCAGCAAATGCGCGTGTTGACGGTTATTACCATCATCTTTATGCCGCTGACCGTCATCACCGGCATCTACGGCATGAACTTCGACAACATGCCCGAGCTGCATTGGCATTACGGCTATTTCATGGTTTTGGGTGTGATGCTGTGCATCATCATCGGACTGCTGATTTTCTTTTCGCGTAGAAAATGGCTGTAAACGTGTGGGTAAGGGGTTGAAACTCAACGTTTAAAAACGGTAGAATGATTTTGCACACGTGTAGTCTGAAGTTTTCAGACAATTTAAAAATAAATATCAAAAGGAGAAGAAACTATGAAACCGGAACGCCAGCTACCTTCCCATGAACTCATCATGTCCGAGCTGATGATGCCTTATACGGCAAACTTCAGCGGCAATGTTCACGGTGGCGATCTTTTGCGCCTGCTTGACCAAGTGGCATATTCCTGTGCTTGCCGTTACAGCGGCACCTATTGCGTTACTCTGTCTGTGGATAAAGTATTGTTTAAAGAGCCTATTCATGTCGGCGAACTGGTAACCTTTTACGCCAGCATCAACTACACCGGCCGTACTTCTATGGAAGTCGGCATCCGTGTAGAGGCGCAAAACATCCACACCGGCGAAGTGCGTCATACCAACAGCTGCTACTTCACCATGGTTGCCGTTGAAGACGGTAAGCCGGTTCCTGTACCGCCTTTGGAAATCAATACACCGCGCCAACGCTGTCGTTATGAAAGGGCTAAAAAACGCAAAGAATTGAGTTTGCAGGCTGCGGACAAAGATTCTGGCTGCAACTAAATTCAATTTATTAAATAACGAAGGCCGTCTGAAATCCTGTTTCAGACGGCCTTCACGCAAAAGCCATAAATCGCTTGTTTTGTGGTAGAATCAACAAGATTTTTGCCATACGAAATTACAGATAATCATGACCGACGCAACCATCCGCAACGACCATAAATTTGCACTTGAAACCCTGCCTGTTAGCCTTGAAGACGAAATGCGCAAGAGCTACCTCGATTACGCCATGAGCGTGATTGTGGGACGAGCCCTGCCGGATGTCCGCGATGGTCTCAAGCCGGTACATCGCCGCGTGTTGTACGCGATGCACGAGTTAAAAAACAACTGGAATTCCGCCTATAAAAAATCGGCGCGTATCGTCGGCGATGTTATCGGTAAATACCACCCCCACGGCGATACAGCCGTTTACGACACCATCGTCCGCATGGCGCAAGACTTCTCCATGCGTTATGTACTGATCGACGGTCAGGGCAACTTTGGTTCTGTCGACGGCTTGGCCGCAGCAGCCATGCGTTATACCGAAATCCGCATGGAAAAAATTTCCCATGAAATGCTGGCGGATATTGAAGAAGAAACCGTCAACTTCGGCCCCAACTATGACGGCAGCGAACATGAGCCGCTGGTATTGCCGACCCGTTTCCCTGCGCTGTTAGTCAATGGTTCGTCCGGTATTGCAGTCGGTATGGCAACCAATATCCCGCCGCACAATTTAGGCGATACCATCAATGCCTGCCTGCGTTTGTTGGATGAGCCTGAAACTGAAATCGACGAGCTGATCAATATCATCCAAGCGCCCGATTTCCCAACCGGCGCGACTATTTACGGCTTGAGCGGCGTGCGCGAAGGCTATAAAACCGGCCGCGGCCGCGTGGTGATGCGCGGTAAAACCCATATCGAGCCTATCGGCAAAAACGGTGAACGCGAAGCCATCGTTATCGATGAAATCCCATATCAAGTCAACAAAGCCAAGCTGGTTGAGAAAATCGGCGAGTTGGTACGCGAAAAAACGTTGGAAGGCGTATCCGACCTACGCGACGAATCCGACAAATCCGGTATGCGTGTCGTGATTGAATTGAAACGCAATGAAAATGCCGAAGTCGTTTTGAACCAACTCTACAAACTGACCCAGCTGCAAGACAGCTTCGGTATCAACATGGTGGCCTTGGTTGACGGCCAGCCGCGCTTGCTGAACCTGAAACAAATCCTGTCCGAGTTCCTGCGCCACCGTCGCGAAGTCGTTACCCGTCGTACTTTATTCCGCCTGAAAAAAGCGCGTCATGAAGGCCATATTGCCGAAGGTAAGGCAGTTGCCTTGTCTAATATCGACGAAATCATCCGTCTGATCAAAGAATCTGCCAATGCGCCGGAAGCCAAAGAAAAACTACTGTCCCGCCCATGGCGCAGCAGCTTGGTTGAAGACATGCTCAGCCGTACGGATTTAGACCTGCACATGATGCGCCCTGAAGGCTTGCCAGAGAATTTGGGTCTGCACAGCCAAGGCTATTATCTGAGCGAATTACAAGCTGATGCCATTTTGCGCATGAGCCTGCGTAACCTGACCGGCCTCGATCAGGAAGAAATTGTCGGCGAATATAAAAACCTGATGAGCAAAATTATTGATTTCGTGGATATTCTTTCCAAACCTGAGCGCGTTACCCAAATCATCCGCGAAGAATTGACAGACATTAAAGCCAACTTTGGCGATGAGCGTCGAAGCGAAATCAATCCATTTGGCGGCGATATCGCCGATGAAGACCTGATTCCGCAACGCGAAATGGTCGTTACCCTGACCCATGGCGGCTACATCAAAACCCAGCCGACGACCGATTATCAGGCGCAACGTCGCGGCGGCCGCGGCAAGCAGGCAGCGGCAACCAAAGACGAAGACTTCATCGAAACCCTGTTTGTTGCGAACACGCATGATTATTTGATGTGCTTTACCAATTTGGGCAAGTGCCATTGGATTAAAGTGTATAAACTGCCGGAAGGCGGCCGCAACAGCCGAGGTCGTCCGATCAACAACGTTATCCAATTGGAAGAAGGCGAAAAAGTCAGCGCTATCTTGGCCGTCCGCGAGTTCCCGGAAGACCAATACGTCTTCTTTGCCACCGCACAAGGTATGGTGAAAAAAGTCCAGCTGTCTGCGTTTAAAAACGTCCGCAGCCAAGGCATCAAAGCCATCGCACTTAAAGAAGGCGATTACTTGGTCGGCGCAGCGCAAACCGGCGGTGCGGACGACATTATGCTGTTCTCCAACTTGGGCAAAGCCATCCGCTTTAACGAATATTGGGAAAAATCCGGTAACGATGAAGCAGAAGATGCAGATATCGAAACCGAAAACGAAGATTCAGACGGGCTGGATGATGAAAATGCCGAAAACGCATTGCCAAGCGGCAAACACGGTGTCCGTCCGTCCGGTCGCGGCAGCGGCGGTTTGCGCGGTATGCGCCTGCCGGCCGATGGCAAGATTGTCAGCCTGATTACCTTCGCCCCTGAAGCCGAGCAAAGCGATTTGCAAGTATTGACCGCTACCGCCAACGGCTATGGCAAACGTACGCCGATTGCCGATTACAGCCGTAAAAATAAAGGTGGCCAAGGCAATATCGCCATCAATACCGGCGAGCGCAACGGCGATTTGGTTGCCGCGACTTTGGTTAGCGAAACCGACGACCTGATGCTGATTACCAGCGGCGGCGTCCTGATTCGTACCAAAGTTGAGCAAATCCGCGAGACAGGCCGTGCTGCCGCAGGTGTCCGCCTGATTAATCTGGATGAAGGCGAAACCTTGGTCAGCTTGGAGCGCGTTGCTGAAGAGGCTGAAGATGAAGCCGCTTTAGAAAGCGATGCAACTGAAAACCAAGTAGTAGAAGCTGACGATACTCCGTCTCAAGAATCTTAAACGTTAATGAAAAAGGCCGTCTGAAAAGTTTTCAGACGGCCTGCTTATTCCAAAAGAAAATCCCGTGAGCGCAACCGAACCGTTCGATTTACCTCTTTTTCTGAAAAATCTGCCCAATCTTCCGGGCGTGTACCGTTTTTTTGACGAAGACAACAACATTTTGTATGTCGGCAAAGCGGTCAATCTCAAGCGGCGCGTTTCCAGCTATTTCCAAAAAAACGACCATTCGCCGCGCATCGCATTGATGGTAAAACAGGTGCACCACATCGAAACCACCATCACGCGTTCCGAAGCCGAAGCGCTGATTCTCGAAAACAACTTCATTAAAGCTCTATCGCCGAAATACAATATTCTTTTCCGCGATGACAAAAGCTATCCTTATTTGATGCTCAGCGGCCATCAATATCCGCAAATGGCGTATTACCGCGGTACGCTGAAAAAGCCAAATCAATATTTCGGCCCGTATCCCAACAGCAATGCCGTGCGCGACAGCATTCAAGTGTTGCAAAAAGTCTTTATGCTGCGTACCTGCGAAGACAGCGTATTCGAGCATCGCGACCGTCCTTGTCTGCTTTACCAAATCAAACGCTGCACCGCGCCTTGTGTCGGCCATATCAGCGAAGAAGATTATCGCGACAGCGTGCGTGAAGCAGCCACTTTCCTTAATGGCAAAACTGACGAACTAACGCGTACCCTGCAACACAAAATGCAAACCGCCGCTGCGAATCTGCAATTCGAAGAAGCCGCACGTTACCGTGACCAAATCCAAGCGCTCGGCATCATGCAGAGTAATCAGTTTATCGACAGTAAAAATCCGAACAATCCAAACGATATTGATTTACTCGCGCTGGCGGTTTCAGACGGCCTGGTCTGCGTACACTGGGTCAGCATCCGCGGCGGACGGCATGTCGGCGATAAAAGCTTTTTCCCAGACACCAAAAACGATCCCGAGCCAAACGGACAAGATTACGCCGAAGCCTTCGTCGCCCAACACTATCTGGGCAAAAGCAAACCCGACATCATCATCAGCAACTTTCCTGTTCCTGATGCTCTGAAAGAGGCTTTGGAAGGTGAACACGGCAAGCAGATGCAATTTGTCACCAAAACCATAGGCGAACGCAAAGTCTGGTTGAAAATGGCGGAACAAAACGCGCAAATGGCGATTGCACAACGCCGCCTGCAACAAAGCAGCCAGCAACACCGCATTGATGAACTGGCAAAAATCCTCGGTATGGATTCAGACGGCCTCAACCGCCTTGAATGTTTCGATATCAGCCACACGCAAGGCGAGGCCACTATTGCGTCCTGCGTTGTGTACGATGAGCAAAACATCCAGCCTTCGCAATACCGCCGCTACAACATCACGACTGCCAAGCCTGGCGACGACTACGCCGCCATGCGCGAAGTGTTGACGCGCCGTTACGGCAAAATGCAGGAAGCCGAAGCCAACGGCGAAAGCGTCAAATGGCCGGATGTCGTGTTGATTGACGGCGGCAAAGGGCAAATCGGCGTAGCCGTATCGGTATGGGAAGAACTCGGGCTGCATATTCCTTTGGTCGGTATCGCCAAAGGCCCTGAGCGCAAAGCTGGTATGGAAGAACTCATACTGCCTTTTACCGGCGAAGTCTTCCGCCTGCCGCCCAACAGTCCGGCCTTGCATTTATTGCAAACCGTACGCGATGAGTCGCACCGCTTTGCGATTACAGGCCACCGCAAAAAACGCGACAAAGCACGCGTTACTTCCTCACTCAGCGAAATCCCAGGTATCGGCAGCAAACGCCGCCAAGCATTGCTCACCCGATTCGGCGGTCTGCGCGGCGTGATTGCCGCCAGCCGCGAGGACTTGGAAAAAGTGGAAGGCATCAGCAAAGCATTGGCGGAAACCATTTACGAGCATCTGCACTGATTGGCTTGAACAGCAAAAAGGAACAATATGAAACCTGTCATCATCAAAAATATCGAGATCGGCAAAGGCCTGCCTAAAATTGCCGTGCCGCTGGTGGCCGCCAATACGCAGGAATTGGATCAGGCTTTGCGCGTATTGAAAGATACGGCTTTTGACATTATTGAATTTCGTGCGGATTTTTTTCAAGCTGCGCTTGATGCCGATTTTATTGCCGAGCAATTAGGTATTGTCCGACAGGCTTTTCCTGACAAGCCTTTACTGTTTACGTTTAGAAGGGCGAAAGAGGGTGGAAATACGCCTTGTGCTGACGACTATTATTTTGAATTATTGGAAAAAATCATCCGTTCCAAACAAGCCGATATTATCGACATCGAGCTTTTTGCTGAGGAAAGCGGCGTAAAACAAACCATTGCTTTGGCACATGAGTATCAAACTGTCGCCTTACTTTGTAATCACGATTTCCAATCCACGCCGTCTTTGGCAGACATTACAGGCCGTCTGAAAACAATGGCCGAGTGGGGCGCGGATATCTGCAAAATTGCCGTGATGCCGCAATCGCCGCAAGATGTATTGACCTTATTACAGGCAACATATGATGTTTCACAAATTATCGACCGCCCGATTATTACTATGTCTATGGGTAAAATCGGAGCTGTCAGTCGCTTGGCCGGCTCGACTTTTGGCTCGGCCGTAACCTTTGGTGCGGCACAAAAAACGTCTGCACCCGGCCAGATTAATGCCAATGAATTAAGGAAAATTTTGGCAATTTTAGGATAGTTTAATTATTAATATTTAAGGCCGTCTGAAAAATATTTTTCAGACGGCCTGATTTTTTTAAATTTATTTCTTTTAATTTTAAATAAAACCTGTAACAATAGGCTTCCTATTTTAATAACTAGAGGAGAAATAAAATGACTACTACTAAAGAAAATCTGGCGAACCCAGGTCCAGTAGGCCTGTGTGGCTTTGCATTGACAACTTGGTTGCTCAGTCTGATTAACGGCGGCTTTTTTACTGCTCAAGAGGGTGTCGGCTTAGTTTTGGGCATGGCTCTCGCCTTTGGTGGTATCGCCCAAGTTATTGCCGGTATGTTTGAGTTCAAGAAAGGCAATACGTTTGGCTTTACCGCTTTTATCAGCTATGGTGCCTTCTGGTGGACATGGGCTTTGTTTACCATCTTTTTCAAAGGTGAAACAGCCCCGGCATTTATCGGTTGGTATCTCTGCGTATGGGGGATGTTTTCGCTAATGATGTTTGTGGCCACCTTGACCAAGCCTAAAGTATTGAGCGGTATTTTCTTTTGCTTGACACTGACTTTCTTTGCACTGGGTATTGGCGATGGCATGGAAAATCATAGCATTGTCCATATCGGCGGTTGCTTAGGCTTGGTAACTGCACTTGGTGCGTTCTACTTGGCAGCGGCAGAGGTCATCAACGAATCTTTCGGCAAGACAGTTTTACCAGTTGGCGAGCGTAAATAAGCTTAACCATAAAAATGCCGTCTGAACAGTGGAAATGAAATTAAAGATTTCGGCCACAATGTTCAGACGGCATTTTTTATTTGTCTTCAAATAAATCGACATCAAATAAGTCCGGCTCTTTGATGCGCTCCCGACAATCGAGCTTGATGTCTTCAGTAACCCGGCAGCAGCACGGCAAAATTTCTCCGGGCGCGACAAAAGCGAGTGGAAAATTATCATAAGAGACTTTCCCATCCAAGATTTTAACCCGGCATGAACCGCAATAACCGCTGCGACATTGGTATTCAACTTCGTGTCCAGTGCGCTCCAAGCCCTCCAATAAGGTTTCGCCTTGTTGGAGTTGGAAGGTTTTGTCGTGTGTGCTAATGAGTGCCATGTGTGTTTTAGGGCATAGAGGCCGTCTGAACAATGTTTCAGACGGCCTTAAATATATAAATTCAAATAATCAAGCCTTTTTCCCACAAGGCCAAAACGACATGAAGCTGGCTGTTATATTTTTTTTCATTACCCACAATTTCGCGCCAGAAAACGGATTTTTTCTGATTTGCCCATTCGGGATCATTTTTTAAAAGGCTGACCGCTGCAACGGCATATTCTCCGTTTTTGGAATGTTTGGTTTTGACTTTTTCCGGGTTGATTCCTTTAACCAACCCCGCACAACACAATCCCAAAAATGCATTCTTTGGGCATCCTTTTTTTCTAATTGACTCCTTGATGGGAAATAATGCCGCAATCTCTGTCCAAGCTTGTTCCATATCTTCATATTTAGAATATGATTCAGCTGCTTTTACCGCAATGTCGCCATAAATCTTCATTTTTGGTTATACCTTGAGGATTGAAAAGAGATTTTCAGACGGCCGGTTACGCCCAAAGGCCGTCTGAAACGCGGTTTACAGCTCGAAATCGCCCAAATCGTCGGCATTAACTTCCGAATCAATCTGACCAATCAGGTAAGAGGAAATTTCCACTTCCTGCGGCGCAACCTGTACATTGTCAGAAGATAGCCATGCGTTAATCCAAGGAATCGGGTTTTGGGTCGCACCTTCAAAGCCGGCAGGCAGACCGACCGCCTGCATACGCAGATTGGTAATGTATTCAACGTATTGAGCCAGAATTTCTTTGTTCAGGCCAATCATTGAGCCGTCTTTAAACAGATAGGCAGCCCATTCTTTTTCCTGCTCGGCTGCTTTTTTGAAGAGGTTGAAACACTCGTCCTGCAATTCATTCGCAATTTCAGCCATTTCAGGGTCATCGGCACCGGCGCGCATCAGGTTGAGCATATGCTGGGTGCTAGTCAGGTGCAGGGCTTCGTCACGGGCAATCAGCTTGATGATTTTAGCGTTGCCTTCCATCAACTCGCGCTCGGCAAAAGCGAACGAGCAGGCGAATGAAACGTAGAAACGGATGGCTTCCAACACGTTAACGCACATCAGGCAAAGATAGAGCTTTTTCTTCAACTCGCGCAAAGACACGGTAACAAGTTTGCCGCCGATATTGTGCGAACCTTCGCCCAACAGATTGTAATACTGAGTGTATTCAATCAAATCATCGTAATAGCAGGCAATGTCTTCAGCACGGGCAATGATGTATTCGTTCTGCACGATGTCGTCGAACACGACCGACGGATCATTGACGATATTGCGAATGATGTGAGTGTAGCTGCGCGAGTGGATGGTTTCGCTGAAGCTCCACGTTTCAATCCAAGTTTCCAGCTCGGGAATAGACACCAAAGGCAAGAACGCAACGTTCGGACTGCGGCCTTGGATGGAATCGAGCAGGGTTTGGTATTTCAGATTGCTGATGAAAATATGTTTTTCATGTTCGGGCAGGTTGGCATAGTCGATACGGTCGCGCGACACGTCGATTTCTTCCGGCCGCCAAAAGAAAGATAGTTGTTTTTCAATCAGTTTTTCAAATACTTCGTATTTCTGCTGGTCATAACGGGCAACATTTACCGGCTGACCGAAAAACATCGGCTCTTTAAGCGCATCGTTTTTGGTTTTGGAAAAGGTGCTGTATGACATAGTTAAGTGTTCGCAGGACATGGCTGTTTCTCGGATTAATTTAAATTTAGAAATTCGGGTTTCAGACGACCTTTTGACCGGCTAAGATAGATTAATTATTTGAAATAAATATAAATAATTTATTTCTCTACTTGCTTCCAGATAGTGCTGATTCAAAATATTACAAATTATTAGTTAGAACTTACCAGTATTAGAGCAACAAAATTTTTATATTTAAATCCTTATAATCTTATCAACTAAAACACCATTTTCAATATCGGTTTGTACTATATGAATTGTCTTATTAAATGGTTTCTTTATGCTCATATGCTCTGTAACTATAACTTTACTAGTTAAAATACCTTCTTTATTTAAAACATCATAAGAATATTTTTCTTCCTGTCCTAGATGTTTGCCAAAAACAGGAGGTGATGATTCTTTCACAACATCACCATCACTTAATTTTAAATAATCTTTATAATGCAATTTCATTCTCCATTTAAAATTAAATCTTCAAGGTATTACAACAAACTTTATCTCCTCTCTAAATCTTACAAGCCCCCCCAGCACAGCCGTCATCCTGAATATCGGTCTGCGTATCGTCCGCGCCGTCGCGGGTGTTGTGGTAGTACAGGGTTTTGACGCCGTATTTGTAGGCAGTCAGCAAGTCTTTGAGCATTTGTTTCATGGAAACTTTGTTGCCCTCGAATTTGCTCGGGTCGTAGGCAGTATTGGCGGAAATCGCCTGATCAACGAATTTTTGCATCACGCCGACAAGTTTCAGGTAGCCTTCGTTGCCTGGAAGCTGCCACAGGGTTTCGTAGGCGTCTTTCAGGGCTTCAAACTCCGGCACGACTTGTTTCAGGATGCCGTCTTTCGATGCTTTGACTGTTACCAAGCCGCGCGGCGGCTCAATGCCGTTGGTAGCATTGGCAATTTGCGAACTGGTTTCAGACGGCATGAGTGCGGTCAGGGTAGAGTTGCGCAGGCCGTATTTGACAATGTCGGCGCGCAGGCTTTCCCAGTCGCACAACAGCGGTTCGCTGCACACGGCATCCAAGTCTTTTTTGTACGTGTCGATAGGCAGTTTGCCTTGCGAATAAACGGTTTGGTTGAACAGCGGACATGCGCCGTATTCTTTGGCAAGGTTCACCGATGCTTTGAGCAGGTAATACTGCATGGCTTCAAAGGTGCGGTGGGTCAGGCCGAGGGCGGAGTCGTCGCTGTAGCGTACGCCGTTTTTCGCCAGATAGTAGGCGTAGTTGATGACGCCGATGCCGAGTGTGCGGCGGTTCATGGTTGCGGTGCGAGCGGCTGCAACCGGATAGTCTTGATAATCCAACAGGGCATCAAGTGCGCGTACGGTCAAATCGGCAAGCTCTTCCAGTTCGTCCAAGTTGTTCAATGCGCCCAAGTTGAAGGCGGACAGGGTACACAAGGCAATTTCGCCGTTCGGATCGTTGATGTTGTCCAGCGGTTTGGTCGGCAGGGCGATTTCCATGCACAAGTTGGACTGATGAACAGGCGCGACGCGCGGATCAAACGGACTGTGCGTGTTGCAATGATCAACGTTTTGGATGTAGATACGTCCCGTTCCAGCACGTTCCTGCATCAGTGTGGAGAACAAATCAGTGGCCGGCAAAGTGCGTTTGCGGATATTCGGGTCTTGCTCGTATTTGGTGTAGAGACGCTCGAATTCGTCTTGGTCGGCAAAGAATGCGTCGTACAGCCCGGGAACTTCGTTGGGCGAGAACAACGTAATGTTGCCGCCTTTAATCAGGCGGGTGTACAGCAGGCGGTTGATTTGCACGCCGTAATCAAGCTGGCGGATGCGGTTGTCTTCTACGCCGCGGTTGTTTTTCAACACCAACAGGCTTTCGGCTTCGATGTGCCATAATGGGTAGAACAAGGTTGCCGCGCCGCCGCGTACGCCGCCTTGCGAGCAGGACTTAACAGCCGCTTGGAACATTTTGAAGAATGGGATACAGCCGGTGTGTTGCGCTTCGCCGCCACGGATTTCACTGCCCAAACCACGGATACGTCCGGCGTTGATGCCGATGCCCGCACGTTGGGAAACGTATTTCACAATCGCGCTGGTGGTGGCGTTGATGGAATCCAGACTGTCGTCGCATTCAATCAATACACAGCTTGAGAACTGGCGCGTAGGCGTGCGCACGCCGCTCATAATCGGGGTTGGCAGCGATACTTTAAACGTAGAAACGGCGTCGTAAAAACGTTTGACGTAATCCAAGCGCGTCTCTTTCGGGTATTTGCTGAAGAGACACATCGCTACCAAAATGTATAAAAACTGCGGCGTTTCATAAATCTGGCGGGTCACGCGGTTCTGCACCAGATATTTGCCTTCGAGCTGCTTCACGGCGGCATACGAGAAAGTCATGTCGCGGCTGTGGTCGATATAGGCGTTCAGCTCGTTAAACTCTTCGCGGCTGTAATCTTCGATGATGTGGCGGTCGTATTTGCCTGCTTCGGTCAGTTTTTTAACGTGATCGTAGAGGTGAGGCGGTTCGAATTCGCCATAAGCGATTTTGCGCAGATGGAAAATGGCGAGGCGGGCGGCCAGATATTGATAATCGGGCGTATCTTGTGAGATCAGGTCGGCCGCAGCCTTAATGATGGTCTCATGGATATCGTCGGTACGGATACCGTTGTAAAACTGAATATGTGATTTAAGCTCGACTTGCGATACGGAGACGTTTTGTAAGCCTTCCGCCGCCCAAGTAACAACGCGGTGGATTTTGTCTAAATTGATATCTTCCAAGCGTCCGTCGCGTTTGGTTACTTTAATATTCGTTGCTGCATTCATTATTCAGTCTTCCCATTAAAAAAACACAAGATACGGTATGTGATTGCTTTGAACGGCACAATATAATGTATTTTTCTTTGTTTAACTAGACTTGACAATGCGCTTTTTTCAGGGGCTGATTAAGGAGGGGGAAGGCTCGGACTAGGTTTCATGTGGCTTTGTGGCGATTTGGCATTATTTTGCATTTGCATCACATTTGGTTAAACATTGGCTAGAGGCTTATGAAATAAAGAAATTTATATTCGGCGTCTGTCTAAATAGAAGGTGTGTTAAATTTTGCAAAGCAAGAAGGATAATGTCGTAATTGCTGACACTCGCCTGTCATGCAACACATTAGACGGTTTGTCGAGGCATCAGGCGAGGCATATAATGGGATGAATATTCAACCTGAATTGGGAGAAAATCATGTTGACACTGAAAACTTTAGGTTCTGCACTGGCAGTGGTTGCTGTCTTGAGCTTGGGTACTTATTCTGCCGAAGCTGCGGCCAAACCGCATGGCCATCATGTGAGCAAACACCAGCAGGTGAAGAAATACAAATTGCATCCTGCTTGTAAGAGATACCTTGAGCGCCGTGCCGCTTGGTATCGCTACAAAGGTAACAAGGCCGAGTTGAGGGAAAACCGTAAAGCAGCAAAAGCGTTCCGCGGTTTGCCTTATGCCGAGCAAAAAATTCAATGCCAAGCTGCTTATCAGGCATTTGATGATTTTGATCACGGCAAATTCCGCCGCCGTTAATTGTCTGATTTGAACAAAGGCCGTCTGAATGTTTCAGACGGCCTTTGATATTTATTTCTCAACAATGATTTTGTTTTCGGCTTGAGGCTCGTATTGGGTAGATTCATCACCGTAATACAACACGCCCAGCTTGATGGGGATGCGGCCTTGCGATTTGCGGTGGGCATTGGAATCGCGCAGGGAATAGGCGCAACCGCAATATTCTTGTTGGTAGAAATGCTCACGCTTGCTGATTTCAATCATGCGTGCGCTGCCACCGCCTTTGCGCCAGTTAAAATCCCAATAAACCAAGTCATCATAAGGCTCGGCGGCGCGATGGCCGCAGCCGTTGATTTGTTTCATGTCTTTCCAGCGTGAAATGCCCAGTGAGCTGGTGAAGACATGGAAGCCATTTTCATGGGCGTATTGGGCCGCTTTTTCAAAACGCATGTCGAAACACATGGTGCAGCGGATACCGCGTTCGGGTTCAAATTCCATGCCTTTGGCTTTGGCGAACCATTCTTTGCGGTCGTTTTCGTAGTCGTCGTCTTTATCGACAAAGGGGATGCCGAATTTGTCCGCAAAACGCAAATTTTCTTCTTTGCGCAACATATATTCTTTGTGCGGATGGATATTGGGGTTGTAAAAATAAATGGTGTAGTCGATGCCGCTGGCAAGCATAGCTTCCATCACTTCGCCGGAACATGGGGCGCAGCAGGAATGCAGCAGGACTTTTTTATGGCCGCCGGGCGGAACGAGGATGGGGCGGTCAATATCGGTAACGATGGGAGTGTTTAATTCGGTCATGGTTGGATTCTATTTATTGTTAAGTGTTTCAGACGGCCTTGGGTATCGAGGCCGTCTGAAATATAAGATGAAGCAGATATTTTAACAGAGCTGCACTTTATGGAACAGTTTGCTACTGCTTTTTCTTTTCGTTCAATGGCTTGAACTCTTGCGCATCCGGAGGCGGGGCTGCGAAAATGGTATCTGGATTGGGGTGTGCCGCAAATTCTGTCAGCAGGTTGCGATAGTCCAGCGACTGCTTCATCAGTTCAGCGGCGGCGGTGCGCAGGTTGTCCACGTCTTCCGGCGGCAGATAGAAGCTGGTCGGAATATTCAATACCTTGTCCCTCAGCTGGGATGGCGGAAGGTCTTTGAGATTCAGGCTGACGAAAGAGAAATAGATGTCTTCGTTCTGCTTGTCTTTGTTCCATTGGTCGACAAAAGCCCTGAAGCGGCGCAAAGACTCTTGCGAATGTTGGTCAATCGGGATATTCACGATGGCGGAAACGACATCGCGGAAGCCGGGTACGGCCGCGCTTTTATCCAAATTGCTGCTGACTTCGTTTTGGGCATTGACGTTGATGACCACAATATGGCGGATTTTGTTTTGTTTGATTTTATGCGTCAGGATTTTTTCCGGATACATCTCCGTCATGTCCAAAAGGCTGCGCATGCCCAGATTGTCGGTCAAGCCGCCGTCGATAAGGTGGATGTAGGGACGGTTTTTACTGTCGCTGTATTTTTGGAAACGCTCGATAAATTCTTTTCGGGTTTGCTGTTGTTTTTTACCGGCTTCGCTGTCGGAGATAAGTTGCAACGGCGGCGTGTATTGGCAATGGCCGCCGTTGTTATTGAGCGTAATCGGTGCAAACACCATAGGCACGGAGCTTGAAGCGGCAACGGCGCGGGCAAGTCGCAAGTCGGCCAAGTCGATACACATCGGGTCGAAATATTCCTGCGTGAAATTAAAACGCTCGCCTATGCCCATATCGGTGGCGGAAATGATGGCAAACGGACCTTTAGCATTTTTTTCCAAATCTCGGAAAGTGGTTTTTCCGAAAAGGTAGTTTTCAAACTGCTCCTGTAACAGATCGCCGCGTCCGTATTCAGACGAGGCCAGTCGGGGCAGATTGGACATGGAAAACGCTTGTTTGACAACTTGGCGTTGGAAGTTTTGGTGGAGGAAACGTTTATAAAACAAGGGAATGGTTTCTTCGCCTTTGAGTGCAAAATAAGCTGCCAAAACCGAGCCGCCGGATACGCCGACCACCACATCGACATTCGACATCAAAGACTGTTTTTTACCGCCGATGGTAACCTGTTGCTTATGAAGCTGCTCCAACACACCATAACCCAAAGCCGCTGCGCACGTACCGCCACCGGAGAACATCAACACAATAAGCGTATCATCTTCGTCGTGGTGTTGAAGCCGGCTGGTTTCAAAGCGGTAGCCGCGTTGCAGGTCGACCGTATCAATACCGGCAACAGGCTGATATTTCACCAGCGAGCAGGCGGATAATAGGGCTGCGGAGAGCAGGGAAAGAGCGGATTTAAAAGGGAATTTCGGCATAAACACAGGAAAGTCGGTTGTTCATTCAAAACGGATTATAAAGGTTTTTAGATGGCCTTTATAGAAGGCAGATTTTCAGACGGCCTTTTTGTGTCGATTTTCCGTTATAATCGACACAATCTTTATCTTTCCAAACCCTTATGGCGCAACCAAACCGCATCAACCACGAACCTATCTTTCTGCTTGCTTCCGTCCCGTGGCGCGAGAGCAGCTTGTGGGTGGAGGCTTACAGCCGCCGTTATGGGCGGGTGGCTTTGTTGGCCAGAAGCGCGCGCAAACGGCAGAGCGAATTGCGCGGCGTGTTGGTGCCGTTTGTACCGGTGAGCGCGTCTTGGTATGGTTCGCAAGAGTTGAAGACTTTGCATCGTGCCGAATGGATAGGCGGGTGGCCGCAGCCGCAGGGCAGGGATTTGTTCAGCGGATTGTATGTGAACGAGTTGATGCTGAAATTGACCGTCCGTGAAGATCCGTTGCCCGAGCTTTACGATGTTTTGGCGGAAACCATGAAAACCATCTGCTGCGAGGCCAACCATATTGCCGCTTTGCGCCGTTTTGAATGGTCGCTGCTGACACGCTTGGGCTTTGCCCCCGATTTGTTCCATGATGGCAACGGCAATGAAATCAATGGAGAAGAAACTTATTGGCTCACACCGGAAGAGGCTGTGGTGCCTTTGGCAGAGGCCGACCGTTTCCATACGCTCAATAAGGGCGTTGCCGTATTGGGCACGACTTTAATCGATTTGAGGGAAGGCAGTTTTGTTTATCAGGAAAGCCTCGGTCAGGCTTTGAAAGTAACGCGGCTTTTGATTGACAACCTTCTCCCCGAGGGCATCAAATCTCGGCAGGTTTTGCAGCAGTTGCAGCAGTTTGGTTTGGGCAGTTGAATTTTTTCAGACGGCCTTTGGTAGGTGAAGATTCAGGCCGTCTGAAACCTTAAAGAAAGGACATTATTATGTTGTTAGGCGTAAACATCGACCATATTGCCACCGTCCGCAATGCGCGCGGTACGATTTATCCCAGCCCTGTCGAAGCTGCGCTGATTGCGGAAACCCACGGCGCAGATTTGATTACCATGCACTTGCGTGAAGACCGCCGCCATATTAAAGATGCGGATGTGTTCGCCGTTAAAAACGCCATCCGCACGCGCCTGAACTTGGAAATGGCGCTGACGGAAGAAATGCTGGAAAACGCGCTCAACGTCATGCCGGAAGATGTGTGCCTCGTACCTGAAAAACGTCAAGAAGTGACCACAGAAGGCGGTTTGGACGTATTGGCGCAACAGGATAAAGTGGCCGAATTCACCAAAATCCTGACCGACGCAGGCATTCGCGTGTCCTTGTTTATCGATGCCGACAACGCGCAAATCCAAGCCGCTTATGATGTCGGCGCGCCCGTTATCGAGTTGCACACCGGTGCGTATGCCGATGCACACAGCCACGCCGAGCAAATAAAACAATTCGAGCGCATTCAAAACGGCGCGCATTATGCCAGCGATTTGGGTTTGGTCGTCAATGCCGGACACGGCCTGACCATTCACAACGTTACGCCGATCGCTCAAATCCTCGCCATCCGCGAACTGAACATCGGACATTCACTGATTTCCCAAGCACTCTTCCTCGGCCTGCCAGAAGCTGTCCGCCAGATGAAGGAAGTCATGTTCAGAGCCAGAATGCTGCCTTAACGGCATCAGCCATACCGGCTAAGGCAATTGGCTTTGGCCGGTATTCACACTTTCAGACGGCCTGACTATTTAAACAAGGAGCAGACCCATGATTTACGGAATCGGTACAGACATCGTTTCCCTCAAACGCATTATCCGCCTGAACAAAAAATTCGGACTGGCATTTGCGCAACGCATTCTCAGCCCGGAAGAGCTGTTGGAGTTTCCACAGGCAGGCAAACCGGTCAACTATCTTGCCAAACGCTTTGCCGCCAAAGAGGCTTTTGCCAAAGCCGTCGGTACGGGCATACGCGGCGTGGTGTCTTTCCGCAATATCGGTGTCGGACATGATGCATTGGGCAAACCTGAATTGTTTTTTGCACCTGCTTTGACAAAATGGCTGGAAGAGCAGGGTATCCGCAGCTGCCATCTCAGTATGAGCGATGAAGAGGATACCGTTATGGCTTTTGTCATTGCGGAAAAATAAGGCCGGATTTAAGTAGTCTGAAATAGAGACGGCCTGAAGGGTTAGGTATTTGTTGAAGGTCGGGCGTATAGGCCCGACATCGTTTTTTTACGCATAAATCGGCAGGTGTCGCTGCCTGCCGCATATAAGAATAAGCTCATGATGACTGAAGACACACGCCCATTGGTGCAAGTGGTTGCCGGAATTTTGCTCGACCAAAACGGCCGCTACCTGCTCAGTTCCCGCCCAGATGGCAAACCGTATGCCGGCTATTGGGAATTTGCCGGCGGCAAGGTTGAGGCAGGCGAAAGCGATTTTCAAGCCTTGCAACGCGAGTTTGAAGAAGAACTCGGCATCCGTATCCTTGCCGCTACGCCGTGGCTGACGAAAGTCCATTCCTACGAACACGCACATGTACGCCTGCATTTTTTATGGGTGGAAGCCGACCAATGGACAGGAGAAATCCAATCGAGGGAAGGACAAAAATGGGCATGGCAAAAGGCAGGGGATTTTACCGTTGCGCCGATGTTGCCTGCCAATAGCGCATTGTTACGCTCCCTCTCCATTCCGCGCCAGCTTCAAGGCCGTCTGAAAAGCGGCTTAAGCGGTCGAAACAGCATGGGCGAATATCATGTTATGCCATATCTGTCGGCTCAGCATCAAACCGCCTCTGCCGTATTGCTGGATTTTGCCGATTGGCAACAAGGCAAGCCGATAGAAGCGCCCAGCGTGTGGCCAATCATTGAAAATGTCGAACAATGGCAGCAGGTGCAAAATGCCGATGCTGTCGTATGGAAAGTAGCGAATGAAGCTGCCGCCAAGCAAGTTATCGATATTTTGGCGCAAGGCGTGGCTATGCCGTCGATTGCGGCTGCTCCGGAAAGCATGGTTTCCATTTATCGCGAACAGTGGCAGAGCATGGGTGTGCATGCTGTTTTGACCGATAATGACATCGAGGCCGTCTGAAATGAGTAAAAATCAAAAACTACTGATTGCCGCTGTTTTACTGATTGTGTTTGCGGCGGCCAAACTGCTGCTCCTGGATTGGTGGCAGCGGCAACAGACAAAAGCGAATGTAGTCGAATGTAGTCTGACACAAGGCTGCGTCCTGCCTGACGGTTCAAAAGTGCGAGCGACCTCCATCAATACACACGAGCCTTTTGATATTGTGGTTGAGAATGTGCCGAAGAATACGGGCGCGGTCAGTATCAGTTTCAGTATGAAAAACATGGACATGGGCTTCAATCGCTACAACCTGACGCAACAATCGCCGCAAAGTTGGCAGGCTGTGCAAGTCCGCTTGCCGTTTTGCGTCGAAGGCCGCCATGATTACACTGCCGACATTACCATTGGCAAACAGACTTTTCAGACGGCATTTAGTGCAGAGTAGTCATCATGCAAAGGCCGTCTGAAAATTTAAAGGCAAAAATTTTAATTTTTTCAGACGGCATATTTAAAAGTTCTTTATAAATGAATCAATTATAAATTATTTTTAGATAGATTGTTTACAATCATTCTGACTATCAGCCAAAAGTACAAAACGGACAGAAGCTAAGCCACGCAAGGATTTGATGTGGTACAGCCTGTCCGTTTTTTACATTTGTTATGAAAAAATCGTTTATTAATAACTGAATTTTTTATAATTTTTTTGAAAAAAGTGTTTGACAAGACCGGTTTTATTTTTTAAATTTGTTTCCATAAATAAAAACTACATCGCACTACAAAGGAACATCATCATGAATCTGTATCAAACCACTCTCTCTTGTTATAGATTTTCTCCCATCTCTGCCGCTCCCGTCGCCGCCAGCTTATTGGCAGTCCCGACGGTCTGAAGGCTCTCAACCCGAATCCAGTTTCCGCATTCCTACAAACGCTTCGGGTTTTAAAATATCTGTATCCCCAACAGCCATTCATATATTGATTAATAAAAATTAAAAAACGTATACCTCCGCTTCAGCCTTATTGTATTTATTAGTTTTGATAACTATTTGTATTTATTGATTTTAAATTTTTAGATGGTTGATGATTGAAATTTTACAGGCCGTCTGGAAACAGTTTTTTAGAACGATTGTTTCTTTCTAAACGGTTCGTTTCAAGTTGTGAAAAAACCGAGCTGTCCGATTAATACTGATAAAAAGTCTATAAAGGAGAAATATGATGAGTCAACACTCTGCCGGAGCACGTTTCCGCCAAGCTGTGAAAGAATCGAATCCTCTTGCCGTGGTCGGTTGCGTCAATGCTTACTTTGCACGATTGGCCACCCAAAGCGGTTTCAAAGCAATCTATCTGTCTGGCGGCGGCGTGGCAGCCTGCTCTTGCGGTATCCCTGATTTGGGCATTACCACAATGGAAGATGTGCTGATCGACGCGCGACGCATCACGGACAACGTGGATACGCCTTTGCTGGTGGACATCGATGTGGGTTGGGGCGGTGCATTCAATATTGCCCGTACCATTCGTAACTTTGAACGCGCTGGTGTTGCAGCGGTTCACATCGAAGATCAGGTAGCGCAAAAACGCTGCGGCCACCGTCCGAACAAAGCCATCGTTTCTAAAGATGAAATGGTCGACCGTATCAAAGCTGCCGTAGATGCGCGTGTTGATGAGAACTTCGTGATTATGGCGCGTACCGATGCGCTGGCGGTAGAAGGTTTGGATGCCGCTATCGAACGCGCCCAGGCTTGTGTCGAAGCCGGTGCGGACATGATTTTCCCTGAAGCCATGACCGATTTGAAAATGTACCGCCAATTTGCAGATGCAGTGAAAGTACCTGTATTGGCCAACATTACCGAGTTTGGTTCTACTCCGCTTTATACCCAAAGCGAGCTGGCTGAAAACGGCGTGTCGCTGGTGCTGTATCCGCTGTCATCGTTCCGTGCAGCAAGTAAAGCCGCTCTGAATGTTTATGAAGCGATTATGCGCGATGGTACTCAGGCCGCAGTGGTTGACACTATGCAAACCCGTGCCGAGCTGTACGAGCATCTGAACTATCATGCCTTCGAGCAAAAACTGGATAAATTGTTTCAAAAATAAGTAACCGCTTTCAGACGGCCTTTTAACAAATCCGCATCGGCCGTCTGAAAAATAAAACCCATAAAAATACAAAGGAGAAATACCATGACTGAAACTACTCAAACCCCAACTTTCAAACCTAAAAAATCCGTTGCGCTTTCTGGTGTTGCGGCCGGCAATACCGAATTGTGTACCGTTGGCCGTACCGGCAACGATTTGAGCTATCGCGGTTACGACATTCTGGATTTGGCACAAAAATGCGAGTTTGAAGAAGTCGCCCACCTGCTGATTCACGGCCATCTGCCCAACAAATTCGAGCTGGCCGCTTATAAAACCAAGCTTAAATCCATGCGCGGCCTGCCTATCCGTGTGATCAAAGTTTTGGAAAGTCTGCCTGCACATACCCATCCGATGGACGTGATGCGTACCGGCGTATCCATGCTGGGCTGCGTTCATCCTGAACGTGAAAGCCATCCGGAAAGTGAAGCGCGCGACATCGCCGACAAACTGATCGCCAGCCTCGGCAGCATCCTCTTGTACTGGTATCAATATTCGCACAACGGCAAACGCATTGAAGTTGAAAGCGACGAAGAGACCATCGGCGGTCATTTCCTGCACCTGTTGCACGGTAAACGCCCAAGCGAATCACACATCAAAGCCATGCACGTTTCACTGATTCTGTATGCAGAACACGAGTTCAACGCTTCTACCTTTACCGCCCGCGTGATTGCCGGTACAGGCTCTGATATGTACTCCTGCATTACCGGTGCAATCGGTGCGTTGAAAGGTCCGAAACACGGTGGCGCGAACGAAGTGGCTTACGATATTCAAAAACGCTACCGCAATGCCGACGAAGCCGAAGCCGACATCCGCGAACGCATCGGCCGCAAAGAAATCGTGATCGGTTTCGGTCATCCGGTGTACACCATTTCCGACCCTCGCAACGTTGTCATTAAAGAAGTGGCACGCGGTTTGAGCAAAGAAACCGGCGATATGCGCCTCTTTGACATTGCCGAACGCTTGGAAAGCGTGATGTGGGAAGAGAAAAAAATGTTCCCGAATCTGGACTGGTTCTCTGCCGTTTCCTACCAAAAATTGGGCGTACCGACCGCTATGTTCACACCGCTGTTCGTAATTTCCCGTACAACCGGCTGGGCGGCACACGTTCTCGAGCAACGCAAAGACGGCAAAATCATCCGTCCGAGCGCAAACTACACAGGCCCTGAAGATTTGGCATTCGTGGAGATTGAAAACCGCTAATATGCGTAACAGCAGGGTGGGCCACCTGCCCGCCCCATCTCGAAATGCCGTTTGAAAACAATGAATAAATGATGTTTTCGTTTTTCGACGGCCTAGTGCAGTATGCGAGAGAGAGCCGGCCGTTTGGAAAACATGCTGCTCTGCTGTCGTCATTCCCATACAGGCAGAAATTCAAAAGTTGAAATGTTCTGCTGTAAAGAGTGCTGAAAGATTTAAGTTTGGATTTCCGTCTATACGGGAATGATGGTAGCGGAGCAGCAATTTTTTTTCATACCGCGAATAGATTTTTAGACAACAAGCAATAAAACAGAATTTATGGCTTCAGACGGCCTAAAGGTCCGAATCGACAGGCCGTCTGAAACCCCAAAACCAAAAAAATAATAGATTTAGGAGAACCGACATGACTGCCAACCAACGTTACCGCAAAGCTTTACCCGGTACGGATTTGGAATATTATGACGCGCGTCAGGCGTGTGAAGACATCAAACCAGGCTCTTACGACAGGCTGCCGTACACAAGCCGCATCTTGGCTGAGAACTTGGTCAACCGCGCAGACAAAGTCGACCTGCCTACGCTGCAAAGCTGGCTGGGCCAGCTGATTGAGGGAAAACAGGAAATCGACTTCCCTTGGTATCCTGCACGCGTGGTGTGCCACGATATTCTGGGTCAGACAGCGTTGGTGGATTTGGCAGGCTTGCGTGATGCGATTGCCGAAAAAGGCGGCGATCCTTCCAAAGTGAATCCGGTGGTGCAAACCCAGCTTATCGTTGACCACTCTTTGGCCGTTGAATGCGGCGGTTACGATCCTGATGCCTTCCGCAAAAACCGCGAAATCGAAGACAGACGCAACGAAGACCGTTTCCACTTCATCAACTGGACAAAAACCGCATTTGAAAATGTGGACGTGATTCCGGCGGGCAACGGCATTATGCACCAAATCAACTTAGAAAAAATGTCGCCGGTTGTCCAAGTTAAAAACGGCGTAGCATTCCCTGATACTTGTGTGGGTACTGACTCCCATACGCCGCACGTCGATTCATTGGGCGTAATTTCCGTAGGCGTGGGCGGTTTGGAAGCCGAAACCGTGATGTTGGGCCGTGCATCCATGATGCGTCTGCCTGATATTGTCGGCGTGGAGCTGACCGGCAAACGTCAGCCGGGCATTACTGCCACCGACATCGTGTTGGCACTGACTGAATTCTTGCGTAAAGAGCGCGTGGTTGGCGCATTTGTTGAATTTTTCGGCGAGGGCGCGAGAAGCCTGTCCATCGGCGACCGTGCCACTATTTCCAACATGACCCCTGAATTCGGCGCGACTGCCGCGATGTTCGCTATTGATGAGCAAACCATTGATTATTTGAAACTGACCGGTCGCGACGACGCGCAAGTGAAATTGGTAGAAATCTACGCCAAAACCGCAGGCTTGTGGGCAGATGCCTTGAAAACCGCCGTTTATCCTCGCGTATTGAAATTTGATTTGAGCAGCGTAACGCGCAATATGGCAGGCCCAAGTAACCCGCATGCCCGTTTTGCGACTGCCGATTTGGCCAGCAAAGGCTTGGCTAAACCTTATGAAGAGCCTTCAGATGGCCTCATGCCTGACGGTGCAGTGATTATTGCCGCGATTACTTCGTGTACCAATACTTCCAATCCGCGCAACGTTGTCGCCGCCGCGCTGTTGGCACGCAATGCCAACCGTCTTGGCTTGCAACGCAAACCTTGGGTGAAATCTTCGTTTGCCCCAGGTTCAAAAGTAGCTGAAATCTATTTGAAAGAAGCAGGCCTGCTGCCTGAAATGGAAAAACTCGGCTTCGGTATCGTTGCCTTCGCATGTACCACCTGTAACGGCATGAGCGGCGCGCTGGATCCGGAAATCCAAAAAGAAATCATCGACCGCGATTTGTACGCCACCGCCGTATTGTCGGGCAACCGAAACTTCGACGGTCGTATCCATCCGTATGCGAAACAGGCTTTTCTCGCTTCGCCTCCGTTGGTCGTTGCCTACGCGCTGGCAGGCAGCATCCGTTTCGATATTGAAAACGACGTACTCGGCGTTGCAGACGGCAAAGAAATCCGCCTGAAAGATATTTGGCCTACCGATGAAGAAATCGATGCCATCGTTGCCGAATATGTGAAACCGCAACAATTCCGCGACGTTTATATCCCAATGTTCGATACCGGCACAGCGCAAAAAGCACCAAGCCCGCTGTACGACTGGCGCCCAATGTCCACCTATATCCGCCGCCCACCTTACTGGGAAGGTGCACTGGCAGGGGAACGCACATTAAGAGGCATGCGTCCGCTGGCGATTTTGCCCGACAACATCACCACCGACCATCTCTCGCCATCCAATGCGATTTTGGCCAGCAGTGCCGCAGGCGAATATTTGGCAAAAATGGGTTTGCCTGAAGAAGACTTCAACTCTTACGCAACCCACCGCGGCGACCACTTGACCGCCCAACGCGCAACCTTCGCCAATCCGAAACTGTTTAACGAAATGGTGAGAAACGAAGACGGCAGCGTACGCCAAGGTTCGTTGGCACGCGTTGAACCTGAAGGTCAAGTGATGCGTATGTGGGAAGCCATCGAAACCTATATGAACCGTAAACAGCCGCTCATCATCATTGCCGGTGCGGATTACGGTCAAGGCTCAAGCCGCGACTGGGCTGCAAAAGGCGTACGCCTCGCCGGCGTGGAAGCGATTGTTGCCGAAGGCTTCGAGCGTATCCACCGCACCAACTTGATCGGTATGGGCGTATTGCCGCTGCAGTTCAAACCGGGTACCAACCGCCACACCCTGCAACTGGATGGTACGGAAACCTACGACGTTGTCGGCGAACGCACGCCGCGCTGCGACCTGACCCTCGTGATTCACCGTAAAAACGGCGAAACCGTCGAAGTTCCGGTGACCTGCCGCCTCGACACTGCAGAAGAAGTGTTGGTATATGAAGCCGGCGGCGTGTTGCAACGTTTCGCACAAGACTTCTTAGAAGGAAATGCAGCGTAAGGTAAATCGGGTATCGTCAAAATGCCCGGGCTACGCTCAAAAAGGTTTTCAGACGGCCTCGAATGTTTGAGGGGCCGTCTGAAAAAACCATACTAAAAATACAAAGGAGAACTCGAAATGCCGCAAATTAAAATTCCAGCCGTTTACTACCGCGGCGGTACATCTAAAGGCATTTTCTTCAAACGTACCGATCTGCCGGCAGCTGCGCAGGAAGCAGGCGAGGCACGCGACAAAATCTTGTTGCGCGTACTCGGCAGCCCCGACCCTTACGGTAAACAGATTGACGGTTTGGGCAACGCCAGCTCATCCACCAGCAAGGCGGTGATTTTGGACAAATCCGAACGCGCCGATCACGATGTCGATTATTTGTTCGGACAAGTTTCCATCGATAAACCTTTTGTCGATTGGAGCGGCAACTGCGGTAATCTGACCGCCGCCGTGGGCGCATTCGCCATCGAACAAGGCTTGGTCGATAAATCTAAAATCCCTTCAGACGGCCTGTGTACCGTCAAAATCTGGCAAAAAAATATCGGCAAAACCATTATTGCCCATGTGCCGATGCAAAACGGCGCAGTTTTGGAAACAGGCGATTTTGAACTTGACGGCGTAACGTTTCCGGCAGCCGAAGTGCAAATCGAATTTTTAGATCCGGCCGATGGCGAAGGCAGTATGTTCCCAACCGGCAATTTGGTCGATGAAATTGATGTGCCGAATATAGGCCGTCTGAAAGCCACGCTTATCAATGCCGGTATTCCAACCATTTTCCTGAATGCCGCAGATTTGGGCTATACAGGCAAAGAGTTGCAAGACGACATCAACAACGATGCCGCCGCGCTGGAAAAATTCGAGAAAATCCGCGCTTACGGTGCGCTGAAAATGGGCTTGATTAACGACGTATCCGAAGCCGCCGCCCGCGCGCACACGCCGAAAGTCGCTTTTGTTGCTCCCGCGGCCGATTACACTGCTTCAAGCGGCAAAACCGTCCAAGCTGCCGACATCGACTTGTTGGTACGCGCGCTGAGCATGGGCAAATTGCACCACGCCATGATGGGTACTGCTTCAGTTGCCATCGCTACCGCCGCCGCCGTGCCCGGAACGCTGGTCAACCTTGCAGCCGGAGGCGGAGCGCGTAAAGAAGTCCGTTTCGGTCATCCGTCGGGCGCACTGCGTGTCGGTGCCGCTGCCGAATGTCAGGACGGACAATGGACGGCCACCAAAGCGGTCATGAGCCGTAGCGCACGCGTGATTATGGAAGGACAAGTCCGAGTGCCGGAAGATTGCTTTTAAGTTTTCAGACGGCCGCAGCATTAAACAAGGCCGTCTGAAAACCAAATAAGCAGATTTTAGTCGGGTAGCGATACCTGCAATGGAGATTAGGATTGGGCATTAAGCCTGACTAAACACCAAACCAAAGGCAATCTGGAAAGCGCTCAAAGATTCTTGCTCTTTTCAGACGGCCTGAAGCCAAAAAAACAATCAAAAATTCAAAGGAGAAACACCATGTCCAACCAACTCATTCTTGTTCTGAACTGCGGCAGCTCTTCACTCAAAGGCGCCGTTATCGACCGTAAAAACGGTAAAGTTCTCTTAAGCTGTCTCGGCGAACGTTTGGGTACGCCCGAAGCCGTCATTACCTTCAGCAAAGACGGCAACAAACGCCAAGTTCCCCTGACCGGCCGCAACTGCCACGCCGGTGCGGTGGGTATGCTGTTGAACAAACTGGAAAAACACGGTCTGCACGACCGCATCAAAGCCATCGGCCACCGCATCGCCCACGGCGGCGAAAAATATCACGAGTCCGTCCTCATCGACCAAGACGTCCTTGACGAACTGAAAGCCTGCATCCCGCTTGCCCCGCTGCACAATCCTGCCAATATCAACGGCATTTTGGCTGCGCAAGAGCATTTCCCGGGCCTGCCCAATGTCGGCGTGATGGACACCTCGTTCCACCAAACCATGCCGGAACGTGCCTACACTTATGCCGTTCCGCGCGAATTGCGTAAAAAATACGCTTTCCGCCGCTACGGTTTCCACGGTACCAGTATGCGTTACGTCGCCCCTGAAGCCGCACGCATCTTGGGCAAACCGTTGGAAGACATCCGCATGATTATTGCCCACTTAGGCAACGGCGCATCCATTACCGCCATCCGAAACGGCAAATCCGTTGACACCAGTATGGGCTTCACACCGATCGAAGGTTTGGTAATGGGTACACGTTGCGGCGACATCGACCCGGGCGTATACAGCTATCTGACTTCACACGCCGGTTTGGATGTTGCCCAAGTTGATGAAATGCTGAACAAAAAATCAGGCTTGCTCGGTATTTCCGAACTCTCCAACGACTGCCGTTCTTTGGAAATCGCTGCGGATGAAGGCCATGAAGGCGCACGTTTGGCTTTGGAAGTCATGACTTACCGCCTTGCCAAATATATTGCCTCGATGGCTGTGGCTTGTGGCGGCGTTGACGCGCTCGTGTTTACCGGCGGTATCGGCGAAAACTCGCGTAATATCCGCGCCAAAACCGTTTCCTACTTGGATTTCTTAGGTCTGCACATCGACACCAAAGCCAATATGGACAAACGCTACGGCAACTCCGGTATCATCAGCCCGACAGGTTCTATGCCGGCTGTTTTGGTCGTTCCAACCAATGAAGAGCTGATGATTGCCCATGATACGGCTCAATTGGCCGGCTTTATGGAAGAAGCAGGCTAGAGCGGAGATTTTCTTAGACCATAAACAATAAAAAGTGCGGATTCATCATCCGCACTTTTTTAATTACATCTTAATCAAGCCACTTGGGTTTGATGTTCGTCGCCGTTGCGCTCACGAACTGCGCCCAATCGGTAAACGGTTTCGCCTTGTTCGCTCAAGAATGCCTGTACCGCATCGGCATCTTCTTTGGCAATGATAACGACCATGCCGATACCGCAGTTAAATGTACGGTACATTTCTTGGGTTTCCACATTGCCTGCTTTTTGCAGCCATTGGAACAGTTTAGGCAATTCCCACGCTTTGGCATCGATTTGTGCGACGGTATTTTCAGGCAAAACGCGAGGTACGTTTTCAGTAATGCCGCCGCCGGTAATATGGGCCATGCCTTTAATGGTGAATTTTTCCAAAGCGGCAAGGATAGGTTTCACATACAGGCGGGTAGGGGCGATGATAGCTTCGCGCAAGGTTTTGCCGTTGTCGAATTCCGCGTCTAAATCAGGATTATCGCGCTCGATGATTTTGCGTACCAGAGAGTAGCCGTTGGAGTGTGCGCCGTTGGAAGCCAAGCCCAAAACAACGTCTCCGGCCTGAATGCTGCGGCCGTTGATGACGCGTTCTTTTTCAACCACGCCGACGGCAAAACCGGCCAAGTCGTATTCGCCTTCGGGATACATGCCCGGCATTTCGGCAGTTTCACCGCCAATCAAAGCGCAACCGGATTCTTCGCAGCCTTGGGCGATGCCTTTAATCACATCAGTCGCGCGGGCAACATCCAGCTTGCCGCAAGCGAAATAGTCCAAGAAAAACAAAGGTTCTGCACCTTGAACCAAAATATCGTTGACGCTCATGGCAACCAAATCGATGCCGACGGTATCGTGTTTGTCCCAGTCGAATGCCAGTTTCAGCTTGGTGCCGACGCCGTCCGTACCGGAAACCAATACCGGATTTTTGTATTTTTTGCCGATTTCGACCAAAGCGCCGAAACCGCCCAAATCACCCAACACTTCAGGGCGCATAGTACGCTTGGCAAAAGGTTTGATGTTTTCGACCAGTTGATCGCCTGCGTCGATATCCACGCCTGCGTCACGATAGCTCAAAGAAGTGCTCATTGGATTTCCTTATTCGGGTATGGGGGTAGATTGTCGGAGCGTATTTTATCTTAAATTGGAGGATTCAGGCTGAATTTTTTGGCATTATTGTCAACAATTTTTATTTTATCTTAATAGCCGTCTCACTTTCAGACGGCCTTTGTGAATCTGTTATACTGCTTATTTATTTTGAAAACCTTAAGCATCAACTGGAAGCATCAACTGGGGAACACCTTTTTATGTATCAAAAGAAAACGCGCGGTGCAAAACCGTGGATTATTATGGCTTGCGTCATCGCAGCCTTTATTTGGCTTTTATATGCCTTGGGCGATGTTTTGACGCCGTTTATTGTGGCTGCCGTTTTGGCCTATGTTTTGAATCCCTTGGTTGAGTGGCTGCAATTGAAGCGTATCCGTCGCGCGCCGGCCTCTATGATTATTATGGCGTTTGCCTTACTGGTATTGCTGTCGTTGGTGCTGATTATCGTACCTATGTTGTTGAACCAGTTTAACAATCTGGCCGAACGCCTACCGCAAATCGTGGGCTTTGTTCAAAACAAACTGCTGCCGTGGCTTAACAGCGTCAGCGGGGATTATATTCAAATCGATCAAGAATCGATTATTGCATGGTTGCAGTCGCATACGGATGAGTTGAGCAATACGCTCAAAGAATGGATTCCTACCTTGATGCGTCAAAGCGGCAACGTGATCAGCGGCGTCAGCAATTTGGCGTTGTTGCCTTTGTTGCTATATTACTTCTTGTTGGATTGGAAACGCTGGTCTTCCGGAATCAGCAAACTGGTTCCACGCCGTTTTATCGAGACCTACACGCGTATCAGCGGCAATATGGATGAAGTTTTGGGCGAATTTTTGCGCGGACAGCTGATGGTCATGATGATTATGGGCTTGGTTTATGGCTTGGGCTTGATGCTGGTCGGTTTGGATTCCGGCTTTGCCATCGGTATGATTGCCGGTATTTTGGTATTTATTCCGTATTTGGGCGCATTTACCGGCCTTTTGCTGGCGACAATTGCCGCGCTTTTGCAATATGGCTCATGGCAGGGCTTGTTGATGGTCTGGGCTGTATTCGGTGTCGGACAATTCTTGGAAAGCTTTTTCATTACGCCTAAAATCGTCGGCGACCGCATTGGTTTGTCTCCGTTCTGGGTGATTTTCTCGTTGATGGCTTTCGGACAACTGATGGGTTTTGTCGGTATGCTTGCCGGCTTGCCGCTTGCCGCCGTGACGCTGGTTATATTGCGTGAAGGCGCATCTGCTTATTTCGGCAGCCGTTTCTACAAACATAAATAATCGATAATATTAAGGCCGTCTAAAATCCAAGTTTCAGACGGCCATTGATAACAAAGGAAGTTTATATGTTAGCCATTATCGGCGGCAGCGGTTTGACCAAACTGCCGGAACTCGAAATTACTGAACGAAAAATCGTACGCACTCCATACGGCTTAACCAGCAGCCCTATTTTATTCGGCAGGTTGGGGCGCTTGGACATTGTTTTCCTTGCACGACACGGCTTTAGCCATACCATCGCGCCGCATGAAATCAACTACCGCGCCAATATCTGGGCGTTACACTCTTTAGGCGTCGAAAACATCATTGCCATTTCTTCAGTCGTCGGTATCAATCCCGATTTTGAAAACGGCAGTCTGGTGTTGCCGGACGATTTGATCGACTATACCTATGGCCGTAAAGATACTTTTTTTGAAGGCCAAGAATGTCCGGTTGTCCATACCGATTTTTTCAACCCTTATTGCGATGAATTGCGACAAGAATTGTTGAATATCACGAAAGCGCACAATGTGCCAATTTACGACTCTGCCGTTTATGGCTGCCTGCAAGGCCCACGCCGTCCAACTCGTGCAGAAATCGCCCGTTATCGGCGTGACGGCGTAGATGTACTCGGTATGACCGGCATGCCCGAAGCCGTTTTGGCTAGGGAGTTAAAAATGGCCTATGCCCACTTTTGCAGCGTCAGCAGCATTGATTGCTTTGATAGTGGAATAGGGACTGAGGGCTGTAATGAACAGACTTCTATGACGATGACGAAAATCCGACAATTATTGAATGGTTTGTAACTGATAATGCCGTCTGAAATGATGTTTTCAGACGGCATTGTTTTGTTTAAGAAGCCGTTTCCCGCGCCCAATGGGGCAGGGAGGCTTTTTGTTTGCGGAACGAGGCAAGTTTCATACCCCGACATTTTTCAAAAATCAATTCAACCCCGCTTTGTAGCTGCAAAATTAAATTGGTATGCGTTTCCGTTTTAATAAAGTCAATATTGCGTTGCACCAAGCGTTGAATGACGGCATATACATCAAGGCAGCCATTTGCAAAAAACCACGGATTCAACTTTACCCAACGGCCGCCGCTTAATGCAGTATCAGGCTGAAAATCAGCACGAATCTGTGTCAGCCGATTGTCGGAGAAATGCAGTTCGATATCGCCATAAAGCCAAATATTCCAGCCTTTTTGCACCAACAAGCCTTTAGGGACGCAATCAGGCGCAGGAAACATCTGCAAAATGGACTCTGCCGATTGTCCGATTTCCAGATAGTCAAATCGGCCGGTATACAAAAAATCATAAATATCAACGGCAATAGGAAAGTGGTAGCGCATGGCAACAACCATAGAAAAGCAATTAACCAAGCTATCTTAAACTTAAAATATAATGAAATCAATTCTTATTATTATTTATTCACTATAAGAAAGGCCGTCTGGAATTTCAGACGGCCTTGTATCTTTAGTTTAAATCGATATTGGTTTACTCAGCCTTTAAATCAGCCACGCATTGCTTATCGCGTGCCTCAAAAGCTTCCGCGCCACCTAAGAGCTTGAGTTGCTCCTCAGGGCTGATTTTGCCGAAGTTTCGGATTTGCTCGTCAGAGAGTTTGCTTAAAGGCTGATCCCACATGCAGACACAATAGTCTTGAGCCAATTTCTCGTTTTGCGCATCCAAACCTTTTGCTTTCAAATCAGCTTGCCATTTCTCAGCAAAAGGAATGTTTTTCACGCAAGATTCCACCACATTTTGTTTCATCTGCGGCTTGTTCATCGCGCATTGTGAGAGCAGGGCGGTCAGAGCCAGCAAAGACAAAATAATCCATGCCCAAATGCGGATGGTGCGGATTTTTGCCTTGGCTTTTTTTCTGGCCGCCAGTTGCTCTTCAGACGGCCTTTCCGTTTGTTGCTCAGTCATGCAGGCTTTCCATGCGGATCATGGTGATTGGAGCATCCACGCAGCTCAGAGCTTCAATCGCTGCAATAGCGCGTTTGACGTTATGCTCCACTGTGGTGTGGGTCAGAATCACGATTTCAGCAGTGCTTTGATTAATCACGCCTTTTTGAATCAGAGCCTCGATAGAAACATTTTCTTTGGCCAAGAGTGCAGCAATTTGGCCCAAAGTACCCGGTTCGTCAGTTGCTTGAACACGCAGATAGTAGCTGCTGGTGATTTCATCCATAGGCAGAATATTTTGCGCTTGAACTTGTGAAGGTTGGAATGCCAAGTGAGGAACACGATGGTCAGTTTCCGCTTCAATCAGGCGGGCAATATCAATGATGTCGGCAACCACAGCAGAAGCAGTCGGCAATGCACCGGCGCCCGCACCATAATACAAGGTTTCTCCAACCATATCGGCATTGATACGGACAGCATTCATCACGCCATTAACGTTGGCCAGCAGACGGCTTTCAGGAATCAGAGTAGGGTGTACACGCAACTCGATGCCTTTGTCGGTTTTACGGGTAATACCCAACAATTTGATGCGATAGCCAAACTCTTCAGCGTATTTGATATCGCGACTATCGAGTTTGCTGATGCCTTCCAAATAGCAGGCAGAAAAGTTCATCGGTGTACCGAATGCCAATGCGCTCATGATGGTGATTTTATGGCCGGCATCATGACCTTCGATATCAAAAGTAGGGTCAGCTTCTGCATAGCCCAAAGCCTGAGCTTCTTTCAATACGTCTGCAAACGCGCTGCCTTTTTCACGCATTTCAGTAAGAATGAAGTTGCTGGTACCATTAATAATACCGGCGATACTGCGGATTTGGTTTGCAGCCAAGCCTTCACGCAAAGCCTTGATAATAGGGATACCGCCGGCAACAGCAGCTTCAAACTGCACCATGACATTTTTTTCTTCCGCCAAAGGGAAAATTTCATTGCCGTATTCAGCCAGCAGTTTTTTATTGGCAGTAACAATGTGTTTGCCGTTTTCAATCGCTTTCAATACCGCATTTTTGGCAATACCAGTACCGCCAAACAATTCAACAACAACATCAACATCTTGATGTTGAACCAGCTCAAACGGATCTTCGATAAAAGCAGCATTCGGGCAAATTTGTTTGGCTTTTTCTTCGTTCAAATCACAAACAGCAGAAATACGGACTTCACGTCCCAAACGGCGGCTGATTTCCGCAGCGTTGTCCTGCAATACAGTAGCCGTACCACCACCGACTGTACCCAAACCTAAAAGACCGATATTTACTGGCTTCATTGTGTCTCCTTTTGAGCCGATACTTTAAAATAATCACGAAAAACCAAGGCTTGTTATAATCGCTTGCAATCGTAAATTCAGAGCAAAGCATCAATGCACAAGGTCAAACGTTGAATCCTACCTGATATTGCTTGATTTTGCACCTTTTTTTGCAAGTTTCCAAAGGCCGTCTGAAAATCGTTCTACCATAAAAACAGGAATTGCCATGAAAATCACAGAAAACCATATCGATGAAGCCGCATCATTTTTTTCATCCTCACAAGGCATATTGCAAATCGGTGAACAAACATACTCAGAACCCATTTGCTGGCAAAATGGCAAAGTGAGCATCATTCCTCGAACAACCATCGAAGAATTAAACGAACAAATTTTTATATCAGCAATTGAAACAGCAGAAAACCGTCCAGAAGCCATTATCATAGGTACAGGAGCAAAACAAAAATTTCTGCATCCCAAAATTGCTGCAGCCTTATCAGCCTACGGAATCGGCTTCGAATGCATGAACACAGCCTCAGCTTGCCGAACTTTAGTTTTACTGCAAGGAGAAGGACGAAGCACATGGGCTTGGTTGTGGCCATAATCTGTAGAAAAGACTATTGCATCACACTAGTCTAAGTTCGCATAATTTATATTATGTTAAATTCATAAGTCTAATATTTTAGCCTGCCAACTCCTGTTTCTCTCAGTAGTACAATCACTTACAGAATTCAAACATAAAAGGCCGTCTGAAATTTTCATACGGCCTTTTTATTTATATCCCCCAGCCTTTTCTCAGCAAATCCTTTATTGTTTGATCGGCTACTAATCAATTACCTACTCCAACTTTAACAATGGAAAGTGGGCAATCTACTCAATCCGTTTTATGCCGCACCAACGCTATACGTTTCGCCCTTGCTGTCTGCTTGGCCGACAATAGCAGCAACGGCAGCAGCTAAGCCGTTGCGCGTCATGTATTTTTGTGGAATTTCTTGGGCATTTTGTGTCAAGGTATAGGCATTATCTTCGCCATCGGCAAGGCCGCAGGGGCGCAAGATGGTCCAATTCAAACCGCTTTGTTTGAGATAAATTTCGGCCTCCGTTTTGGCACGGACGGCTTCGCCGAGTGCCTGTTTGAACGGCTCGCTCATCATGTCCCATTGTTCACCGCAGCCCATGCTGGTAATCAGTACAAAGCGGGCTTGCGGATTGGCGGCTTTCGTAGCGGCAATGATGTTGATATTGCCCAGCGCATCGCTGCGGATGCCCTCTTCGTTTTTGCCGCCGACAAAACTGATCACGGTATCGGGACGATATTGTGCCAACGCTTTATCGAGTGCGTCGGCATCAAGCGCATCGGCGACGACGGTTTGAATATTGTGTTCGGCAAAAAAGCTGTCTTCAGACGGCTTTCTCAATACGGCGACGGTATCGGTTGAGTCAGTCAATGTGCGGATATAGGCGCGGCCGGACGGGCCGTTGGCTCCGAAGATGAGTTGCATGTTTGGGGTTCCTTTGTATGGTAGATGTTTGTTGTTAGAAAATCCGCTCCTCTATGCAACAAGGAACGGATTATCAGGCCGTCTGAAACTGTTTAAGCGGCATCAAACAATTTGCGCATGGCTTCGATTTGGTGTTGTTTCAACTCGCCTGCCTCATCGCGGCCGACGAAAATTTTAAACATGGCGCCGCCGTTGCGGTTGATAAAGTTGAGCGAGCAAGTGGCTTTGCCCATAAACGGGCGTTCCAAAAGGTAGATAGAGGCGCAGTTTTCGTAATAGATATGACCATGTACGCCGCCGTCGGTTTCGGGATGGTCAAAGTTGTAGAAACCGCGGCCGACTTTGCCGTTAGGCAGTTTGCCGCTGACTTCGACGATGGCATCGGGGGTGTGGGCGATGAAGGTAACGGATTCATTCCATGCGGCAACGGCTTGGAGGATTTCGACTATGCGGCTGCCTTCGGTTTGACGCACATTCTCTTCCGGCAGACAGCGGATAACGTCTTCAAAACTGCATTGGTTTTGCGCTGCCAGCATTTCCAGTACTTGGCCTGGATTTTTTTCCAATGATTGGCGCAACATGGTTTGTTGTTCGGCTGAAAGTTTTTGCATGGTTTGATCCTTTTCTTGAGTTGGAAGAGTGAGCATGAGTTTGCGGATAAGGGTGGGCGACCAATAACGGCCACTGGTATTCAAACGGATCAGGCCGTCTGAATCGGGTTCTTTAAAAAGCTGCATTTCCTGCCATTGGGCAATCAGCTTTTGCGCTGCTTTGTTGCCGTCGAACAATAATGGATTCAGACGGCCTGTTTCAATATCGTGCTGGACTTTGCTGAGCAGTGCTTTATTTGGACTATGGCCGCTCATAAACGTGATGTTTTTCTCGCCTTTCGGCGTGGCGAGATAACTCTCCAAATCGCCCTGCACCTGATAGCTGAAACCGCCGAAGTTACCGCCTGCGCCGGAGCCGAACGCCAAACAGGGAATATCGGATTTGATCAGGGTATTGTAGCGGTTGCGCTCGCCGCGGCCCGGATAGGCGAAGTGGCTGTTGCTGACCTGTTCCCAGCCTTTTTCCAGCAGTGTTTCAACCGTGTAGGCATATTGGTCTGCCTGAATATCAAAACCCGGCGGTGTCGGAAATGCGCCTTTTTCAATCATGCGGTTGATGGGCAGCATGGGATACAGGTTGAACGCGTATGTATCCAAACCGGACAAGGGCAGCTCGGCGGCGCGGGCGATATCGTTTTGCCAAACTTCATCGGTTTGATTGGGCAGGCCGAACATCAAATCGGCCACAATCACGGCATCGAGTTCGCACAATTTTGCCAAATATTCAAACGCTTCGTCGCCGCTGTGTTTGCGGCCGAGACGGCGGCGGATAGCGGTATTAAAGGTTTGCACGCCGATGGAAATGCGGTTGGCGCCTGCTTCGATGCAGGCCTGTGCTTTTTCCAAATCGAAATGGCTCATGCGCCCTTCGATGGTGAACTCGCAGTCTTCGGCAAGCGGCAGATATTGGTAGCAGGCACGAATCAGGCGGACGAGGTCTTCCGTAAGCAACGCGGTCGGCGTACCGCCCCCAAAATAAACGGCTCGGATTTTACCCTTGCCTGTACGGACTTCGGCTTCAGCGGCCATTTCTTCGATAATTTTGTCGGTGTACACGCTGCTTTGGCTGTCCTTCCACGCATTGCGGTAGAAGCCGCAAAAAACGCAATGGTTGGCGCAAAATGGAATATGCAGATAAGCAAGCGCGTCCACATCGGTGGCATGGGGAAGCTTTTTCTTCCAAATGTTCTGCCACTGGGGGCGCGGCATTGGAACACCGCCCCAAACGGGCATTAATGCCTGACGTTCGGGAAATGCCTTGGGCACGGATTGTTTCGGAGTCCAAACAAGCTGCTGTATCATGATAATGATTAATAAAAATTATTAATAAGATTTATATATTAAATAACCATCATCGTTTTCTTGTCAATATTTTTGCGTAATTTAAAATTAGTATTATTTTAAAATATTGTATTCTATAAATAATTAAATCTATTTCTATTTGATTGAAATCGGCATTTTATTTGTGAAATGCGCAAAATTTGGTTCTTCAAGTCAGGAACATCCTCCCATCTCGTTTCATTTTTGAACGATAAAATAAATTTTCTTTATCGTTTTTCAGACGGCCTGTTGGCGTTCAGCTTCTGAAATAAAACCCTGCTTCATCTTCGCAACGGCGTATCTGCCAACCATAAACCGATTCAAGCAAGTCGGGGCGCATCACTTCGCCTACCTTGCCTGATGCAACGACTTTTCCCTTATTCATCAAAATAATATGTTCCGCATAACGCGCGGCAAGGTTTAAATCGTGCAATACCATCATTGATGAAGCATGGTTTGAATGCCCGACCAAATACTGCATCAGGCGGTGTTGGTGGCGGATATCGAGATGGTTGCACGGTTCGTCCAAAAGCAAGACCGGCGCGTTTTGCAACAGGGCGCGGATGATGTTGGCGCGTTGTTGCTCGCCGCCTGAGAGCTTGCCGATGCGTTTATCTGCCAATGCCGTCAAATCAAAATAGTGGAGAAGCTCATCCGCCCATTCATGGTTCAGACGGCCTTTTTGCACAAATGACGCCAGAGCAATATATTCGCGTACGGTCATCGGCATGTTGTAACGCCCATGCTGCCCGACCCATGCCACCTTGCCTGCACGGACTTGCGGCGCGGCTGCTTTATCAAAAAGCGTGATTTCCCCCTGCCCTATTTGTCCGATTAGCGCCCTCAGCAAAGTGGATTTGCCCGCTCCATTTGGCCCAATAACGACAGTCATGCCGGCAGGAATCTCCAACCTATCAATTTCAAGTAAGGTTTTGTCGCGGATGCGGACGGAAAGATTGCGGATTTGGAATATGGTTTGTTGCATGGCAAAAGATTGGAACAGTGGATTTTCAGACGGCCTAATAAGGCATCAACGGCTTTTCAAAGGCTTGATAAACAAATACATAAAAAACGGTCCGCCCAATAAGGCAATCACGATACCGACCGGCAGATCGACAGGGTATGTCAGCCAGCGCGCCGCGCCGTCCACCACCATCAAAAACACTGCGCCCAACCAAGCCGACAGCGCAATCAATTTGCGGCGGCTGCCGCCGACGGTTTGCGCCAGCACATTGGGGATCATCATGCCGAGAAAACCGATGATGCCCGAAAGCGATACCGCCGCCCCCGTCATCAATGCCGCGCCAATTACGGTTTGCACACGCAATGCCCCAACTGATACCCCCATACTGGCAGCCGTGTCTTCCCCCGTCATCAAAACGTCCAGCCGCCTGCCTGCGGACAACAAAATCAGAAAACCGGGCAACATGACCGCGATTGCCGCAACAGGCGATGAGAAACCGGCTTCGGCAAGGCTGCCCGACAGCCATGTGGTCGCACTGCGCAATACCAAATCGTCAGATAAAAACAAAATCATGCTGACCACCGCGCCCGAAAACGCGCTCAACACAAAACCCAACACCAGCAATCCCAAAGTACCGCCGCCGAGTAGTTTGTGCACTGCCAAAATCAGCAGGCACACACCCAATGCACCGAGAAAAGCCGCCGCCGGCACACCCATCGCGCCACCGCCCAAAGCCAATAGCACAATCACGCCCAAAGCCGCCCCACCCGACGTCCCGATCAAACTCGGATCGGCCAGCGGGTTTTCAAATAAAGCCTGCAATGCCGCACCTGAAGCGGACAAACCGGCTCCGACCAAAAGCGCGGTATAGATGCGCGGTAAACGGATTTGGCGGACGGTTTCATCCATCGCCAACGGCGACTCCCACGCACCAAAACCGATGCCGCAGCACAAATAAACGGCGGCGGCAGTAAGCAGCAGGCAGAGGGTAAGGGTATGCGGTTTCATGACATCATGCGGTTTAAGCGGATTGAGGAACAGTTTCAGACGGCATTTTTAAGACAGCCGTTTTACTTCCTCCTCAATAAGAAGGAACAAATCAAGGCCGTCTGAAAACAAAAATCAGGCAAGGCGTTCAAAACAGGCGCATTTATTTCGCCAAACCGTGCAAACGCTGAACCACTTGCGGCGTATCCAGCCCGTAACGGAACATATCGTTGGCCTTCCACAAATAAATCTTGCCGTTTTTCGCGGCAGGCGAGCCGGCGATTTCGGGGCGTGCGGCAAAGGTTTTGACGTTGCCTATCATGGCGGTGTTGTGGTCGGCAATAATGATGATGTCGGGTTTGGCCGCAATCCATGCCTCACGCGTCATCGGTTTGAAACCGTCAATGGCGGCTGCGGCATTGATACCGCCGGCGCGGCGGATGATTTCGTCGGCGGCAGTATTTTTGCCCGATACGATGCGTCCGTCGTAGCTGAAGAGGTAGCGTTTGCCGCTGGAAGGCTGCTGTTTCATATCCGCCTGCCACTTACTGGCCAACTTGTCCGCCTGCGCGCTTTTGCCGATAAGCCGGCCGATGTTGCGGATACTTTGCGGATAAGCGGCGATGCTGTCATCGGGCGCAACATTGACGGCTTTAATGCCTGCTTTTTGCAGGTGGGCAAAAATATCGGCAGGCTGCGCCATCCATGAACCGATGGCAATGTCGGGTTTGGCGGCCACAATCGGCTCAACCGTCAGACGGCGATGAATGCCGATACTGGGCTTGTTTTTCAATGCCGGATTTTGAACGGTCTGATCGCGGCCGACGATTTCGTCCAATGCGCCGAGCGCGGCAACAATGTCTGCCGTATCGGGGGTTAACACGACGATGCGTTGCGCGTGTGCAGTGCCTGCCAACGAAATAAACGCGGAAAGCAGGAGGAGTTTGAATTTCATTGTTTTTTCCTTGTCGCATACTTTCAGACGGCCTGCTCATTTTCTCAGGCCGTCTGAAAACGGTTGAATCACATTAGAACTTAAGTTGTACGGTTGCGGCGAAATTGCGGCCGGTTTCGGTGTACAAGTCCATCACACTGGTACGGCTCATGCCGGCAACGTCTGCGTGCTGCCAGTATTTTTTGTTGCCGACGTTGTAGATGTTTGCGCCGATTTCGAGGTTTTTAAACGGCTTGTACCACGCGCCGACATCCCATACGCCATAACCCGGCGCTTGGAAAACAGTGTCGCTGCTGACGCGGCTGTGTTTTTTCGACCAGCGCAGCTTGGTACCCACACCCCATTTTTCCTGCGTGTAATCCAAGCCCAAAACGCCGTTGAGCGGATAAGCGGAATCCAACGGTTTACCGTCCTGCTGCTCACCGCGCATCCAAGCGATGCTGCCGGAGACTTGCCAGCCCGGCAGGAATTTGTAGGCGGCAGAAGCTTCGGCACCGTAGGTTTTAACACGATCAAGGTTTTGATATTGGTACTGGATAATCGGGCGTCCGCCAATGGTGGAGGTACCGATTTCAGTGCGGTTGATGAAATTGCGGTAACGGTTGTAGAACGCGGTGACTTGCGCACGGGCACGGTCGTTTTTGAACTTCATCCCCAATTCAAAGCTATTGGAGCGTTCGGATTTGAGGTTGGCATTGGGAATGACGGCATAGCCGTAGGTTGTGTTGGCAAATGCCATGGTCGCGCTGTCAAACGGCGGCGTGCGGAAGCCTTGGGAATAAGTGGCAAAACCGGTGAACTGCTCACCCATCGGCACGCTCAGGCGCAGGCTGGGCGTAAACGCGGAATCGTTGAAGCGGGTTGCCGTGCCGTCGGGATTGGCGTTGAGATAGGCTTGGTCGGTTTCAGTATTCAGCTTGTCTTTCTCGTAACGCAGGGCAGGAGTCAGGACGATGCCGTTGCCGAAGGTCAGGCTGTCTTGTGCGTAAACACTGAACGTTTTGCGCTTGCTGTCGGGGAAGGTTTTATTCGGATAGGTGCTGCCTGCATAAACTTTGCTGACGGCGCCGGTCAGGTTGTCCACGGTCAGGCTGTCGCGCGGACGGGCGGTTTCGGTATGTTTGTATTCGGCACCGGCAACGACGGTTTGTTTGACCGCGCCGTCAAATTCCCACACGCCGCGTCCGGTTAGACCGCGTATCACCTGCTCGAAGCCGTAATCGGAATAGCGGGTCGAGTTGCCCAGTTGGCGCGCGCCCATGCGGGTAATACTGACATCGACGGCATCGTCTTCCGTGCGCAGTTTTTGCTGATAGGCAGTCAGGTTGGCTTCTTTCAGACGGCCTTCGCCAGTGTAGCGGTAGCCTGCTTCAATGCGTTGGCGGCGGATGCGGTCGCGGGCGTTGCTTTCCGAAGTCGTTACCGTTACCGGCCCGCGCGATTGCGAACCCAAGCCGTTTGCCAACACGGTGTCGTTGGCGTGGTAATACTGTTCGTACAAGGTTTCAAAACGGTGACGTTCGTTGCCGATACTGCCTTTCGCCAAAATATTGTAGGCATTGTTTTTCTGCGGATTGGTGGCGGTGCGCGAAGTCGAGTAGCTTTTGTCGCCGCCCATGTTTTCCGTTTCGTGCCCTTGGCGACGCGTCAGCATCAGCAGGCCTTCGGCGTTTTCATGGAAACCGGCGGCTGTCGCCGTTACACCGTGGCTGCGGTCGCGGCTACGGTAGCCGTATTTCAGCCCAAAATAACCGCGTTTGCCCTCATCGACGAAATCACTCGGAGAAAGCGTCACCATATTCACCACACCGCCGAGTGCATCACTGCCGTACAGCGCGGAATAAGGGCCTTTGACAATATCGACCTGTTTGAGCGTGTCGCTTTCGACCATATCGCGTCCCGAAATCGCGCCGTTGGAACCGCCGCCCGCGTAGGACTCGGGAATGCGCACGCCGTCCACCATCATCAGGATGCGGTTGCCGTCTATGCCTCGGATATTGATACTGGCATGACCGCGGCGGTTGTTGTCTGACGGCACGCTGACGCCGGGCTCATACATCACGATATCGTCCAAATTCTGCGCCGAGGCTTGATTCAAGGTTTTACGTCCGACAACCGACACATTCGGCGCGGCTTTATCCAAGGTTTGCGCATTGCGGTCGGCCGTAACCACCACAGGCTCTATTTCTGCCTGAGCTACCGGCATCTGAGCCGCATATAACTGTCCGGAAAAAACCGCCCCTACTACACAGGCAATCGCTTTCTTTTTCATTACATAACCTTATTATTTAAATAATAATGGTTTGCATTTATAAAACAAATAGGCAGTTTTTGCAAGTTTGGGAACTGCAAGACAGCACTAACAAAGGTGCGGAGCATATGTATTCGTCTGACTACGCCTGCCTGCTCTAACCTGCCCATGATTGACTGATACGGCAGCGATGCGGCCGTTAAGCCATAAACGCAGTTTTCAGGCTATCTGAAAACCCTGTGCAGACTGCTTTTAAAGGCCGTCTGAAATCCGAAAAGCAGCCTGCACTTTGAAAAGCAAGGTGCAGGCTGCTTTAGGGTAATAAGCCGTTTATCAATCCAGTTTCAGGATTTCTCCGTCTTCCGGAACGTTCACACGGCTTTCAATGCCTTGACCGCGTATAAATTTACGCATATCGGCGCGGCTGACAGCGGTATGATTCACGGTATCCATGTGTACGGTGATGATTTTGGCTTTAGGCATGACTTGGCTGGCTTTTAATACATCAGCCGTCCCCATAATAATGCCGTCTGAAATGCCTGAAATCAGCGCGTAGCCCGTGTTCATAATCAGAAGTAAAGCCTTGGCTGCGGATTTTTGCCGCGTCGGCTTGGTGCTGCACATATACGGGCAGGTTTTTCGGAATGGAACGTGCGGCGGTTTCGTCCCAATGGTCTTCGTGAGTATGGGTAACGATAACCGCATCCACACCGTCCAAAATTTTATTCACGCTCATCGGCAGCCCGACCAGCGGCATTTTGGCTTGGCTGTTGAACGTGCCGGCAAAGCCGTTCATGGAATGCTTGGGGGCGAAAAACGGGTCAATCAAAAACGTCTGCCCCGCATATTCGACTTTGGCAGTAGCGTTACGGATATGTTGGTATGAATCGTCTGCCCAAGCGGAAAAGGCTGTCGCGCCCAAAACAGTGGCAAGAATAAATTGCTTGAATTTCATGATGTTGCTCCTTAAAAAATCATGTAGCGTATTTTAAGCAGCAGGTGCATCGGCTAAAATAGGCAATATTGCCAATAAACGCAAGGATAGTGCCAAAATGTCGTCTGAAAACGAGCGTAATGAGTTTCGCCAAAATCAAACTGTCCCAAAAATCGTGCTATATGCTCAATCGGGCATGAATGATTTTGTCTTCAACATTCCCTTTTCTGTTTTTCAGACGACCTATCGGGACAATCCACTCCTTGACCTGAAAATCTGTTCCGATGATAGCAAAGACGTCATCACGGCACTGGGCGCAAGCATTCCCGTACACGGCGGATTGGATTTGACGGAAGAAGCCGACATCATCGTCATCGCAGGCTGGCGCAATATTGAAGAAGCCCCGACACCCGAGTTGAGCGCACATTTACAGAAAGCAGTACAACGTGGTGCGCATATCACCGCCCTATGTTACGGCACTTACGCCCTTGCCTACACAGGACTTTTAGACGGCAGAACCGCCGCCACCCACTGGCTTGCCGAAGACGACTTTGTCCGCCGTTTCCCTAAAATTCATCTGGATACCAACCGCCTATATGCGGAAGACGGCAACTTTTTAACATCGGCAGGTGCGGCGGGCGGGCTGGATTGCTGCCTGTACCTCATCCGCAAAATCCACGGTGCAACCGTTGCCAACGACCTTGCCCGTACCTTGGTTGCGGCACCACACCGCGAAGGCGGGCAGGCACAGTTTATCCACCGACCTGTCGAACGTCGTACCGCCGATGACAAAATCAATCACTTATTGGACGAGCTGCGCCAAAACCTTGCGACCCCATACCGCTTGGACGATTTGGCAAAAAAATTAGCCGTTTCCCGTCGTACCTTTATCCGCCATTTTTCTCAAGCCACAGGCATGAATTTCGGTGAGTGGCTCACAACAGAGCGGCTATGGCAGGCGCAGGATTTATTGGAAAATACGGATTTGCCGATAGAACGCATCGCCGAACAAAGCGGCTTCGGCAGCGCGGCAAACCTACGTTTGCAGTTCAAAGCCAAGTTTAAAATCAATCCGAATGCCTGGCGGAAAGTATTTGGCAGATAGCTCGCGTTAGTCAATCCAAAATACCTGAGTGCGGGCTGCTTCGGAGGTCTCCACTGAAACCGAGTTTCCCGCCAAACTGCCGCAGGCGGAATAAAACGTGAAAGTCAGACAAATACTTGCCCAAGGCAGGCGTATTAACTTCATCTAATTCACGCCGCATACGGTGATTTCCGCTCTCTCTACAAAGGAACAGAGCATATGTATTCGTTACGCCTACCTGTACAAACACCACCAGATGACATTCCATCACAGCACCGTTTACCGCCACCTTCATCAAGATAATCGACAAAGATCGAAAGGCGCATCGCCGAAAAAACATTTAGCCACGGAACGCCAAGTGTTTTATTCTTGAATCTGTTCCAACCACTGGTACCCGAATGTTGCATTTGAAATCTGAATCCAAGCCTGTCTGAAATATTCAAATAAGTTTTTATTTGTTCCTCTTATCCCTCACCCTTCTATTTACCTCAAACTCAAAAAACATTTCCATATTATTAAAAATTAGTTAGAATTTCACAAAATTATAAATAATAATCAAACTTATTTGTATTATTTTAGTCAGAGTGTAATCGCATCTATTCGATCTGTCTCATTCAGACGGCCTTACCAATCAAGTTATATGGATACATTCTATGCAACCGATCAAAGTCCCCCCCTCTCCGCCTGTATCGCCGCCATTGGTTTCGTCCCTGCCGTTTATGCTGCAGACAATTCGACAGTTATTCTCGATACCATCACTGTCAAAGGCACACGCAATAAAGACGAAATCGGTAAAAACCGGGTTTATGCCCGCGAAATCGTCAATCTTTACAAGAGCAAAAACGAAGTCGAAACCTTCAAAGGCAACACCGGATCCGACCTTTTGAGCGGCATGTCCGGCGTGTACAGCGGCGCGCTGGATCCCAATATACGCGGCGTACAGGGACAGGGATGGATTCCCGTTACCATCGACGGCATGGAGCAGGCGATTACCGTCTGGCGCGGCTACGCAGGCGCAAACAAAGGCAACTACGTCGCCCCCAACATCATCAGCAGCGTTTCTATCGAAAAGGCCCTTCGTTCAGCCGTGATATGAAAAGCGGCATAGGCGGCTCCGTCGCCCTGAAGACCATCGATGCCGACGATATTGTCCCCGAAGGGCAGAAATACGGCTTTGAAGTGAAGGCGGAGGCTGCCAATAATTCCATCAAACAACGTGCCAATATCTATGAAAAATCAGTCGATTATCGGACATTGGATGATCCTACCGTCGCACTCGGCGGTATTTGGCGGGCAATGTGGGACGATACCGACCGAGTCAGCCAACGTTTTAGCGGACGCAATAAATTTGGTGAGGATAAAGCCTACCGTATTGCCGCCGCCACCAAGCAGGACAATTTCGATGCCATGCTCGCCTATACCTACCGCAGTAAAGGCAATTATTTTTCCGGTAAAAAAGGGGCGGAGCGCTACGGCTATATCGGTCCTTGGACACAAGAAACTTTAGACGAATTAAAACGTCGTCAAGAAGAAGCCGCTGCCAAGGGCAAAAAATTTTATGGCAGTGAAAACATGCTGGGCGCACCCGATATTTCAAAAATCGGACTTTTTTATCATCCGGGCGGGGAAGTCAGCAATACCTCGCTCGAAACCAAATCATGGGTAGGTAAAACCACCTTCCGTCTGCCGAACCGCCAAACGCTCAAATTCGGCCTGCGCCATACCGATTCCACGTTCGGCGAAATTATGCCTTCGCGCATTATCGGCCCCATCAGTTGGGATGCGTCCGTCCTCAACAAAATTGCCGAATGGCCGCAGGCATGGGTAAAACAGCGTTCCTACAATATCGACTATTCGTGGAAGCCCGAGGGCAGCCGTTGGATAGATTTCGATGCCACGCTTTGGACAACGCGCACCAAATCCAAAACCAATACCGCAGGTGGCTCACCCGGCGATACCGTTTATGAGGACAACAAATTTCAAATAGCATGGGATGAGTACGACAGATGGCAAAAAGCTACGCCTGAAGAGCGTCAAGAATTGCTGAATGCAGGTTTTGAAGTCCCAAAACCGCCCAAACCCGAAACGCCCAATACAAACGGCAGGTTCAACACTATTGAAGGCAACGCCTATTACGCCCGTAACAACCGTACAGGCTTTCAATTCTCCAACCGTATGAAATTGAGCGACAAACTGTCGTTGACTTTGATGGGCGATTTTCAAAATGAAAAACTGACATCGCGCAATGATTTTTCAGACGAGCTGGAGCGGGGAGGATACGACAAATATCGGGAAGAACTCGAAAACAGCACCATCAGGGCAAATTATGAATTGAACCAATACGGTGTACCTCGCAACGGCAAGCGGCGAGAATACAATCTAGGCTTCAATTTCCGCTACGAGCCGTTCCGCTGGCTGACATTGATGGCGGGCGGACGGTACACCAATTTTCAGCTTCAGGATAAAAGCAAACGTTTGGAAAGCGGCACGTATAAGACCGGCTATCCGTTAGAAATGAACAGGGGAATAAAATATTCGATCGGCAGGGTTGCCACACCGCAAGAATACGCGGATTACAAGGCAATTGACGATGCTTTGGCAAATGGCAGTCTTGATTATGCTTTATATATGGCGGACGAATATTCAGAACAAAGAAAAAAACATAAACAAATTAGCCTGTATTCGTTTCAAGTCAATTCGCAATATATTCCGACTTTGACAGATGATCGCGAAAAATGGGGCAATCCTAATGAAAAGGTGGATTTCTATTGGTTGAAAGACGATAAAGGCCGTCTGAATATGCAGGATCATCCCCTTACCAATGGCAGCATTCCTGATTTGCACACCAAAGTCGCCAATCCTGTATATGACTCGTCTATTCCAGACAGTCCGCAATTTGTACCTAAATACTACGCAGCCAGTGCAAGTGTTTACACAACGCCAATGACCGAAGCCGAAAGACAGAGGGCAATGAAGCAGAAAGGCAGCGGTTGGGTGCCCGCATTTTCTGCCACTGTCAATTTTACTGATTACAGCCGCGCCTACTTGCACTATACCGAAACCCTGCGCTACCCCAGCATTTTTGAAGGGACTTACGGCTTTTCTACCGCCGCCGGCTCATTCAACCGCATGGGCTATGGCTGGCGGCCCGAACACGCCAAAAACTGGGAAGTGGGCTACATCCATGATTTGACGGGACTGTTACCGAAAATGAAAAAAGCGGATTTCCGCATCAACTACTTCCATAACAAGACCAAAAACGTTATCGACAGGGACGACAATCTCGAATTCGAACAATTCGACAGACAAATCCGCAGTGGTGCCGAGCTGTCCACCCGCTTCGATACCAGACGCGTCTTCGGCAGCCTGAACGTATTCCGCAGCCTGAAAAACAAAATGTGCGACGAAAATTTCCCTTGGACATCCGCAACAGAGGGCATGGTTGATTCAAGCTATTTTGTGCAAAACGGTAAGACTATGAACCGTCCTGTCTGCAACCACGGCGGCTTGACTGATTCGGGCTATCTGGCAAGCGCGCTTCAACCACGCTGGTCAATTGATGCCGAATTGGGCAGCCGTTTCCTTGTCAACAAACTGGAAACAGGCGTGCGCTTCCATTACCACAGCCGCGTCTATGAAAACCGCAATGATGCGTGGCAGCCATTCTACGATGTGCGCAATAAATATCTGAATGACAATATGAACCCCCAGCATAACGATATGCGTTGGCAGCCTGTCGCCGTATGGGACGCCTACCTGCGCTACAAAATCGGCAAAAACCTGACTGCCGAGCTGGTGGGCAGTAATCTGACCAACCGCTACTACCTCGACCCGATGAGCCGCTCCTATCTGCCTGCACCGGGCAGGACAATACGCATTGGGATAACTGGAAAATGGTAATGACCAATTAATCATTTGGGGAGTAAAAAGGCCGTCTGAACATTGGGTTTTAGACGGCTTTTTACATGATGGCTTAGTTATGCCCTACTCTTTCATGTTATATGAAAGTTGAAGCTAACCTGCATAATTTTTATATCTTCTGCTTTGGAATTAAAAAGGCTGCCTGAAAATGAAACGTCAATATTTCAGACGGCCTTTGCTTTATAGCAAACTCGAAATCTATGCCACGAAATCCAACCCTATGTCTAACGAGCGGCTACTGTGGGTCAGATAGCCGAGGGCGATGCCGTCTACGCTGGTTTGTGCTACGCGTTTCAGGCGGTCGAAGCCGATGCCGCCCGATGCTTCGCAATAGATGGTGTGGGGATGGGTGGTTTGCGTGTGGCAGCGGTTTGCTGCTTCTTTCAAGGTTTCATCGTCCATGTTGTCCAGCAAAATCCGTTCCGCGCCCGCTGCGATGGCTTCATCCAGTTGTGCCAACGTGTCCACTTCAATTTCTACACAGGTCAACGGGCCGACCGCCTGTTTTGCCTGCCACACGGCTTGGGCGATGCTGCCGCAATAGGCGAGGTGGTTGTCTTTGATGAGCACGGCGTCGTCCAAACCCATGCGGTGGTTTACGCCGCCGCCCGCCCTAACAGCGTATTTTTGCAGGACGCGCAGCAGGGGGATGGTTTTGCGGCTGCACACGATGTCTGTACCGTATTCGGCGACTTCGGCAACGGCACGCGCGGTGGCGGTGGCGATGCCGCTCAAGTGCGTGAGGTAGTTGAGCGCGGTGCGTTCGGCGGCAAGCAGCGCGCGGGCGTTGCCTTCAACGGCGGCAAGCGTCTGACCTGCGCGGACGGCTTGCCCGTCTTGGATTTCGGCTTGGAAGCGGACGGACGGATCCATCGTCTGAAAGGCGAGACGCGCCAAGTCCATGCCGGCGATGACGCCGTCTTCACGGCTGACGAGGAAGAGTTTGGCGGTTTTGTCGGGCGCGATGACGGCGGCGGACGTAATGTCGCCGCGCCTGCCCAAATCTTCGCTCAAGGCTTGTTCCACCATGGGGCGCAACAGGGTGTCGGGCAGGGGGAAGAGGGTGTTTTCAGACGACATGGGGTTTCCTTTGTTGAAAAAGATTGATGTTGCACCGATGGGGAAAAACTTCATTTGAGGTCGTCTGAAAATGGGCTAACGGCTGCCCAGCGGCAGTCCGATATCAGAAATCAACTGATCGGGCAGGACATCGTCGCGGAAGCGGTAAAGCTGAGCAGGACGGCCTTTACTGCCTGATACGCCGGTATCCGACGGCTCGATAAGGTTTTGCTGCTGAATCTGGCGGCGGAAGTTTTGCTTATGCAGCAATCTGCCGCTGATGGCTTCGACGCTGTTTTGCAGTTGCAGCAGTGTAAATTCGGGCGGCATCAGTTCAAAAATCACGGGGCGGTATTTGATTTTGGCGCGTAGGCGGGATAAGGCTGTCGCCAGTACGCGGCGATGGTCGTGGCGCATGGGCTGCCCCGTGAGCGCGAAATCAAAGTTTGCCTGCGGCTCGGCGGCTTCCGCTATCAGGCCGCTTTCATACAGCATTTCATAGCGTTGCAAAACGTATTCTTCCGACCAGTTTTCCGGTTCTACCCCCCAGCACAAATGAATGCGCTTGAGCCGCTTTTGGCGCATTTCCTCCGTATCCGCCGAGTTTGCCCAAATGCGCAGGCGGCTGACGATGGTCTCATGTTGCCTACCGGCGCTACGTAAATCTTCCCACGGAAAATAGCAGTAGCAGTCCTGCCATTTCGCATCGGGATGCAGGATATTGTCGGCTGCCTCACGCACCAGCCCTAGATAGCTGACGTATAAGACAGGCAGGCCTTGTTCATCTTGGCGGCTCGTATCCACAAACGTGTAAAGCTGTTCTACATAGCCCATAGGCTGTGATGTCTGCTTGGCAACCCACATTCTGACCCCTGCCTGCAAGGAGTGGCGAAGCGGTGCAAGCAAGCCATTGGGTAATAACTCTCCCTGGGCAACTGTCAAAACCCTCAAGCTGCCGTTTGTAATGGCGATCAGTACAGGAACAAGCTCAACGATACTTTGCGGATTGGCCGCTGTTTCAGGATAGGCATCCATGCGTGGCTTTCACTCAAGAGAAAACCTTATTGTAAACCAAAGCGGTTTTCAGACGACCTTGCATATTATACTCAAGTTGAGCATAATATAAAAACAGTTTGAAAAACAGACGGCAAACCTTCATGCCGCCTCAAAAACCAGCTACAAGGAAACATCATGCAAACCGCCGCCCGCCGCTCGTTCGACTACGATATGCCCCTCATCCAAACGCCGACTTCCGCCTGCCAAATCCGTCAGGCGTGGGCGAAGGTTGCCGACACGCCCGACCGCGAGACGGCAGGCCGTCTGAAAGATGAAATCAAGGCTTTGCTGAAGGAGAAAAACGCGGTCTTAGTGGCGCATTATTACGTTGATCCGCTGATTCAGGATTTGGCTTTGGAAACAGGCGGATGCGTGGGCGATTCGCTGGAAATGGCACGCTTCGGCGCGGAACACGAAGCCGATACGCTGGTGGTGGCGGGTGTGCGATTCATGGGCGAAAGCGCGAAAATCCTCTGCCCTGAAAAAACAGTGCTGATGCCTGATTTGGAAGCAGAATGTTCTTTGGATTTGGGTTGTCCCGAAGAAGCGTTTTCGGCGTTTTGCGACCAACACCCTGACCGTACGGTGGTGGTGTACGCCAACACTTCCGCCGCCGTGAAAGCGCGTGCCGACTGGGTGGTAACGTCTTCGGTGGCGTTGGAAATCGTGTCATATCTGAAATCGCGCGGCGAGAAACTGATTTGGGGACCCGACCGCCACCTCGGCGACTACATCCGCCGCGAAACGGACGCGGATATGCTGTTGTGGCAGGGTTCGTGCATCGTCCATAACGAATTCAAAGGGCAAGAACTGGCGGTGTTGAAAGCGGAACACCCCGACGCGGTGGTGCTGGTTCATCCCGAATCGCCGCAAAGCGTCATCGAACTGGGCGACGTGGTCGGTTCGACCAGCAAACTGCTCAAAGCCGCCGTATCGCGCCCTGAAAAGAAATTCATCGTGGCGACCGATTTGGGCATCCTGCACGAAATGCAAAAGCAGGCGCCCGACAAAGAATTTATCGCCGCACCGACGGCGGGCAACGGCGGAAGCTGCAAAAGCTGTGCGTTCTGCCCGTGGATGGCGATGAATTCGCTGGGCGGCATCAAATACGCCCTGACAAGCGGACACAACGAAATCCTGTTGGACAGAAAGCTGGGCGAAGCCGCCAAACTGCCTTTGCAGCGTATGCTCGACTTCGCGGCAGGACTCAAACGCGGGGATGTGTTCAACGGCATGGGCCCTGCCTGATTTGCCGTCCATATTGCCGTTTCAGACGGCCTCTCAAACAAGGACAACACCATGCAAACCGATTGCGACGTATTGATTGCCGGAAACGGGCTGGCGGCACTGACGCTCGCCCTGTCTCTGCCTGAATCGTTCCGCATCGTCATTTTGTGCAAGAACCGGCTGGACGACACCGCAAGCCGTCATGCGCAAGGCGGGATTGCGGCGGCGTGGTCGGGAGAGGACGACATCGAAAAACACGTTGCCGATACCTTAGAAGCGGGCGCGGGTTTGTGCGACGAAGCCGCCGTCCGCGCCATCCTGTCGCAGGGCAAACCGGCAATCGAATGGCTGCTGGCGCAGGGCGTGGCGTTCGACCGGAATCATAACGACCTGCACCTGACGCGCGAAGGCGGGCATACCTGCCGCCGAATCGCCCACGTCGCCGACTACACGGGCGAAGCCGTCATGCAGAGCCTGATTGCCCAAATACGCCGCCGCCCGAACATCCGCGTTTGCGAGCAGCAAATGGCGTTGGACATCCAAACCGAATCAGGCGCGGCGTGCGGACTGACCGTCCTCGACTGCCGAACGCAAGAAACCTACCGCATCCGCACCCGCCATACCGTACTCGCAGGCGGCGGCTTGGGACAGATTTACGCCGCCACCACCACGCCGCCCGAATGCACGGGCGATGCCATCGCCATGGCGATACGCGCAGGCTGCGCAGTCGAAAACCTCGAATTTATCCAATTCCACCCCACAGGCTTGGCAAGGCCGTCTGAAAACGGCCGCACCTTCCTGATTTCCGAAGCCGTACGCGGCGAAGGCGGCATCCTGACCAACCAATCGGGCGAACGGTTTATGCCGCATTACGACCGCCGCGCCGAACTTGCACCGCGCGACATTGTTGCCCGCGCCATCGCCGCCGAAATCGCCAAACAAACCCAAGATTTCGTCTCGCTCGACATCAGCCGCCAACCCGCAGAGTTCGTCCGTCAACATTTCCCTTCCATCCATCGGCACTGCCTGTCCCAATGCGGTTTGGACATTACGCGCCAAGCCATCCCCGTCCGCCCCGTGCAACACTACACCTGCGGCGGCATCCAAACCGACCCCAGCGGCAGAACCTCCCTGCCGCAGCTCTACGCCTTAGGCGAAACCGCCTGCACCGGCTTGCACGGAGCCAACCGCCTCGCCAGCAATTCCCTGCTCGAATGCGTCGTTACCGCCAGGCTTGCCGCCCAAACCATCGCGGACGGACAAGCATTCCAAACCGCACTGTCCCAAAGGTCGTCTGAAAGCCCCTCCGCCGAAGCAGGCATCTTTTCAGACGACCTCCAAAACACATTCAGCCGCCCCGTCCTGCAAGCGTTCAACCAACACCATCTCGGCATCCTCCGCAACGATACCGGCCTGAGCCGCGCCATCGCCCAACTGAGGCTTTGGAAACAAAACCAAGCCGAACCGCACACCGCGTCCGAATACGAAAACCGAAACCTGCTCGAATGCAGCCTCGCCGTCGCCCAAGCCGCATACAGGCGGAGACAGAACATCGGAGCACATTTTAATAGTGATTGTTAAGGCTGATAGTGAAAACATTTCTTCAATAAATAAAGTCATGTAGAAAATAACCGCGTTGTTTACACCACAGGTTGAGAAAAATAAGCCTGCAAGACCTCAAACGGCGTATCGCCGTTCAAACTGCGGTGCGGCTTCACAGTGTTATAGAAATTAACAAAGCGGCACAACTCCTTTCGCCGGTGTTCCGGACTGTCAAACAACTGTTTCCCATGCCACATCTCCATCAGGGTGCGGATAACCCGTTCCGCCTTACCGTTGGTCTGCGGACGGGCAACCCGGGTAAACTTTTGACCAATCCCGTTCTCATAACAGGCTACACCGAAAGCATGGTTGGCCGAGCCTTTATATTCCGTACCGTTGTCGGAGTAAACGCACTC
>NZ_JBQCVG010000002.1:0-227097 GCF_051958615.1 Neisseria sp. P0009.S008
TTGGTGGGTGATGACGGAGTCGAACCGCCGACATTCTGCTTGTAAGGCAGACGCTCTACCAACTGAGCTAATCACCCATGCGCAAAATTGCGAAGACGCTATTAAACCAAAAAATCCTGATACGCGCAAGATTTATTTGCCGATAATTAGATATCTCCCTGCAAGCACCAGTTTTCAAAGGAAATAATTTCTTCCTGTTTGCCTGCGACAACTAAAATGTCGCCGGTTTCCAGAACGAAATCAGGGTCAAGGTCCTGGATTTTTCCGGTATTGCGGCGGATAAACAATAGTTTCAGATAATGCGCTGCCAATGGCAATTCACGGATGGTTTTGCCGATGGCGTGTGCTTCGCCTTGCAATGGGAAGGCATGGCGGCAGACGGCCTTGCTGTCTTCGTCGGAGAAGCTGTCATCATCACTGCCGACAAACAAGTCCTGCAAAGATGCATAGCGGCTGTGACGGATATGGGTTATGGTTTGATAAACATGGTTGTAGGAGAGGCCGTGGCCCAACATGGCATAGCTTGCCAGCACCAGGCTGGTTTCTTTGGTATCGGAGACGGTTTCTTCCGCACCCATTTCGGTAAAGGTTTTGACGTAATCATCATTGGTGGCGCGAACATAAACCGGCATACTCGGATGCATGGACATGATGTTGCCGAGAACATGTTGGGTCTCGTGCATATTGTTCAGCGTGATGACCACCATTTTGGCGCGTCCCAAGCCGGCGGCTTCCAAGACTTCGCGGCGTTTGGCATCGCCAAAGGAAACCGGTTCGCCTGCGTTGCGTGCCACTTGTACGCGGGCAATGTCCAAGTCAAGGGCAAAGTAGGGGATGCCTTCTTGCGCCAATACACGGGCAACCGATTGACCGCCGCGTCCGAAACCGATAATCAGGACGTGTTCGGATTTGCTCATGGTTTCCACCAACATAGAGTGTAAGTCCAAGGCTTTCATGTCCCAGTCGGATTTAACGAAGCGACTGACGATGGCATCGCTGCTGCCTAAAATGAATGGTGCGGCAATCATGGAGAGCAAGACGGCTGCAGTGGCCGCTTGTTCCAATTCAGGTGAAACCATATTGATTTTGCTGGAAATGGCCAGCATCACGAAGCCGAACTCGCCGCCTTGCGCCAAATAAAGCGCACTCTTGAGGCTGTCGCCCACAGGGTTTTTCATGCGCAAAGCGATGATGAAGACGACCAGTGCTTTCAAGACCAACAGGATTGCCAACAAAATCAGGATTTGCTGCCAGTTGCCGATCAGCGCCTGAATATTGAGCTTCATACCGACGGTAATGAAGAAGAAGCCCAACAGGATGTCGCGGAATGGACGGATGTCGTCTTCCACTTGAATGCGGTATTCGGTTTCGGAAAGCAGCATACCGGCGACGAATGCGCCCAATGCCATAGACAGGCCTTCAAGCTCTGTCAGATAGGCCACGCCCAAAGTAACCAGCAAAACGTTGATCATGAAGAGTTCGGACGATTTGCGTTTGGCAACCAGTCTGAACCAGCGCGACATCACACGGCTGCCGATAACGAACAAAATGCCCAAGGTCAACAACATTTTCAAACCGGCCAAGCCCAGCGCTACCCATAAGTTGCCTTCGCTGCCGCCAGCAAGTGCCGGAATCAGAATCATCAGCGGTACCACGGCAATATCTTGCATCAGCAAAACGCCCATGGCCATTTGACCATGCGGCTGACCCAACTCGGTTTTCTCCGACAGAATGCGGCTGACGATGGCGGTGGACGACATGGTCAGTGCGCCCGCAGTGGCAAACGCCCAGTTAAACGGCGTACCCATTGCCATCAAAATGCCCATAATCGAGAGCATGGTAATGATGACTTGCAAACCGCCCAAGCCGAATACGAGGCGGCGCATGGCTTTGAGTTTGGGCAGGGAGAATTCGAGACCGATGCTGAACATCAGGAATACAATGCCGATTTCGCCCAAATAGTCGGTGGCGTGGCTTTGCGGAATCAGTTTGAACATACCCGGACCGGCAATAAAACCGACCAAAAGATAACCGAGCATGGAAGGAATGTTGAACTTGCGACAGCAGATAACCGTAATGACGGAAACCAACAGGACGATGACAATGGGAGCGAGGGAGAATTCGTGCATAGAGTGGGCGGCCTTTCGTTAAAAATAGCTATTGTTATATAGGCCGTCTGAAACACGTCGAAAACCGACAGCAAACCCAAATAAAAACGCACAGAATGAACTTCATTTCTGCGATTTGATTTCCCGTATTATGCTTATTTGGACTTACTGTTTCGAGCGTTATCTAACGGATTGTTAAGATTATATCAAGATAGAATGTAAAGTAGTGTTTTGATTGACAAAAAGGGCCGTCTGAAATATTCAGACGGCCTTTAAATAAACAAACGGGTTAAGGCATCAACATGCCGCCGTTGACATGAAGTGTCTGACCGGTAATGTATTTTGCCTGATCGGAAGCCAAGAACAAGACTGCATCGGCAATATCTTGCGCTTCACCGAATTTGCCCAAAGAAGTTTGCGCTTCAAAGGTTTTGCGGGTTTCTTCCGGCAGGGCGCGAGTCATATCGGTGTCGATAAAGCCGGGGGCAACGCAGTTGACGGTAATACCGCGGCTGCCGACTTCACGTGCCATAGATTTGGAGAAGCCGATTAAGCCTGCTTTTGCCGCCGCATAGTTGGTTTGGCCGGCATTGCCCATCACGCCGACAACGGAGGTAATGTTAATGATGCGGCCGGTACGCTGTTTCATCATGCCACGCAAGACGGCTTTAGAAGCGCGGAACACGGATTTGAGGTTGACCTGCATGATGTCGTCCCACTCTTCTTCTTTCATACGCATCAAGAGGTTGTCGCGGGTAATGCCGGCGTTGTTGACCAGAATATCCAGTTTGCCGAATTCTTTCTCAATGTCGGCAATCAGATTTTCGATGGTTTCAGGTTCGGCAGAATTCAATGCACGGCCTTCGCCGCCCCATTGTGCCAAGCGTTCGCCGATTGCAGCCGCACCGCTCTCACTGGTGGCTGTGCCGATAACTTTTGCACCTGCCGCCGCCAACGTGTCGGCAATCGCCGCACCAATACCGCGTGATGCGCCGGTTACCAAAGCAATTTTGCCGCTCAAATCTTGTGTGCTCATGTTGTTTCCTTTTTGATACTATTTATATTACATGCTGTATGAATAGTAGTTAAATGTTTGGATGTCAACCATGCTATTAATTTAACGATAGTTTTCCAAATTTGGACGTAAAGTATTATCAAGGAGAATTTTATCAGTATATTTCAAGCATAAAGGGTGAAATATATCTCCTAATATATTTGTCCAAGGGATAGGGTATCCGGGGTTATTACCTAGAACGTTACCAGGATTATTCTCCAGTTGCTCAGCGTAATTATCCATTCTATTTAATAGTTCGTTGTACCATTCTTGAGTAAAAGGGGTTTGTTTGCGAAAAATATAGGCGCAATTTCCAGCTATGATACTAAAATAACATTGCATATCTTCGCCAATCTTGCCTTCAACAGGTGCTAAGTCTTCTACTTTAATCTCAGGATAGCCAATAAAATATGCATTACTACAATCTAAAGTGTCAAAAACAGGACTCCAATTGTATTGAGCAGCTTTAATATCACTATAACCTCCGCCGTAATGATGCATAAAATAGCAACGTAGATAATCAGCTTTATGTACTAAGGATAAGTATTTGAATGCGTGGTGCAGCGGATACTCAGGTAAAATATATTCTGATAAATTATTTGGAGTAATCAATACCACTTCTACTCCTGAAACTAGTTTCAGAAGCTCGAAATGCGATTGACGGGATTCTGACATTGGATTGTTACCAGTCCAAAAAGTGTAAATTTTTCTAGGAACGGGATCCTTGTCAATTATGAAAGTTGTTTGCTTAATAACTTTACTTAGAAAACTATCTGGATAGTTTTCTGACTTATATATATAAGGATTACTTGAAATGAAACGATAATTTGCTTGAAGCTGACGTTGTATTTTCCAAGTATGAAATATTTTTTTTAATATTCGTCTCATTAGCTACTACTCCAAGTAGGGTTGGATTTTTTGATATCTTCTGGGGTTGAACCATTTATAAAAATATTTTCTCAAAGGATTGTTATATTTTTTTCGTTTTAATTCATATTGTTTTAGTGTGTATGAGGTTAAAAGTTGTAGAAAAATCCCGTTTTCTTTATAAAAATCATAGTGTTTGTTATAAATTCTTAGTAGGTTATCTGAGACTTTTATATCAGAGGCTAAATTACTCACTGATGATTCGTCGAGTCGTTGTCGGTAGTAAAATAAAGGTTGATGAATTTGTTTGACTTTCCCACCATTTTTAATGATGGAAATAAACAGTTCCCAATCTTCAATAAAAGTCATGTTGCTATCAAAGCCACCCACTGCATCGTAATCTTTTTTTCGGATTAAGGCGGTAATATAGATGCAGTTCTGCAGTAAAAAGTCTGGTAAGGTAAATTTAGGTAACTTCCATGGTTCATTTCTCGCGCCAAAAAGAAAGGCATCAGTATATACAATTGCTAATTTCTTATCAGCTTCAGCTGCATCTACACATACTTTCAAATAGTCTATTCCCAAAAGATCATCTGAATCTAGACAAACAAGGTAATCGCCACGGGCATATTGAATAGCATGAATACGAGCTTTGACGCAGTAAGTATTTTCTTGTGAAAGTACTTTTAATCTAGATTCTTTTTTTGCTTCTTCATATAGAATTTCTAAGGTATTGTCGTTTGAACCATCATCAATAGCTATAATTTCAAAGTTTTGATAAGACTGGTGATAAATACTTAATAAAGTTTCCTTAATGTAATTAGCTGAGTTATAGCATGGAATAATAATGGATATAAGAGGTTGATGTTTATGCATTTTCGCCCTGTTTTTAATTTTCAGTTAAATTATAAGTTTAATTTCCATGTTAATAGAAATTTAAAAGACATTTATCCCAAAATATGATAGTAAGTTTTTGATTTCTTATATGGGCCTATCATTATGGTTTGACTTTTATATCTTCTATTGGATTTGGAAGCTTTATTTCTTCATATGGTTGAATTTGTAGTATATAACTAATCCAATTTTTAAAACTGTACTTTTGTCGAATTTTCTCATCAATATCAACGTAGGGTTTTGCTAAAAACTCATCTAGTTGTGCAAAATCATATCCATCCCAAACTAGGAAATTATTAGGGTGATAAAAATCATAGTATTTTACTTGTGTATTTGTGGTAATCAGCTTTTGTTTATTTCCTAGTGCTTCGAAAGTGCGAAAAGATAAGCCATTATGCTTATCAATAACAAAGTCAATTAATACTTTCGCATGTTGGGCACGTTTAATATTTTCCTCAAAGCTAATTGTTTTATCAATAAGTGTAATGCTCTCATCAGGGTATATTTTTCTGCCATCTGCGTATCTTTTCCAAAATATATTTATGTCAGTACTCTTATTCCTTGTTTTTGCATAGCGTCCAAAATTAGCAATTACTTTTGCTCGGGAGTCCATATGAACACCTGTGAAGTAGAAATCTACTGTTCTTTCGGGAAGGTTATCTAGCTCATAGTCAAAATAGAAATTTGTTGCAGGAAAGAGATGGTATTCCGAATAATATAAATCATTTGAATCAAAAACATAACATCTATTAAATTCATTTATTAAAGGATAAATTGAAGGAAATCGATGTAAACCGTCAAATTGATAATTAACTACACCATTTTGACTTATTTTATTAAGAAATTGAATAAAATCATTATTGTATATGTCGCCACTAATTAATAAAGCGTAGTCTAATTCGCCAATATTCTTAATTTTCTCTGTAATAATATTCTGTAATGTTGAACATTTCAAATTTTTTTTAGCAGATATATCTTTGTAAATAAATTTACTCCATTTTACTTTTAGCCAACTAGAAATAGAAGGATAACGGAAGTTTTCAAAGTCTTCTGTAATATTAATAACTTTAAAACCATGGTATTTCAAATTTTTATCAATTAGTTTATACAATCCGGATACAGTAGGCATTCCAAATAATATTGTTTTACTCATAACTATTTCTTATATTGATTAGGACTTGTTAAAGGTGTTTTCGTAATCAAGTTGCCATAAGTTAGGCGACTTAATTCCAGTATTTACAATTTTGATATTTATATTCATTCTATGACAATTTTCAATTATTAGTAAATATCATACTATATTTTCCTGCAGGCAGGAGTCTGGCAAAGTTACTTAGTTTGAAATATGCATTAAAAACGGTTATTAAGATGAATCTTCTTGTAAATGCCTATGTTTTCTGATTTAGAATTTCTTCCCCATCTTTTTTGTTGTTATTTTACTGGTTTATATTCAAGAATTAAAGACGGCCCTTTTGAGGAAGGCCGTCTGAAAACGTTTTAGTGGGCTTCGATAAATGCAGCCACTTGGTCGGCATTGGTCAATGCGCTGCACGCGGCTTCTTTGTTGATGCGTTTGGCGAGGCCAGCGAGGACTTTGCCGGGGCCGCATTCGGCGGATTTGGTGATGCCTTCGGAAACAAGTGCGTTGACGGTTTCTGTCCAGCGCACCGGGCTGTACAGTTGGCGTACCAAGGCATCTTTGATTTTGTCGGTATCATCGTAAGAGGCAACGTCGGCGTTATGGATGACGCGGATTTGCGGTTGTTTGATGGTGATGTCTTTCAGTGCTTCGGCAAGTTTTTCCGCTGCAGGCTTCATGAGGCTGCAATGTGAAGGAACGGAAACAGGCAGCGGCAGGGCGCGTTTGGCTCCGGCTTCTTTGGCGGCGGCCATGGCGCGTTCGACCGCGGCGGTATTGCCGGCAATCACAACTTGGCCTGGAGAGTTGAAGTTGACGGCTTCAACGACTTCGCCTTGTGCAGCTTCGGCACAAATGGCTTTGACTTGTTCATCTTCCAAACCCAAAATAGCGGCCATTGCGCCTACGCCTTGCGGTACGGCAGATTGCATGAGTTCGGCGCGCAGGCGGACCAGTTTGACCGCGTCTGCGAAATCCAATGCGCCGGCAGCAACGAGGGCGGTGTATTCGCCGAGGCTGTGGCCTGCAACGACGGAAGGGGTTTTACCGCCGGCTTCCAAGTAGGCGCGGTAGGTGGCAATGCCGGCAGCCAGCATGATGGGCTGGGTGTTGACGGTTTGTCCGATTAATTCGGCATCTTCGCCGTTAATCATTGCCCACAGGTCTTGACCCAATACGGCGGAAGCTTCGTCAAATGTGGCTTTAACGATGGCTTGCTCGGCAAAGCCGTTCATCATGCCTAGGCTTTGTGAGCCTTGTCCGGGGAAGAAGAATGCGAAAGACATGGTAATTCCTTATTGGTTTGAATGTTTGAGGGTGTCTGCCAGCAGAAGGAGGGTGGCGACAGTATTGGTTGCGGCGGTCAGCCGGAAGGTGCGGACAAAATTGGGTTTGCTGGTTTTGTGCCTGAATGCGAGGCTGCCGCAATAACCGCCCGGCCAGCCGCCAAGCAGGTTGAGCAGGTGCAATTTTGCTTCAGGTATGCGTTTGCGGTGGTTGCGTGCGCGCTGTTTGTCTAGGTAGTAAAGCAGGAAAACGTATGCACTCAGTGCGATATAGGCGGTTGCCAGTTTGGGCAATATTGCCGCCGTTATGCTTAAAAACAGGCTGCTGATGCAGAGTGCAAATGTTAGGGATTTCATGGGTTTGAGCAGAATAGGCCGTCTGAAAAGGGTGTTCAGACGGCCTAATCGTTAGTATTTCACCAAAACCGCACCCCAGGCAAAACCGCCGCCAATGCCTTCGAGCAAGAGGTTTTGTCCGCGTTTGATTTGGCCGTTTTTAATACCGACATCCAGTGCCAGCGGAATGGAGGCGGCGGACGTGTTGCCGTGGTCTTGGACAGTCAAGATGACTTTGTCCATGCTCAAGCCCAAGTGTTTGGCGGTAGAGTCGATAATGCGCTTATTGGCTTGGTGCGGCACAATCCAATCGATTTGATCGGCAGTGTAACCGGCTTCTTCGATAACGTCATCTGCGATTTTGGATAGCATTTTGACGGCAAATTTGAATACGCCGGGGCCGTCCATGCTGATGTAGGGTGAACCGCAAACCTGGCCGTTGGCGATTTGTCCGGGGACGTTCAAAAGGTTGAGGTAGTTGCCATCGGCTTTGAGTTTGTTGTGGATGATGCCCGGTTCGTCAGATGCGCTTAAGACAACCGCGCCCGCACCGTCACCAAAGAGGACGCAGGTGGTGCGGTCGTTCCAATCGACGATGCGGCTGAAGGTTTCCGCGCCGATAACCAAAGCGTTTTTTGCCATGCCGCTTTTGATGTAGGCATTGGCAGTGGTCAGTGCATACATAAAACCGGCGCACACGGCTTGTACGTCAAAGGCAGGGCAGCCGTTGGCAATGCCCAATTTTTGCTGCACGATGGTTGCCGTAGAAGGGAATTGCATATCAGGAGTGGCTGTGGCGACGATAATCAGATCGATATCGTCAGCTTGTAAACCGGCATCTGCCAAGGCACGGCGCGCTGACTCGGCGGCCAAATCGCTGGTTTTTTCGCTGTCGTCTGCAATATGGCGAAATTTGATACCTGTACGCGTGGTAATCCACTCGTCGGAAGTGTCCACTTTTTTGGCAAGGTCGTCATTGCTGACGCGGTTGGCAGGAAGATAGCTGCCTGTACCGGAAATTTTGGCATATTGCATGAGAACGGCCTTTTTAGAGAATTGATTCAGATAGTCGGGTATTGTAAGCGAAAATGGGAAAATTCCCAATATTAAGAATGAAGCCGGTAATTAAAGATAAAAACAGGCCGTCTGAACATTTTGAAGTTTCAGACGGCCTGTATATATTAGCCTTAAGCTTCCGTTGCTGGAGTAGCGGTTTCTTCCAGTTCGGCTGCTGCTTTGGCGGCTTCCAAAGCAGCCAACTGGGTGGCTACGCCTTGTTCGATTTGAGCGAGGCCGGCAGATTTGGCTTCGTGATAGGCTTCTTCCAAAGCATAACGGAAGCCGACTTCGTCGGTTCCGCCGTGGCTCTTAATCACAATGCCGCGTAAGCCAAGCAGGATTGCGCCGTTAAATTTGCGCGGATCCAGTTTGCCTTTCAAACCTTTGAGCGCGGGCAGGGCAGCAATGGCGGCAAGTTTGTTGAACAGGGTGCTTTGGAATTCACGGCGGATGGCACCGCTCATGAATTTAACCGCGCCTTCGATGGTTTTGAGCATAACGTTGCCGACAAACCCATCTGCGACAACGACATCGGCTTCGCCATACAAAACGCTGTTGCTTTCGATATTGCCGATAAAGTTGAGTTTGCTGCTGCTCAACAGTTTAAAGGTTTGTTTGACGGCATCTGTACCTTTGATGTCTTCTGTACCGACGTTCAAAAGGGCGACGCGCGGGCTGCCTTTTTCAGGGTGCAGCGCGTGTACCAGCTCGCTGCCGATGATGGCAAATTGAACCAGTTGTTCGGGCGTGCAATCGACATTTGCACCCAAATCCAAAGCCAGAGTAACGTGTTCGCTGTCGGAAGGCAGGAATTTGGCGATGGCAGGACGCTCAATGCCGGGAATGGTTTTGAGGACGAATCGGGCGGTCGCCATCAGTGCGCCGGTATTGCCTGCCGATACGGCGGCTTGCGCATTGCCTTCTTTGACTTGGTTGATGGCGATGCGCATGGATGATTCTTTTTTATTTTTCAGCGCGGATTGTGGTGCTTCATCCATTTCGACGACTTGCGCTGCATGGCAGACGGTAATGCGGTCCATAGGCGCGCCTGCCGAGCTTAATGCTTGGCGTACTGCTGCTTCATCTCCGACCATAATCAGATGTACATCAGATTGCTGTTTCAGGAAATCCACTGCACCGGGGACGGTAATTGCAAGGCCTGCATCTCCGCCCATGGCATCTACGGCCAGTGTAATCATGTTGTTCTCCGGTTTGTGTGTTTCAGACGGCCTCAAACAATCGGACAAGCACACTCATCTGATTTTCAGGAAATTGAATTGAAAATCAGATGAAAAGGCTTGTTGCGACGGTCGTGCCAGATTTATTGGTTTTGCGCGGCCAATTTGTTGTGTTCGTCAATGTCCAGCGCGTCCCAAGGATAGTTGATCCACCAGTCTTCAACGGTAATGCCGCTGAAATAAGGGATACCTTCAGGAATTTTACCGACTTTGGCTTTGATTTTTTCATGCAATACTGCCACGCCGACAGTGCCGAAATCTTCTTTCAACAATTCGTTCAGGCAGAATTCCATGGTAACGCGGCTGTCGTCCACTTCGTCAACGACCAGTACGTTTTTGCCTTTCAGGGTATCTGGGACGGGATCAAGCCATTGGACTTTTTTCACTTCCTCGGTAACTTGACCTTCGTTATCACTGTCGTAGTAGGCTGTGGTGACGGCGTAAATCGGAATTTCCAAGAAGCAGCGCAACATACGGGCAGGGATAAAACCGCCGCCGCCAATGGCAATCATGGCATCGTATTTGGTGCCGGAGTTTTGGATTTTTTCCGCCAATCCTTTGATTACGCGGTGGATGTCGTCGTAGGTGTACCAGATTTTACGTTTCATGGTGTGCTTCCGAAGAGGAAAATACAGGGTGCAATGCAAAAAAGCCAGTCATTGCATGGCAATATTCTGGCTTTTTCAGTCAGACGAACGGATTATTCGCCTTTAGCTTTTACCACTTTACGGCCACGGTACATGCCGTTTGGGGAAATGTGGTGTGGACGATGCACTTCGCCGGTTGCGCTGTCAACAGACAGAGAAGGCGCAGTCAGAGCGTCGTGTGAACGGTGCATACCGCGTTTAGAAGGGGATTTTTTGTTTTGTTGAACGGCCATTTCAAGCTCCTAGATAAATAAACTGTGTCCTAATTAACTGCTTTTCAAACCTGCTAAAACAGCAAAGGGGTTTGGTTTGTCCCGATTGACTTCGTCCAGTGTTCCATTGTTGCCGCAGTCTTCGTGTCGAGGGGAGAAAGGGAGCGACATCAGGATTTGGTCTTCAACCAGAGTCCGCACGTCAAGCTCTTTTTCGAGCAGCATGCCTTCCAATTCTTCATCGGCAAGCATGGCTTCGTCCAAACTCTCTTCATCGGCAAACAGGACGATACGGCTGGTTTCATCGAGCAGAAACGGCATGGGCGTAATGCAACGCTGGCAAAACAGGGGCATGTCGGCTTTGACGTTTAAATCGAGAAACAGACGTTGCAGCCGGTCGCGACCGCCTTGCAGCGTAAACGACACGCGTGTCTGTTTGTCGGCCGGATAATCGTGCGAACTGACTCGTTCATCCAATTCTTCGAGCAGGAAGCTGCCTTGCAGATTCTGCCCTTCGGCGGCGAAAACTTCTGGGTCAATCAAATTAGGGTATGACATAAACGGAGTATGATATAATTTCGGCAGTCTAACGTCAATGTTTTTAAGTAAAAATATGGAAGTAAAACTGCCTTTGGTTTTAGGGTCGAGTTCGGTTTTCCGCTGCGGACAGCTTCGCCGTTTGGGTGTCGATTTTCAGACGGCATCGCCTGATTTTGACGAAACGCCTATTGCGGGCGAGCATGTACGCGAGACGGCGCTGCGTTTGGCGGAAGGCAAAGCCCGTTCATTGGCGGCAACTTTTCCTGCCGCGCTGATTATCGGTGCAGACCAAGTCGCATGGTGCGGAGGACGGCAATTGGGCAAGCCGATGAACGTCGCAAATGCACAACAGATGCTGGCGGACTTAAGCGGAAAACGGATTGAATTTTACAGTGCAATCGTGCTTTTGAATACTGCTACGGGTAAGGTTCAGCATCATGTCGATCATACGGTGGTTACCATGCGCCGGTTGACGCAGGAACAAATCAGCCGATATTTGGAACGTGAGCCGGATGCGGTTTATTGTGCCGGTGCGGCGAAGAGTGAGGGTTTGGGCGCTGCTTTGTTGGAGCGGATTGAAAGTACGGATCCGAATGCTTTGATCGGCCTTCCGATTTTCCGTCTGATTGATTTTTTGAAAAACGAAGGTGTGGAAGTTTTATAGTTTGAGGCCGTCTGAATGTGTTCAGACGGCCTGAGATTTTTTGGAGTTGCAAGAATGAAACCGGTTTTGTATTTGATTCCTACCCCTTTGGGTGCGCCTGATACGCCATGCCTGTTGCCGCATGAACAACAGGCGATTGTCGGGCTGACGGATTTTGTTGTGGAAGCGGAAAAAACAGCGCGCGCGCATTTGAAACATTTGGGCGTGACTACGCCTATCCGCGAACTGAATTTGCAAACGCTGAATGAACACACGGATTGGAAGACTTTGCCGGAATTGCTGAAGCCTTTGCAAGAAGGGCGCAGTATGGGCATTGTCAGTGAGGCGGGTTGTCCGGCTGTTGCCGATCCGGGTGCGAATTTGGTGGCATTGGCGCATAAACACGGGTTTGAAGTACGGCCTTTGGTTGGGCCGTCTAGTTTGCTGCTGGCGCTGATGGCTTCGGGTGCGAATGGGCAAAACTTTGCATTTAAGGGTTATCTGCCGTCTGAAAAAAATGAGCGAATTCAGAGTTTGAAGGCTTTGGAGCAACGTTCACGCCAGCAGAATGAAACGCAGCTGTTTATCGAAACGCCGTATCGCAACGATGCGTTGTTGGCTGATGCGGTGGAAAACCTACATCCTGAAACGCGCTTGTGCGTGGCTACGGACTTGACCTTGCCGACACAGGAAATCATCAGCCAGACGATTGCGCAGTGGCGAAAAAGAAAAGAAATGCCGAATTTGAAAAAACGTCCGACTATTTTTGTGTTGCATGCCGCGTAAAACTGGATTGGGTTTAATCTCAAACTGTATTTGAGGAAATAAAAAAAGGCCGTCTGAACAACAGACGGCCTTTGTGTTGCCTAAACCTTCATCAAGAAATGACTTCGCCTTGGGCACGTTGTTTTTCGATGCTGCGGTTGATGTGCCATTGTTGGGCGATGGTCAAGAGGTTGTTGACTACCCAGTACAGAACCAAGCCGGCAGGGAAGAAGAAGAACATGATGGAGAAAACCAAAGGCATGATTTTCATCATTTTCGCCTGCATTGGGTCGGTTGATGGCGGATTCAGATAAGTTTGTGCAAACATGGTTACCGCCATAATCAAAGGCAGGATGTAGAAAGGATCCGGACGGCTCAAGTCGGTAATCCAACCCAACCAAGGCGCTTGGCGCAATTCTACGGAGGCGAACAATGCCCAGTACAGACCGATGAAGACGGGGATTTGCAACAGCATAGGCAGACAGCCGCCCAGCGGGTTGATTTTCTCATCTTTGTAAAGCTGCATCATGGCTTGTTGTTGCGCCATGCGGTCATCGCCGTATTTCTCTTTGATGGCTTGCAATTTAGGTGCGGCGGCACGCATTTTTGCCATGGAGCGGTAAGAGGCGTTGGTCAATGGATACAGTACGGCTTTGACGATGATGGTCAAAACGATGATTGCCCAGCCCCAGTTGCCGATGATGTTGTGCAGTTGGTTCAAGAGCCAGAAGAGGGGAGAGGCGAACCAGTGTACTTTGCCGTAGTCTTTGGCCAGTTGCAGTTTGTCGGCGATATTGGCGATAACGGAAGTGGTTTGCGGGCCGGCATACAGGTTGATGGCGGTTTCGGCTTTTGCGCCGGCTTGGATCGCGGCTAAAGGCACGCTGACGCTTGCACTGTACAGGTTGTCATTGCGGCGTTTGATGTCGATACGGCAGTCGCCAGCGGCGCAAACGCTTTGTCCGCCTTTAGGTTGGAGAATCCAGGTGGACATGAAGTGGTGTTCAATCATGCCGAGCCAGCCGGTCGTGGTTTTGCGGATGTATTCGGCTTCGGATTTGCCGGATTTGGCATCGTCGTCCAAATCAGAGAAGCTGACTTTTTGGAAGTCGCCTTCAGGGGTGTAAACCACCGGGCCGACGTAAGAGCGGGTGAAGTAGCCTTGACCTTCGGGTTCGCTGTTGTCGCGTACGATGCGGTAGTCCGCGCTCAGGTTGACAGGTTGGCCGTTGCTGTTGGTAATGTCAAAGCGGATGTTAACCAAGTAGCTGCCTTTGGTAAAAGTATAAACTTTGTCGATTTTCAGGCCGTTGGTTTCAGGTGCGCTCAGGCGGACTTCAACTTTGTCACCTTCCAAACTGTATTGTTTTTGTGGGGCGGTAAAGCTGATGCCTTTCAGAACGTTGTTGCCTTGAGCGTCCAAAAGTTCAGATTGGGCAACGTAGGTGTATTCCTTGCCGTCGTTAAACAGGACGAAAGGTTTGTGTTCGTCGCCGGTTGCTTTGTATTGCAAGAGGGTCAGCTGACGCAGGTCGCCGCTTTTCTCATCGATGACGGCTTTAACCGTGTCTGTGGTAACGGTAATAGGAGAGGCCGGGGCAAGCGCGGCTTCGGCAGCGGCTTTTGCCGGAGCGGCGGCCGTTTGCTGTTGCGCGGCTTGTTGCGCCGGATTAGGTTTGGGGCTGGGGAAAAAATGTTCCCAGCCGGCAAAGATTGCCACTGAAATGGCAAAAAACGCCATTAGTCTTTTAAAATCCATAAGAGATTCCTGGAATTGACGGATAGGTAATCGAGATGAAAACTGCTTCAGACGGCATTATATAGAAACCGACGGGAAATTAAAGGAAATCGTGTTCTTTAAATGGTTGACAGCAGCATTATGGAACAGGGTCATGTCCGTGTCCGCCGAAAGGATGGCATCGTGCGATGCGTTTGATTGCCAGCCATCCACCTTTGAATGCACCGTATTTTTTGACGGCTTCGACTGCGTATTGTGAACAGGTCGGAGTATAGCGGCAGCGCGGCGGAATGAGGGGACTGATGCAGTATTGGTAAAAGTGGATGAGTGCAAGGAAGAGCTTGGAAAGCAGGGTATTCATCGGCGTTTTTTCATCAGCTGGGCAAGTTGGTCTCGGGCTTCTGGGGCAGTTTCCCGATTAAACGCCTGACGCACGCGCACAACAAAATCATGCGGCGGCAGCTGGTGTTGATTCAGTCTGAACCAGTCGCGGATGACGCGCTTCATATAATTGCGGTCATGGGCGCGTTTGGCAGTCTTTTTGCTGACGACCAAACCAAGGCGCGGATGGCCGAGCGCGTTGTCTGCGGACTGGGAGACTTGTAGCAAATCGCGGCTGCGTCGGTTTTTCAACGCAAAAACGGATGAAAAATCATCCGTTTTTAATAAGCGATACTGCTTCGAGAAGCCGTAATTCAAAATTATACAGCCAGGCGTTTGCGGCCTTTGGCGCGACGGGCAGCCAATACTGCGCGACCACCGCGGGTTTTGGAGCGAACCAAGAAGCCGTGGGTGCGTTTGCGTTTGGTAACGGAAGGTTGATAAGTGCGTTTCATGATGTTTCCTAAAAATTGGTAGATAATTAAACCGTGAATTACACTCCAATTTGCCGCTTTTGTCAATCAATATAAAAACTTTTCGTTGGCTAAAGTGTGACAACGGGTTTTATGCATTGATAGAATTTGTGGATAAAATTTTGCGGCGGTTGTGGATAAAAAAGAGCGGAATGGGTATAATTGACCAACCTTGCTTTTCTCTGTGTGCAAGGCCGTCTGAAAGCGGGAGTATCGTAAAAATTTGATTTTTATCGGATTGCCTGTCTGCTCTGCCTTCTTGTATTTCCCAAATCTTCCATTTCCGAGCTTAATCTCATGACGTTAGCTGAATTTTGGCCGCTGTGCCTTTGCCGCCTTCACGAAATGTTGCCTGCCGGGCAGTTTGCGCAATGGATTGCGCCTTTGACCGTGGGTGAAGAAAACGGCGTGTGGGTGGTGTATGGTAAAAACCAATTTGCCTGCAATATGCTTAAAAGCCAGTTTGCCGCCAAAATTGATGCCGTGCGTGCCGAATTAGTGCCTCAGCAGGCTGCTTTCGCGTTTAAGCCGGGCGTAGGTACGCATTATGAAATGGCGGCTCAGACTGTTGCGCCGGTGCAAGTGCAAGAGGTCATTGAAGTTGAAGAGTGTGTAGAGCCTGTTCAAATGCCTTTGCAAACTGCTGCGCCAATGGAAGAAAATAGGCCGTCTGAAACGGTTTCCAAACCTGCAGCTGCCATGACGGCTGCCGAGATTTTGGCGCAACGCATGAAAAACCTGCCGCATGAGCCTCAAGTGCAAACTACTGCTCCGGCTGAATCTAAAGCAGTTGCCAAAGCCAAAACCGACGCTCAACACGATGCGGAAGAAGCGCGCTACGAACAGTCCAATTTGTCGCGCGACTATACATTTGAAACTTTGGTGGAAGGTAAGGGCAACCGCCTTGCCGCCGCAGCCGCCCAGGCGATTGCTGAAAATCCGGGGCAGGGCTACAACCCGTTTTTCTTATACGGCAGTACCGGTTTGGGTAAAACCCACTTGGTGCAAGCCATCGGCAACGAATTGCTGAAAAACCGTCCTGATGCCAAAGTGCGCTATATGCACTCGGACGACTATATCCGCAGCTTTATGAAGGCTGTGCGCAACAACACTTATGATGTGTTCAAGCAACAATACAAACAATATGACCTGCTGATTATCGACGATATCCAGTTCATCAAAGGTAAAGACCGTACGATGGAAGAATTCTTCTATCTGTACAACCATTTCCACAACGAGAAAAAACAACTGATCCTGACGTGCGACGTATTGCCTGCCAAAATCGAGGGCATGGACGACCGTCTCAAGTCCCGTTTCTCATGGGGTTTGACTTTGGAACTCGAACCGCCCGAATTGGAAATGCGTGTGGCGATTTTGCAGAAAAAGGCAGAAGCAGCCGGTATCAGTATCGAAGACGAAGCTGCTCTGTTTATTGCCAATCTGATCCGCTCCAATGTTCGTGAGCTGGAAGGTGCGTTTAACCGTGTCAGCGCAAGCAGCCGTTTTATGAATCGCCCTGTCATCGACATGGATTTGGCGCGCACGGCTTTGCAGGATATTATTGCCGAGAAACACAAAGTCATTACTGCCGACATCATCATCGATGCGACAGCCAAATACTACCGTATTAAAATCAGCGATATATTGGGCAAAAAACGCACGCGCAACATCGCCCGTCCGCGCCAAGTTGCCATGAGCCTGACCAAAGAGCTGACCACGCTCAGTCTGCCTTCTATTGGCGATGCCTTTGGCGGTCGCGACCACACGACTGTGATGCACGGTGTCAAAGCGGTGGCGAAACTGCGTGAAGAAGATCCCGAATTGGCGCAAGACTACGAAAAACTGCTGATTTTGATTCAGAACTGACCCAATGCAATATTCAGACGGCCTGATGTCAATGTGAGGCCGTCTGAATACAAAAAATATTTTAAAATACCCAAATCAACCGATTTCAAATTCAAAGGAATGGAACATGCTGATTTTACAAGCCGATCGCGACAGTCTGCTCAAGCCGTTGCAAGCCGTTACTGGTATTGTCGAACGTCGCCATACTCTGCCGATTTTGTCCAATGTGTTGCTGGAAAGCAAAGACGGACAGACCAAACTTTTGGCAACCGACTTGGAAATCCAAATCAATACCGCCGGCCCTGAAAGTCAGGCAGGTGATTTCCGTATTACGACCAACGCTAAAAAATTCCAAGACATCCTGCGCGCCCTGCCTGACAGTGCGTTGGTGTCACTGGATTGGGCGGATAACCGTTTGACTCTGCGCGCGGGCAAATCCCGTTTTGCCCTGCAAACCCTGCCGGCTGAAGACTTTCCGTTGATGAGCGTCGGCAGCGACGTCAGTGCAACTTTCTCGCTGACTCAAGAAACCTTCAAAACCATGCTTTCGCAAGTGCAATACAGCATGGCAGTTCAAGATATCCGCTATTACCTCAACGGCTTGCTGATGCAGGTTGAAGGTAATCAGCTGCGCCTTGTTGCAACCGACGGCCACCGCCTTGCTTATGCGGCCAGCCAAATTGAAGCAGAACTGCCGAAAACGGAAGTCATCCTGCCGCGCAAAACGGTATTGGAACTCTTCAAGCTGTTGAACAATCCGTCCGAGTCCATCACCGTTGAGCTTTTGGACAATCAAGTACGTTTCCAATGCAATGGCACAACCATTGTCAGCAAAGTCATCGACGGCAAGTTCCCTGACTTTAACCGTGTGATTCCTTTGGATAACGACAAGATTTTCCTCGTATCCCGTACCCAGCTTTTGGGTGCGCTCGAGCGTGCCGCCATTCTTGCCAATGAAAAATTCCGCGGCGCGCGACTGTTCCTGCAGCCTGGTTTGCTGAGTGTCGTATGTAGCAACAACGAGCAGGAAGAAGCGCGCGAAGAGCTGGAAATCGCTTACCAAGGCGGAGAACTCGAAGTCGGTTTCAACATCGGCTACCTGATGGATGTGTTGCGTAACATACACTCCGACGATATGCAGCTTGCTTTCGGCGATGCCAACCGTTCAACGCTGTTTACCATGCCGAATAATCCGAACTTCAAATACATCGTAATGCCGATGCGTATTTAATTGGTGTGTGAACAAACAAAAAGAGCGTGTACGGTACACGCTCTTTTTTATAGGCTTGAATCAAAAGGCCGTCTGAAAATTGTTTTCCAGACGGCCTTTCTATCAAACCGGGATGATTCGGTTAAATAGGAAAACTGGGATTAACGTGGACGTGGTTCGCAGTTTTTCACCAGGAATGAGCCGTTAGGGGCGTTCACGCCAACTACTTCAGAAGTAGTGTGGGTGTTTTTGTCGATGAAACCGGCAGACATTACATAGCCTTTACGGTTGGTGAAAGTAGTGCCAGTGCTGTCAGAACGTTTTTTGTCGACAACCAAAGAGGCTTTTTTGCCACCGGCATTTACGTCAGCAGTAACTGCACGGCCGCTACGGTCAAAGCCGTACATCACGTTTAGTGATTTGCTACCGTCACAACGGTAAGAAACGAAGCCGGCAGGTGCAGCGGCAGCAGAGAAGGAAATAGTAGCCAATGCGGCTGCAGTGATAACAGAAAGTAATTTCATGATCTAAGCTCCATATGAGGGTTGTGTGTTATCTTGCAAAGTGAGAAAGGGTTTCCGTTTGCAGATGAAGCGTATTTTAGGCGTTTTGTCGGTAGTGGCAATTGGGTAAATTGCAAAACAGTGTTTACTTATGGTTACCGGATTGTTTATTAATAGAAAGTTGTTTGTAATTTGGTGTTGCAAAGTGGTTATGCGGGTTGTTGCGGAATATATACATTAATGATTCTTTAAGAAATATAGCGAAAGAATACAAAAAAGGCCGTCTGAATATTCAGACGGCCTTTGATATGAAGCGGTTTAGAAGAAGAAAATTGCAGCCACAGTCACGGCGATGATGCCGTAGATGCTCATCGGGATCACAGTTTTCTTGATGATGGCGCCTTCGGCGTTGTTTACGTTCAACACGCTGCACACGGCGATGATGTTGTTGATGCAGACCATGTTGCCCATTGCGCCGCCGACAGATTGCAGGGCGAGGATGAGGGTAACGGACAGGCCGGTATCAAGCGCGATTTGTTGTTGAATCGGACCAAAGGTCAGGTTGGATACAGTGTTGGAGCCGGAGAAGAATGCACCGATTGCACCCAGGTATGGGGAGAAGTACACCCAGTGTTCGCCAGCCGCATTGGCAAATTCTTTACCGATGATTTTCACCATGGAGTCGTCGCCGCCAACCATCATCAGTTGAACCATAATCAACGCACCCATCAGGGCAAGCAGAGGTTTTTTGGTTTGGTTGAAGGTTGCAGCATAGAAAGACCACGCATCTTTGAATTTGGTTTTGTACAGCAGGATGCAAATCCAAACGGTGAAGACAAACGGAATCCAAGCCGGAACGTATAGGGTTTGGTAGGAAGCGTTTACGCCTTGGTCGAAGATGTTGCCGAAGGTGATGGTTAGGGAGTCGCTGACGGTGATTTTGGACAAATCAAACGGCAGTTGGAAGCTGAACCATTCTTCTTTGCTGGTCAGCAGGCCTTTGATGCCCAGCTGTTTGATACGGGTGATCACCAGCATGCCGATCAGCATACCCAAAGGAGCCAGTGCTTTGGCAACTTGTGCGAAAGGTACTTTTTCTGCATTCGGGTCTTTGGCATAATCTTTGCTCAAGCCCCAGCCGCGGTTTGCTGCGAATACGGACACCATCAGGCCGATTGCGCCGGCAACCAGAGATGGGAATTCTTCATTAACCATCGCCAAGGCAACGTAAGGAAGGGTACAGGAGAATACGGCGATACCGATGAAGCCCAAGTTTTTGCGGATTTCAGCCCAAGGTACGATGAAGCTCAAGCCGATCACAGGGATGATGAAACCAGCAAAGAAGTGCATTACGCCGGTTCTCATACCGATTTCCATAATGCTCTTTTGATCCAAGCCCAAAGGCGCGAAGCCGAACCAAGTCGGGGTACCTACTGCACCGAAGGACACGGGTACGGAGTTCATGACCAAAGTGAAGATGGCTACTTTTAATGGGTTGAAGCCCAAGCTCATCAGGATTGGCGCGGCAATGGCGGCAGGTGTGCCGAAACCGGATGCGCCTTCAATCATAAAGGCGAAAGACCAGCCGATAATCATCAACTGGGCAATCGGATTCGGGCTGATGGTAGCCAGCCATTTGCGGATGACGTCGATACAGCCGGTGGTTTCCATCATGCGGTTAAACATAATGGCACCGAAAATCACGGTAATCGGGGTCAGGGTAGAGACGAGGCCGGACGCGGCTGTTGCGTTGAGCAACATAGCGTCGTTGCCGAAATAAAACAGTTTGATGGCATAAATCAGCGCGGCGGTAATCGGCAGCGCGACGTAGGACGGCATACTGTTTTTCTTAACCATCAGCCAGATCAGCAGCACAATGGGAAAAATACTGAGAAAGAGAGCCATGGGATTATCCTTGGGGCAACGGGCACCATAACCGTCAATCAATGGCGGTTTGATGCGATGTGTTGAGTAATAGATGTTTTTCGAATAAGGATTGCCACTTTTTTAGATGCAACCAGTTATCAGGTAAATTGGTTTTACCAATTTATGAAAACTGTTGCACACTTTACGTAATCTTATGTAATCGGTCAAGAGGTTTGTAACAAAAAAGGCCGTCTGAAATTGGGTTTTCAGACGGCCTGAGAGCATTGCCAGTAGTGCATTTGGTCGAATATCGAATGGTATTTACATTCAATATTTTGTAAAGGATTTGTTTTTAATTGATTTCAAACGAATTATTCTATTCCTGCCCATTTATGCGTCTGTACGCTCAGTTGCCAATGGACGGGGGAGTCGGATCGGCTGTTTAATACGCCGATTTGGCGGATGGTGTCGTAGATATTCATCACACTGTCTTGTTCGCAAGGCGAGAGGTAGTAATGTTGGGCGCGGATTTTGCGTTCCATCTCTTGGCAAAACGCAACGACATCGCCGTCGGCAACAATACGCACTTCGTCGGCTTTCTCGATGCAACTAGATTCATATTTGGCGGCATAGCAGGCTTTAGGGCTGGTGGCAACGTAGTCGATTTGCGGCGGCGCGGGGTTGAGGCCGTTGGTTTCGATACACAGAAAATAGCCTTCGGCTTTGAGTGCATTGAGCAGGGTATCCAAATGCGGTTGGATGGTGGGTTCACCGCCGGTAATGATGATGTTGCGCGCCGTGTAGGTTTTCAGACGGCCTAAAATATCGGACAGGCTCATCATGCTGAATTTAAGGTAGTCGGTATCGCACCAGCTACACGCGAGATTGCATTTGCCCAAGCGGATGAAAACGGCGGGCATACCTGTATTCCAGCCTTCGCCTTGCAGGCTTTCAAAGATTTCGACAATGCGGTATTGGGGATTGTTCGGAGTGATTTGAATGGTCATGAATGTAGGGTGTGCGGGATTTAATTGTTGTGGTGAAGCGTTTTGAGAAATCGGTTGAGGCAGCCATTCTTTCTGTTAGTTTGAGGGGAAAGAATGGCTGGTGTGTTTAAGCGTTAATGACGGCTGCGGCGGCCAAAAATGCCGGCAAGCCTTGTTTGAGCAGAATGCCTTTGTTGTCGGATGAAAACGCGCCCCATGCGGCGGCGATGAGGACGAAGCCGAGGAACAGGATGGTTGCGCCGTAAACGGCGTTGTCGGGTGCGGCAAAGCGTGCCCATACCAAGCCGATGGCGAGGAAGCCGTTATACAGGCCTTGGTTGGAAAACAGGGTTTGCACGTGTTTTTGTTCCATAAATTCGTAAGGCATGTTGAACAGTTCCGACGCTTTTTCGCTTGGGATTTGCGTCATTTCGAGCCAGGCGATGTAGAAGTGTTCGACAGCGACGAAGAGGACGAGGAGGGTAGAGATGATTTTCATGAAGATTCCTTTTGATGTTTAGCGGATGAGGTATTTATGGGAACGGGCCGTCTGAAAAATAGAGGACAGCAGTTTATTCCCCTTCATATTCAGCACACGACGTCGGCGTTTCCCATAATTTTACGCTGCATACTTTGACACCGGCGTTTTTCAGACGGCCATACATTTCTACGCTCATGTTTTCGGCGGTGGTGCGGCAGGGCAGGCGCAGGGTTTTCATGTTCCAGCCTTCCAAAAGCGCGGCGATTTGGCTTTCGCGTTCGTTGTTGCCGTGATAGATGAAGGCATGGTCGAATGGGTCGGTAATGTGTTGTTTGACGATGGCTTTCAGGTCGGTAAAGTCCATCACCATGCCGTCTTTGGCACCGCCTTGGATAACGGGCGCGGAGACGGTGATTTCGAGTTTGTAGGTGTGGCCGTGCAGGTTTTGGCATTTGCCGTCATGCCCGTCGAGCATGTGCGAGGAATCGAAGGTAAAAATTTTGGTGATTTTCATGAGATGAAGGAAGCCGATGAGGCCGTCTGAACGGTGTAAAACCTGTTTCAGACGGCCTTAAGATTATTGTTCGGAAGGGAGTTTGAGGAAATGCTCGCGATAATGGCGCATTTCTTCGATGCTTTCGAGGATGTCGTCCAATGCCTTGTGCGAACCACGTTTGACCACGCTTTTGGCAACGGCAGGATTCCAGCGTTTGGCTAATTCTTTCAGCGTGGATACGTCTAAGTTGCGGTAGTGGAAATAGGCTTCCAAACGCGGCATGTATTTGACCATGAAGCGGCGGTCTTGATGGATGGAGTTGCCGCACATGGGCGTGGATTTCTCGGGTATCCATGCGGACATGAAGTCCAACAGGTTTTGCTCGACTTCGGCTTCGGTCAGTTTGGATTCGCGCACGCGTTGGGTCAGGCCGGTACGGCCGTGGGTGGCGGTGTTCCACTCGTCCATGCCGTCGAGCAACTCGTCGCTTTGATGGATGACGTAAACGTCCGATTGCGCCAGTACGTTCAAATTGGAATCGGTAATGATCATGGCGACTTCGATAATGCGGTCGTGTTCCGGGTTGAGGCCGGTCATTTCCATATCGAGCCAGCAGAGATTGTTTGCGTTTTGGGTCATTTCAGACGGCCTTATGTTTTCAGTTGGTAGTATTATAAAGGATAAAGGTTCGGGCCGTCTGAAAGCATTTGTAACAAGTTGTGCAATCTCTTGATATAATCGTCCGTTACACAAAAATTCACCGCCAAAAATCATGAACCCAAGCCCTTTGCTCGATATTATCGATACGCCTCAGGATTTGCGCCGTCTGGAGAAAAAACAGCTACCGCAAGTCGCCGCCGAATTGCGCGAATTTCTGTTGGATTCCGTCGGTAAGACGGGCGGCCATTTCGCCAGTAACTTGGGCGCGGTCGAGCTGACGGTGGCACTGCATTATGTGTACGACACGCCCGAAGACCATTTGGTTTGGGATGTCGGTCATCAAAGCTATCCGCACAAAATCCTCACCGGCCGCAAAAATCAAATGCACACCATGCGCCAATACGGCGGTTTAGCCGGTTTTCCGAAACGCAGTGAGTCGGAATACGACGCGTTCGGCGTGGGGCATTCTTCCACATCCATCGGCGCGGCATTGGGCATGGCCGTTGCGGACAAACAGTTGGGCAACAACCGCCGCAGCGTCGCCATCATCGGCGACGGAGCCATGACGGCGGGTCAGGCATTTGAAGCCCTGAACTGCGCAGGCGATATGGATGTTGATTTGCTGGTCATCCTCAACGACAACGAAATGTCGATTTCCCCCAATGTCGGCGCGCTGCCGAAATACCTTGCCAGCAACGTCGTGCGCGATATGCACGGCCTGTTGAGCACCATCAAAGCCCAATCGAGCAAAGTGTTGGACAAATTGCCCGGCGCAATGGAGCTTGCCCAAAAAGTTGAAAACAAAATCAAAACCTTGGCAGGCGAAGCGGAACACGCCAAACAGTCGCTGTCTTTGTTTGAAAACTTCGGTTTCCGTTATACCGGCCCGGTGGACGGCCACAACGTTGAAAATCTGGTCGATGTATTAAAAGACTTGCGCGGCCGCAAAGGCCCTCAGTTGCTGCACGTCATCACCAAAAAAGGTAACGGCTACAAATTCGCCGAAAACGATCCTGTCAAATATCACGCTGTCGCCAAGCTGCCGAGCGAAGTGCCTGCTCCGGAAGTCAAACCTGCCACGGCCAAACCGACTTATACGCAAGTGTTCGGCCAATGGCTGTGCGATCAAGCGGCGGCGGACGAGCGTTTGGTTGCCATCACGCCTGCCATGCGCGAGGGCAGCGGCTTGGTTGAGTTTGAACAGCAATTCCCCGACCGCTATTTCGACGTCGGCATCGCCGAGCAACACGCCGTTACCTTTGCCGGCGGTTTGGCATGCGAAGGCATCAAGCCTGTCGTGGCGATTTATTCCACTTTCCTGCAACGCGCTTACGACCAGTTGGTACACGACGTTGCCTTGCAAAACCTGCCTGTTTTGTTTGCTATCGACCGTGCAGGTATTGTCGGTGCAGACGGCCCGACCCATGCCGGTTTGTACGATTTGAGCTTTTTGCGTTGCGTGCCGAACATGATTATTGCTGCACCAAGCGACGAAAACGAATGTCGCCTGCTGCTCTCAACCTGCTATCAGACAAACTCTCCATCTGCCGTCCGTTATCCGCGCGGTACAGGCACGGGTGCAACCGTTTCAGACGGCCTGGAAACCGTTGAAATCGGCAAAGGCATCATCCGTCGCGAAGGCGAGAAAATTGCCGTTATTGCCTTTGGCAGCATGGTTGCCCCATCATTGACCGCCGCCGACAAGCTGAACGCCACTGTTGCCGATATGCGCTTTGTCAAACCGATAGATGAAGAGCTGATCGTCCGTCTTGCCCGAAGCCACGATTACATCGTTACCGCCGAAGAAAACGCCGAACAAGGCGGCGCAGGCAGCGCAGTGTTGGAAGTGTTGGCGAAACACGGCATCTGCAAACCGGTATTGTTGCTGGGTGTAGAAGACAAAGTCACCGAACACGGCGATCCGAAAAAACTTTTAGCCGATTTGGGGCTGAATGCCGAAGCCGTTGAAAAACGCATTGGCGGTTGGATAGAGACTGTTTAAGCTTTACAAACAACAGGCCGTCTGAAATCTTCAGACGGCCTTTTCAGACTATAAGGGAAAACCCCATGATCAGTATTTTCGATATTTTTAAAATCGGCATCGGCCCGTCCAGCTCGCATACCGTCGGCCCGATGAAGGCTGCGGCCACTTTTGCCGATTTGCTGCATGCCGAAAACTTGGATACGCAAGTGGCGCGCATTGTCATCGAAGTGTACGGCTCGCTTGCCTTGACCGGCATCGGACACGGCACATTCGACGCATTATTGCTTGGTTTGGAAGGCAGCCTGCCGCACGATATTCCGCTTGCAGACATCCCCCAACGCTTGGAACGCATCCGCACGCAGCACGTTTTAAAACTCAACGGCCGTGAAATGGCATTCAATCCTGAAAAAGATTTGGATATCCGCGGCGACAAAGTGTTGCCCAAACATCCGAACGGTTTGAACTTTATCGCCTACAATTCAGACGGCCAGAAGCTGAAAGAGCAGATTTATTATTCGGTCGGCGGCGGTTTTATCGTAACAGACGAAGGGTTTGCACAAGAAGCGCAGGAAAATTCAGACGTGCCATATCCTTACAAAAACTGCGACGAGCTGCTGGCACAATGCCGTCTGAACCAGTTGAATATTTCCGAAGTCGTGTTGGCCAATGAAGCGGCGTTGGCAGGTTGCGATGAAGCGGAAGTACGCCGCCGTGTGGCTGCCGTGGCCGATGTAATGGAAAACTGCATCAAGCGCGGCTTGGGTGCGGAAGGGCAGCTGCCGGGCGGCTTGAACGTCCGCCGCCGCGCGCCGCAGTTGGCGGCCAAACTCAAAGTCCTGCGTGAGAGCGAAATCGTCAATACCCAACTTTGGCCGATGGTGTACGCCATGGCGGTTAATGAAGAAAACGCCGCCGGCGGCCGTGTTGTAACTGCACCCACCAACGGCGCGGCAGGCATCATTCCTGCCGTCTTGCACTATTTCCGCAAATTTAATCCGCACGCCAACCAATCGCGTGTCGAAGATTTCCTGCTGACTGCCGGTGCCATCGGTATTTTGTATAAAACCAACGCGTCGATTTCCGGCGCGGATGTAGGCTGCCAAGGTGAAGTCGGCGTGGCGTGTTCCATGGCGGCTGGCGCATACGCCGAAGTTATCGGCGGTACACCGAAACAAGTGGAAAATGCCGCCGAAATGGCCATGGAACACCACTTAGGCCTGACCTGTGACCCGGTCGGCGGCTTGGTGCAAATCCCCTGTATCGAGCGCAACGGCATCGCCGCCGAAAAAGCCCTCAAGCTCGCTACCCTTGCGCTTTTGGAAGACGGCACAGACAAAAAAGTCTCACTTGATGAAGTGATTCAAACCATGTTGCAAACCGGCCGCGATATGAAGGCAACCTACAAAGAAACCTCACTCGCAGGCCTGGCCATTACCTTGCAGAAAAAAGCCGTCCCAGTATCCGTGCGCGTGGTGGAATGTTAGCAATAGGGTAGGGGTCTGGCCAATAAGAAAAGGCCGTCTGAAAAACTTTCAGACGGCCTTTTTTGTATGGATCGAATAACTAACCGTTTTTTTGATAAGGGTTTTCCAGTCCGGCCATTAAGTCGCGGAAGTATTCGCGTAGCTGTTTTTCGGAACAACCCATCAGCAGCGCGTCTTCAAATGCGTCCTGCGCTATTTGGTACAGTTCGTTCAAGTTTTCGGTCATGACTTTGACTTTTTCGGTGCAGGAAACAATCTGACCGTCATCGTCATACCATTTGGGCATTTGCGGCATTGCCATCATGCACCTCAATTCAAGAAACGGGATGGATCGTTTTTCTTCACGCGGCGGCCGAAGGCGTATTTCGCGCTCCAATATTTGTGGCCGAGGCTGGTAATTTCGATACGTTTGCCCGTTCTCGGCGCATGAATGAAATTGTTGTTGCCGATGTAAAGGCCGACGTGGGAAATACGGCCGGGACCCATGGTGCGGAAAAAGACCATGTCGCCCGGCTGCAATTCCGAACGGCTCACGGCAACGCCCATTTGCGCCTGTTCGGCAGAGGTGCGCGGCAGGTTTACACCCATGGCGCGTTTAAAGATGTGTTGCATGAAGCCGCTGCAGTCAAAGCCGGTAGAAGCCGATGTGCCGCCGTAGCGGTAGGCCACGCCGAGCAAGCCCATGGCGCTGCCGATCAATTCGTCTGCATTGCCTGAAGGTGCGCGCGTATTGTTGCTTGGAGCGGGGTGTGTATTGACGGGGTGGACAGGGGTTGCCTGACGCGTATTGTCGTAAACGTTGGCGTTGTCGTTGAATTGGTTTAAAACATGCTGACGGGTGGTAATCAGGTTTTCCAAATCATCGGCGTAAGAAAAATTGACGCTCGCGAGCATGGCGACCGAAGTCCAAACTGCTGCGAGCCGGAGTAAAAAATTCATTATAAAAACTTCCGTTTCAGAAGGCATTCCCTGCCGATTGCAGGCACATTGCCGGTTTCTGAGATGTTATCCCGTATCATTCTCTTGTTATCTGCTTGATTGTATTCAAAAACTGTCTTTTTGGCAAAAAAACTGCTGTTATTTTGCGTTAAACCCTTGTTTCCAAACAAACTAGAAAAACATCAAACACGGTTTCGCTTGATTTATCCGCCGCTGCAACCATATAAGCGGCATTCATTGATTTATTTTCAGAGACTGACATGACACAAAATCACAGCGATATCCGTACACGCTTTATCTTCGACGATATGCCTATCCGCGGCATGCACATCCGCCTTGAAAAGGTTTGGCACCACATTGTCAACCAAAAGCATTATCCTGTCGCCATCCGTCGCGCATTGGGCGAATTGTTGGCCGCCGGTGCTTTATTGTCTGCCAACCTTAAAAACGAAGGCGCGCTGATTGTTCAGGTTCAAGGTCAGGGCCGTCTGAAAATGTTGGTGGTGGAAGCGACTTCTGAAAATACTGTCCGCGCTACCGCGCGTTGGGACGAAACTGCTGAAATCCGTGATGATGAAAGTCTGACTGAGCTGTTGGGCGAAAACAGCGTGTTCGTTTTGACCCATCAGCCTAAAGATACCGACCCGTGGCAAGGTGTTGTACCGCTGGAAGGCGACAGTATTGCGCAAATGTTGGTCAACTATATGAAACGTTCCGAGCAGCTCGATACCTATATTACGCTTGCCGCCGACGACCAAGCCGCAGGCGCATTATTGCTGCAACGTCTGCCGGAAGAAGAATTGGATGATGCCGCGTGGGAGCATGTGACTACGCTTGCGCAAACGCTTACTTCGCAAGAATTGACCGGTTTGGACGCTCATCACGCCCTTTACCGCCTTTACCATGAAACCCCGCCCCGCGTTTTTGAACCGGAGACTATTGAATTTGCCTGCACCTGCTCCCGCGGCAAAGTCAGCGATATGCTGTTGATGCTTGGCGGCCAAGAAGTCGGCGGCGTGGTGGCGGAACAAGGCAGCATTCAAATCGATTGCGATTTCTGCCATACCAAGTATGTGTTTGATGAAACCGATGTCAATGCTTTGTTTGGCGCGGATGTGGTGAATGCCGTCCGTCAAGAAAATGAGCGTTTGCAGTAAGCTGGGGATAAAAGTTTCTTAAGGAAATTGGCTTAATAGAAGGGCAGGTGCAAAACCTGCCCTTTCTTTTTGGAAAACTGAATATCATCAATAGAAAATGCCGTCTGAAAAAAAAGCGTGGCTGATTTCAGACGGCATGATTGTTTTAAACGATGTGTTTAATGTTTAAAGATTATTTCCAAACCAACAAAGCGTGGTTGCGTTTGCCGCGCCGTACGATGGTGTATTTGCCGAAACGTTTGTGCGCGTCGGTCAGCAGATAGGCATCGTCGGGGCGTTCGGCGGCGTGGTTCGGATTGTTCAGTTCGGCGGCTTGTCCGTTGAGCAATACCGCTTTGCTGTTCACAAAACCGCGCGCTTCTTTGTTAGAAGATGCCAAACCGGTTTTCACCAAAGTCTCAACCACGTTGAGGCTCTCGGAAACTTCAAAAGTCGGCAGGCCGTCGAGTGCCAGCTGCTCGAAGTCGCTTTCGGTGAGATGGCTTTGGTCTTCGGCAAACAGGCTTTCTGAAATGCGTTGGGCGGCGGCAAGGGCTTCTTCGCCGTGAATCAGGCGGGTCATTTCCTCTGCGAGAATGCGTTGCGCTTCTGGCTTGGTGCCGCTGGCTTTGTCTTTGGCTTCGATGGCATCGATTTCTTCGATAGACAGAAAGGTAAAGTATTTCAGGAATTTATACACATCGGCATCGGCCACTTTCAGCCAGAATTGGTAGAACTGATACGGAGAAGTTTTCTTCGCGTTCAACCATACCGCGCCGCCTTCGGTTTTGCCGAATTTGGTGCCGTCTGATTTGGTTACCAAAGGCAGGGTCAGGCCGAATACTTGTTTTTGGTGCAGACGGCGGGTCAAGTCGATACCGGCAGTGATGTTGCCCCATTGGTCGGAGCCGCCGATTTCCAAAACCGCGCCATGGCGTTTGTTCAGTTCGGCAAAGTCGTAGCCTTGCAGCAGGGAATAGGCGAATTCGGTGAAGGAAATGCCCACATCGTCGCGTTCGATACGCTGTTTGACGGATTCTTTGTTCAGCATGGCGTTGACGGAGAAATGCTTGCCGATGTCGCGCAGGAAGTCGAGGCAGTTCATGCTGCCGAACCAGTCGGCGTTGTTCGCCATAATGGCGGCGTTTTCGCCTTCAAAGCTCAAAAACGGTTTCAGTTGGTTGCGGATGCTTTCTACCCAGCCAGCAACGGTTTCGGCGGAATTCAAGCTGCGCTCCACCGCTTTGAAGCTGGGGTCGCCGATCATGCCGGTCGCACCGCCCACTAAGGCAATCGGCGTATGCCCTGCCTGTTGGAAACGGCGCAATGCCAACACGGGCAGCAAGTGGCCGATATGCAGGCTGTCGGCAGTCGGATCGAAACCGCAGTAGAGGGCGATTTTTTGTTCGTTTAACAAAGCGTCTAAGGCTTCGATGTCGGTAGTTTGCGCGATAAGGCCGCGCGATTGTAGGTCTTGGATAACGGAGGTCATGTTAAATTCTCAAATTACTAATGAAATCAAAGTGCTCAGATGGCTAAGTAAATGGTAGGGAGCTAAATTTTATTCATTTTTTTGAATTTTTTTGGATTATAAATAGAAAGACTGATCATTTTTAACTCGTTAAATGTTTGGTCAACTTCTTGGTCAATACTATTATTTAATATTTTGTAACGGGGAATAATCGTATTTTTTATATAGTTTTCCATTTTTTCTTTATATTCTATTTCTTTCTGCTTGCTTTTCTTATTGGCGTAAAATAAAGAAATTATAAGTACAATTAAATATACTATAAAAAATATTAAAAGAAAAATTTTAGTTTTTGTATTTATTTTTTCTCTTTTTTCATCAAAATCAGTAAATTGAATAGATTTTGTTGAGGTTGAGATGTATATTTCTTCTTTAAGTGGGGCATCTCCTAAAAATAATAAGGTAAAAGAAATAATTTCTCTATCTGAGTCAAGATTGCTTCTATCAAACTTTTGTAGATTGTATGTTATTTGAGATTCATTGGGATTGTATAAGTCATGTATTGATTTTTCCGAATATCCAATAGGTATATTTTTAGAGGATGAAAGAAGAGTATAATTTTTTGGCCATTTAATCTGAATATCTAAATTATCAAGATTTTTGGGAGATTGATTGATAAATTCAATGGTGCTTATGTTGAGGTTTTGGGTTTCTTTTCCTTGAAATGATACTTTTAAACTTTTCAATAACTCATTATTTTCTGAGGGGAAAAGAGGTTTTGTTGAGTAGCTGTAATCTATAGAAAGTTTGTCATCTGGAATAGTAATCCAGCCTAAGGACCATGCGAATATGGCCACAATAGTAGGAAAAATTAGACCAATAATCAATGCAATATAACTCTGTTTCATAAGTTAGACATCTTTAAAGATTTGTGTTTGGTCAGTCTCTGTGAAACTGACCAAATGTATATTTTACACGTTAAACAAGAAGTGCATCACATCGCCGTCCTGTACGACATATTCCTTGCCTTCTACACGCATTTTGCCGGCTTCTTTGGCTTTGGCTTCGCCGCCGAGTGAGACAAAATCGTCGTAGGAAATGACTTGGGCGCGGATGAAGCCGCGTTCGAAGTCGGTGTGGATGACGCCGGCGGCTTGCGGGGCGGTATCGCCTTTGTGGATGGTCCAGGCGCGGACTTCTTTGACGCCGGCGGTGAAGTAGGTTTGTAGGCCCAAGAGGTCGTAGCCCGCACGAATCAGGCGGTTCAGGCCGGGTTCTTCCAAGCCCATTTCGGCGAGGAACTCGGCTTTTTCGTCGTCTTCCAACTCAGCGATTTCGCTCTCCATCGCGGCGCATACGGCGACAACAGGGGCGTTTTCTTTTTCAGCCAATTCTTTCAGGCGGTCGAGGTGCGGATTGTTTTCAAAACCGTCTTCGGCAACGTTGCCGACATACATGGCAGGTTTGGCGGTCAGCAGGAACAGCGGTTTGAGCATGGCGAGTTCTTCAGCGTCCAAACCGAAAGAGCGGACGGGTTTGCCTTCGTCCAAATGCGGCAGCAGTTTTTTGCACAGCTCGACCAGTTTTTGCGCGTCTTTGTCACCGGAACGGGCGCGTTTTTCTTCGCGGACAATGGCTTTTTCGACGCTGGCGAGGTCGGCAAGCGCCAATTCGGTGCCGATGGTTTCGATGTCGGCAATCGGATCGACTTTGCCTGCGACGTGGACGATGTTGTCGTCGTCAAAGCAGCGCACGACGTTGACGATGGCGTCGGTTTCGCGGATGTTGGCGAGGAACTGGTTGCCCAAGCCTTCGCCTTTGCTCGCGCCTGCAACCAAACCGGCAATATCGACGAACTCGACGATGGCGGGCTGCATTTTTTGCGGGTTGACGATTTTCGCCAGCTCCGCCATGCGCGGGTCGGGTACTTCGACGATGCCGACGTTGGGTTCGATGGTGCAGAAGGGATAGTTCGCCGCTTCGATGCCCGATTGGGTCAGCGCGTTAAAGAGGGTAGATTTGCCGACGTTGGGCAAACCGACGATGCCGCATTTCAAGCTCATGGTTTTTCCTGAAAAGATAAAAGTTTAACGGCGGATTATAGCATATTGTGGAGGTACTCAACACAGCCGCAATGCTGGTGTGTTCTTATGATAAAAGGCCGTCTGAAAAAGAGGGGCAGGCATTCAGCTTATTGTGTCTCCGAAGAATGAGTAAATGAATAAAGCCGTTAAATAAAACAATTTTTCGGACAGGAGGCTTAAGATCAAACCTGAAAGAATGCCCAGTACCCAATAAATCATCTGACGGTATTTCGGGTCGGATGCGGTACGCAACATTTTAAAATACAAAACCAGACAGCCGAACATGCAGATTGTTTGAAACAGAATGAGGGGGAGGTTGTCAATAGCTCCGGAAATCGAATCATGAAGGATGATTGTCCCTATGCGTATGCATAAATAAATTAAAGCCGATCCTGCCGCCGAATGCCCAAAAGGGACGGGCGTGTCGGATGAATCGGGTATTTTGTGGGGTTGAAGCCTGCCGAATAACAAGATAAATACAATGTCAAACATAATGATAGTTGCCTTGGCGTAAGATGTTTTTGTTTTCAGACGGCCTCAGGATTGTCTGAAAGCGTATTGTGCGGCGTATGGGGTAGTGCCGCGGTAAGGTACGTCAGTAGGCCGACCATCCACCATGCTGAAGCAGTTGCTATACTTAAATGAACACTTTGATTTGACAGTGGATTATCTGCTTTTGCCCGCAATAGTCCGAAATACAGGATAAGCTTAATGAATAGGGGGGAAGAGTGGCAAGCAGGTTGGGAAACATTATGGGGTTTACAGGTAAAACCTTTGCTGCGGTTCGCAATTAGTTTAAAGGTCGTCTGAAAACTGTTTCAGACGGCCTTTTTTCCGTGTTGCCTTAACCGGTATTACGCAAACCTTGCGCTACGCCGTTGATGGTCAGGTGGACCATCAGCAGCGCGTGCGGATTGTCGGGCTCTTTGCGCAGGCGTTTGAGCATGGCGACTTGCAGGCCGTTGAGGGCGTTTAGGTATGGAATCCTCAAGGCAAGCGAACGGGCGAGGCTGCGGTTGTCGCGCAGGAGCTCTTCGGTTTGCAGCAGGTCGAGCAGTGCTTTGCGGCTGCGTTGGTATTCTTCCTTGATCATGCCGAAGATGACTTTTGCTTTATCGGGCGATTCGCTCAAGCCGGCATAGTTTTCCGCCAAGGTGATGTCGGTTTTTGCCATCACCTGTTCCATATTGGAGAGCATGGCTTGGAAGAACGGATTGCTTTGGGCATGTTCTCGTAGGGCGGCCAGTGTGTCGGGATTGTCTTCGCACAAGGTTTCCACTGCGCTGCCGAAACCGTACCAAGCCGGCAGCATGAGGCGGTTTTGCATCCATGAGAATACCCACGGAATCGCGCGCAAGTCCTGAATCCGCGCCAAGGTTTTGCGGCTGGCGGGACGGCTGCCGAGGTTGAGGGTGGCGATTTCCTGAATCGGGCTGGTTTGCAGGAAGTAGTCGATGAAGTCGGGATGGGTAATCAGTTCGCGGTAGTATTTGAACGATACGTCCGACAAATCCTGCATCAGTTTGGCATCAGGGTCTTTTTTGTCCGGCAGGATGCTGGCTTCCAAAGTTGCGGCAACCAAGGTTTCCAAGTTGCGTTGGGCATTGCCCGGGTCGGCGTATTTGGCGGTAATGACTTCGCCTTGCTCGGTAATACGGATTTGTCCGGCAACGCTGCCTGCAGGTTGCGCCAAGATGGCTTGGTAAGATGGGCCGCCGCCGCGACCTACGCTGCCGCCGCGGCCGTGGAACAGGCGCATGCGGACATCGTATTTTTTGAAGAGTTCGACCAAGCCCAATTCGGCCTGATACAGACACCATGAGCTGGTAACGTAGCCGCCGTCTTTGTTGGAGTCGGAGTAGCCGAGCATGATTTCTTGGATGTTGCCTCGGCTTTCGAGCAGGGCATCATACCAGTCGAGGCGGAACATGGTTTCCATGACCGGACAGGCGTTTTCGAGTGCTTCGATGGTTTCAAACAGAGGCACGATATTGATGCGGCTGTGCGGTTTGCCGTTTTCAACCACCAACAGGCCGCTTTCTTTCAGCAGCAATGCCAAGGCGAGCAGGTCGCTGGGTTGTTCGCAGTTGGAAATAATGCTTTGTGTAACGGCATCTTCACCGAATTCGTCTTTGATTTTGCGCGCTTCGTTGAAAATTGCCAATTCGTGGCGGGTATGGTCGCTGTATGTGATGAACGGGCTGTACAGCGGACGTTGATGGCTCAATTCGCGCAATAAGGCGGTTTGTTTTTGCTCTTCGTTCAGGCTGTTGTAGTCTTCCAAGCCTGCATGTTGGAAAAGCTCGGCAACCACATCGGCGTGTTTGCCTGCGTGTTGGCGCAGGTCGAGCGGCATCATGTGGAAGCCGAACACGGATACGCTGCGGATAATATTGGCCAGACGGCCTTCCGCCAGCAGTTGGCTGCCGTTTTCGTGGAGCGAGCGTTGCAGTTTTTTCAGGTCGTTGAGGAACTCTTCGACCGTGGCATAAGGCTCGAGGAAGCCGAATTTGCAGCCCATGCCCAAACCGAGTGAGCGTGCTTTGCCCATGGCGCGTGCCATGATGTAGGCGATGGCGCGGCGGTAGGGTTCTTCGGTGCGGGCGATTTCTTCGTCAGGCGAGAGGGCGGCCAGTGCCATCACGTCGTCGTTGACTTTGACGCGGCGGATGGAGAGCGGCAATTCGCGGTAGAGTTTGTCGAGTTCGCCACGATAGAAGCGGAACACTGCATCGGCATGCCGTCTGAACGCAAAACGCAAGGTTTCGGCAGAAACGAACGGATTGCCGTCACGGTCGCCGCCGATCCAGCCGCCGATTTTAAGGATATTCGGAACGCGGACACCGGGATAGGCCGTCTGAAAATCGCGTTCCATTGTGCGGTAGAGTTTAGGCAGGGCTTCAAAGAAGCTCATTGGGAAGATGGATACACCATTGTTGATTTCGTCGTTGACGCTAAGTTTGTGGCGGCGCGTTTCGCTGGTCTGCCACAGGCCCAAAAGGACAGTGTCGATTTCGCGGCGCAACTGAGCCAGCGCTTCGGGGTTGGTGCAGCGTTCGCGTTGCGGCAGCAGCGTGCGGATACGGCGGTTGAAGCTCAAGACGGTTTGGCGTTGCACTTCGGTCGGGTGCGCGGTCAAAACGGCGGTAACGACCGTGTTGTCCAGTTGTTGTTGCACCGCTTTGCCGTTGACTTTTCCGGCTTTGAGCTTGCGCACGGTTTCCGTCAGGCTGCCTTCGGCACTGTTGTGTCCGGCCTCTTCGTGGATTTGGCGGCGGCGTTCGTGGTGTACGTCTTCGGCGATGTTCAAAATCTGCGCGAACAGGCCGCAGGCCAAGGTTAAATCGTGGGTTTGTTGTTCGTCCAATTGCGGCAACACCTTCTCAATCAAGGCAGCGCTGTCGTCTGAGGTCGATAATAGCTTAACGGTTTCGACCACCAAAGGCGACGCTTCCTCATGCAGCAGATTGAAAAGAGACTGTTTTAAAAATTCCGCATCCGCTGCCAGAGCGGCATCTTTTGGATTATTCAAGATATGCAGTTGCATGATTTTTCTCTTATTTAAATGTTAATTTGGGTGTATCGTGAATCCATTGTATAGCAGATTTTTATAAACTGCCAATGGTAACACCCGATACATTTCAAACCGGAAAACGGCCGTCTGTATCCGCCGCGTGGTCGCTGTCTGTAAAATGCCGTAAAATATTGCCCATCAAAACAGAGGCGAGAAACCCATGATTGAATTTCCCAACCAACCCGATTTTCCTGAGCAACACACCGCCGTCGCCGTCGGCACTATCAACATGAGCCAGCAGGCGATAAGGGTGTTGATAGAGAATGCCACCGAAAAGGCAAGTATCCTGACCATTGCCCGCGTTGCCGCCATTCAGAGCATCAAACAGACCGCCAACCTGATTCCGCTACACCTGCCCGGCCGCATCATCGGCGTGCAGGTTGATTTCGATATTAACGTTGAGTTGGCCTGCCTGAAGGCCACGCTGACCGTCCAAGCGCACAGCAACGGCAGCATTGCCACCGAAGCCCTGGCCGGCCTCAATTTGGCGCTCTTGAGCGTTTACGACATGATGAAAGACGTTGACCGCAATATGATGCTCAGCGGCATCCGCCTAGAATCCGAAACCAGCAGCGAAGGCCGTCCTTTCTTGTTTGACAACGCATACGAAAATATTAATTTCTAAACCATTCAGGCCGTCTGAACATTGGGTTTCAGCCGGCCTTATTATTATGATGAACGATCAACAACTCTTGCGGTTCAGCCGCCATATCTTGCTTGACGAAATCGGTATCGAAGGCCAAGAAAAACTCTTGTCCGCCCATGTGCTTGTTGTCGGTTGCGGCGGGCTGGGTGCGGCGGCCTTGCCGTATCTTGCCGCCGCCGGTATCGGCAGCCTGACGATTGCCGATGCCGATACCATCGACGAGACCAACCTTCAACGCCAAATCACGTTTACCGAAGCCGACATCGGTAAAAACAAGGCTTTGGTCATGCAAGGCCGTCTGAAACAGATCAATAGCCAAACACACATTACAGCTATTGCCGAATTTCTTGATGAGGCCAGGCTTGTCGAATTGGCAAACGCCGCCGACATCATCCTTGATTGTTCCGACAATTATCCCACACGCCAAGCAGTTAACCGCGCCTCCGTTGCCACGCGCACGCCTTTGGTTTCCGCAGCGGCCGTCGGCTTTGACGGACAAATCGCCGTGTACCGTCCCGATCTTCCCGATACGCCCTGCTATGCCTGCCTGTTTGATGGCGAACAAGCCAGCGACGGCGCTTGTGCATTGTTCGGCGTTTTTTCGCCATTGGTCGGCGTTATCGGAACGACCCAAGCCGCCGAAGCGCTTAAAGTGCTGATCGGTATCGGTACGCCGTCGCACGGCAAACTTTCTACCTACAACGCGTTGAGCGGAAAATGGCAGCAATACGGGGTGAGACACAATCCCGAATGCCCGGTTTGCAGTGGCCGTTAAAGACAAAAAGCAGGGTAGGGGTTTCAACATTCCTAAGCCAATCCGCTAGAGTAATCATACTTATCTTTCATTAAACTTGAAGGAAGGCGTTTCTTCCCTTTTCAGACGGCCTGTGGCACGATATGATTCAATGATTAATAAATTTTTTGAGGCCGTCTGAAAAAGGATAAGGAGAAACCGGCTTAATGAATATTATTCGTGCCTTATTGGTGGTATTGGGTTGCCTGGCTTTGGGCGAGGCAACCGTTTGGATTTTGGGGTTGAAGCTGCCGGGCAGTATTGTCGGCATGGCTTTGCTGTTTGCCGCGCTTCAGGCGGGCTGGGTCAAATTGTCTTGGGTGGGCGAACTGGCAGACATTTTGATGGCAAACCTGACTTTGTTTTTGGTGCCGCCTTGCGTGGCCGTCATCAGCTATTTGGATGTGATTGCAAACGACTGGTTTTCGATTTTGACGGCCACAATCGGCAGTACGATCTGCGTATTGTTGGTGACCGGCAAAGTGCATGAGTGGGTCAGGAGGCGGATGTGATGAATATAGACGGGCTGTTGCGCATGCCCTCGGTCATGCTGTTCCTGACTTTGGCCGTATATGCTTTGGCGGTGCAGATTCGGACGCGCACGGGGAATGTGCTGTGTAATCCGGTATTGATCAGTACGCTGGTGTTGATGGGGTATTTGAAGGTATTTGCCATCGATTACGAGCTGTATCATTCTGCTTCGCGCTTTATTGATTTTTGGTTGAAACCGGCAGTCGTGTTGCTGGCCGTGCCGCTTTATCGAAATTGGGACCGTATCCGCAGCCAGTGGTTGCCGGTGGTGTTGTCGCAGTTGGCGGGCAGCGTGACAGGCATTGTTACGGGCGTGTATTTTGCCAAATGGTTAGGTGCTTCGCATGAAGTGATTTTGTCGCTGGCTTCCAAATCCGTGACCAACCCGATTGCGATTGAAATCACGGCGTCTATCGGCGGTATTCCGGCGATTACGGCGGCAACGGTGATTATTGCCGGACTTTTTGGACAGATGGCCGGATATAAAGTGTTGAAAGGGGCGTTGTATATGCCTTCTTCAGTGGGAATGTCTTTGGGGACAGCCTCGCATGCGATGGGTATTGCGGCTTCTTTGGAATACGGTCGCCGTATGGCCGCATATGCCGGCTTGGGCTTGACGCTCAACGGAGTGTTGACGGCGATATTGGTGCCTATCTTGATTCCCTTATTGGGCGTATAGCGTTTGGGCCGTCTGAAAATAGTGTAAACAGGAGAAAATGATATGGCTGTAAATTTGACTGAAAAACGTGCAGACGAATTGTTGGAAATCGACGGCATCCGTCTGTTTACAGGTCGTGCCGGCATCAAACAACAAGACCGCGACGATTTGACACTGATGGTGTTGGGCGGCGGACATACGGTGGGCGCGGTGTTTACGCAAAACCGTTTCTGCGCCGCGCCGGTGCATATCGCCAAGTCGCATCTGTTTGACCAAGACGGCGTGTGTGCCTTAGTCATCAATACGGGCAATGCCAATGCGGGTACCGGCGCACAAGGCCGTCTGGACGCGATCAAAGTGTGCGCGGCGGCGGCGGAACAGGTCGGCTGCCAATCCAATCAGATTATGCCGTTTTCGACCGGCGTGATTTTGGAGCCTCTGCCTGTGGATAAAATCGTGGCCGCCTTGCCGCAAGTACGTCCTGCATTCTGGTCGGACGCGGCGCGTGCCATCATGACGACGGATACTGTACCGAAAGCCACTTCACGCACAGGCTTGGTCGGCGAAAAACACACAGTCCGCGCTACCGGCATCGCCAAAGGCTCGGGCATGATTCATCCGAACATGGCGACCATGTTGTCGTTTATTGCCACTGATGCCAAAGTGTCCCAACCGATTTTGCAACTGATGACGCAAGAAATCGCAGACGAAAGTTTCAATACGATTACCGTGGACGGCGATACCAGCACCAACGACAGCTTCGTGATTATGGCGACAGGCCGTTGCGGTCAGAGCGAAATCGACAATACCGCCGATCCGCGCTATGCGCAGCTCAAAGCCTTGCTCGGTTCGCTGGCTTTGGAATTGGCGCAGGCGATTGTCCGTGATGGCGAGGGTGCGACCAAGTTCATCACGGTTGAAGTGCAAAATGCGAAAAACCGCGAAGAGGCGCGCAAAGTGGCTTATGCCGTTGCCCATTCGCCTTTAGTGAAAACCGCTTTCTTTGCCTCCGACCCGAACTTGGGCCGTCTGTTGGCAGCCGTCGGCTATGCCGGTATTGAAGACTTGGATGTCGATGCTTTGAAAATGTGGCTGGATGACGTGTTGGTTGCCGAAAACGGCGGCCGCGCGGAAAGCTATACCGAAGAAGCAGGACAAGCGGTGATGAACCGTCCGGAAATCACCGTCCGCATCGATTTGCAACACGGTGATACGACGGCGGCTGTCTATACCTGCGATTTGTCGCACGAATATGTGTCGATTAACGCGGATTACCGTTCTTAAAAACCTTTATCCTTGTGTTCAGACGGCCTTTGAGAAAAGTATCAAGGCCGTCTGAACACATTGACTGCGTGTTTATTATGAAATTTCCCCAGACTTGGGCGGCGCGCCTTGCCCACAAAATCCGCCAAACCAAACGCTTGTCGAAAAAGAGCATTGCCCTTCTGTTTTTGTTGGCAGGATCGGCACTGGTTGCCCTGACGGCTTTGATGTTTGCGTACTTGGCGGATTTGGCTTTGGAATGGAACGCTTTGCTGGTGGGGAAATATCCGTGGTTTGCGTGGGTGGCTTTGCCGCTGGGTTTGCCGCTTTTGGCGTGGTTTACGCGCAAATTTGCGCCGTACACTTCCGGCAGCGGTATTCCGCAGGTCATCGCTTCATTGTCTTTGCCTTATGGCGCGCAGAAAACCCGTTTGATTCGTTTGGGCGAAACCTTTTTCAAAATTCCGCTGACGTTTTGCGCCATGCTGTTGGGCGCGTCTGTCGGCAGGGAAGGGCCGTCTGTGCAAGTGGGTGCGGCGGTGATGAACGCTTGGGGCGCGTGGTGTAAAAAGCACGGGCTGGCGTTTAGGGGTATGCAGGAAAACGATTTGATTGCCGCAGGTGCGGCCGGCGGTTTGGCGGCGGCATTTAACGCGCCTTTGGCCGGCGTGGTGTTTGCCATCGAAGAATTGGGGCGCGGCGTGCTTTTGCGTTGGGAACGCCAAATCCTGATGGGAGTGTTGGCGGCCGGTTTCATTCAAGTGGCGATACAGGGCAACAACCCGTATTTCTCAGGTTTTCAAGGGCATGAGCTGCCAAACATGCTGATGTGGGCGGCGGTGTCGGGCATCGTCTGCGGCGTGGCTGGCGGATTGTTCAGTAGCTTTTTGTATCGTGGCGCGGCGGCATTCGCACCGGTACGCTGGCGCAGTTTCATCCGCCGTCATTTGTTGGTGGTCGCCTTTGTAATGGGTATCTTGCTCGCGCTGCTCGGTACGTTTTATCAAGGTAAAACCTATGGTACGGGCTATCACGAAGCCGCAGCCGCACTAAAAGGCGCGTATGAAGCGCCGTTCGGCTTGGCAGTCGCAAAATGGGCGGCAACCGTGTTCAGCTATTGGGCAGGCATTCCCGGCGGCATCTTCACGCCGTCTTTAACCATCGGCGCGATGATAGGCGAACACATGGCTTCTTTCGCGCAACTGGGCGACGCGTCCAATGTCGCGGTTTTGCTTTGCATGGCCGCATTCCTTGCCGCCGCGACCCAATCGCCGTTGACCGCCGCCGTGGTGGTCATGGAAATGACGGGCGGACAGAATTTACTGTTTTGGATGTTGCTGACTTGCATCTTCGCTTCGCAAGTCTCGCGCCAATTCTCGCCGCATCCGTTTTACCATGCCGCAGGTTTGCGCTTCAGACGGCATATTGAAGCCGAAAGCGGACATGTTCAGCACGAGAAAAAAGAATAGGTCGGTATATAAAAGGCCGTCTGAAAATCAGATTTCAGGCGGCCTTTATTATGTCGTTTAAAGCTGTATTACAGTTTACTTAAACAGCAAAATCAGCAGCAAAACAACCGCAATCACACCCAGCCACAGGCTTTGGCGTTGCTGTACTTTGACCAAGTGAACATAGGCATCGCGCATTTCCTGCTGGCGGTTTTCATCAATCAGCGCACTGATTTTGCGCGGCAGGGAAGGGATGATTTGCGCCCAATCGGGAGCTTCGTTTTTGAGGTTGCGCCAAAGGGCTTTGGGGCCGACCTGTTCGTTCATCCAGCGCACCAAAAACGGTTTGGCGGTTTTCCACAAGTCCAAATCGGGATCGAGCTGGCGACCCAAGCCTTCGATGTTGAGCAGCGTTTTTTGCAGCAATACCAGCTGCGGTTGGATTTCGACATTGAAGCGGCGGCTGACTTCAAACAGGCGCATCAGCACCAAGCCGAAGGAAATCTGCGAAATCGGTTTGTTGAACACAGGCTCGCACACGGCGCGGACAGCAGCTTCCAATTCTTCCGCACGCGTGTCGGCAGGCACCCAGCCCGATTCGATGTGGGCGGTGGCGACGCGGTGGTAATCGCGGTTGAAGAAGGCGAGGAAGTTGATGGCGAGATAGCGTTTGTCGTAATCGGTCAGCGTGCCGACGATGCCGAAATCGAGGGCGATGTAGCGGTTGTCGGCGGCGACCAGAATATTGCCGGGGTGCATATCCGCATGGAAAAAGCCGTCGCGGAAAACTTGCGTGAAGAAGATTTCCACGCCGTAATCGGCGAGTTTGTGCAAATCGATGCCGTCGGCTTTGAGTTTGGCGATGTCCGATACCGGCGTGCCGTCCATCCATTCGATAGTCAGCACGTCTCTGGTGCAGTAATCGTAAAACACCTTAGGCACAATCAGCATATCGCTGTTTTGAAAATTTCGGCCAAGCTGGCTGGCATTGGCGGCTTCGCGCATCAAGTCCAACTCGTCGTGCAGGTATTTGTCAAATTCGGCCACCACTTCGCGCGGCTTCAAACGCTTGCCGTCTGAAAACAAACGTTCCACCCAGCCTGCACCAAAGCGCATCAGAGACAAATCCTGTTCGATAACGGGCAGAAGATTGGGGCGCAAGACTTTCACTGCGACCTGTTCGCCAGAATGCAGGCGGGCTTTGTGTACTTGGGCGATGGACGCGCTGGCGACAGGCTCGGTTTCAAATTCCGCGTATAAAGTGTCGATGGATTGGCCCAAAGATTTTTCGATTTGCGAGCGTGAAAGCTGCGCGTCAAACGGCGGCACTTTGTCTTGCAGCCTTGCCAGTTCGACCGCGTAATCGTGCGGAATCAAATCGGGACGCGTGGACAATACCTGTCCGAATTTGATGAAAATCGGCCCCAGACTTTCCAACGCCAAACGCAGGCGCACGGCAGGCGTCTCGTGTTTGAACTTGGACGACTGCGGCAGCATATTGAGGAAAGTCCGCGCCCAACCCGGACGGACCAGCGAGGCAATCAGCTCGGCAAGGCGGTAGCGGTAGAGCGTGCAGAGGATGGTTTTAATGCGTTTGAGGCGGTTCATGATGGACGCAGATAAATCGAAAAAACAGAATTATATAGGAAAAACGGGTAAGGGCTTCAGACGGCCTGAGACTTTTGCAAAAACATTTGCCGCATGGCTAACAATTTTATAAAGGCTAAGGTTTTGCCGCCTCAATAAAAAGACGAATATTCACATCATAAATATTCGTCGGCTACTTGCCCAAACCGCCGATTCAAGACATAATCGGGAAATGTGCAGGAGAGTGTTACATCCAACTACAATGTAACCACCGAAGGCGCAGACACCCTTAAATCGCTCAGGTATCAGGGACTGCACATTGAAACAAACAATCTGGAGAGCGGCGTTGGAATAACGTCCACCGAAGGGGAGAAGGCCGTCTGGACCACCATTCAGACAACCGCGCAAAGCAGTGAGCAGACTGGTTTGCCATCATGCGGATACGGCCGAAAATCTCAGGTTCAAGGACAGATAGGGTCATCCGCGCATAGGTGCGCGGGCGGCATCTGAACAAAAAATCCGGAGAAATTTGAGAATGACTGCTCTGAAAACCACCCCATTTCATCAAGCCCATCAAGATGCAGGCGCGAAGCTGGTAGATTTTGCTGGCTGGGAGCTGCCCATCCATTATGGTTCACAAATCGCCGAACACGAAGCCGTGCGCACCGACGCAGGTATGTTCGACGTATCCCACATGCTCGTTACCGACGTCGCCGGAGCGAACGCCAAAGCCTTTTTCCGCAAATTGATTGCCAACGACGTTGCCAAACTCGCTTTCGTCGGCAAAGCCCTTTATTCCGCGCTGCTCAACGACAACGGCGGCGTGATTGACGACTTGATCGTTTACCGTACCAACGAAGCCGAAACCCAATACCGCATCGTGTCCAACGGCGCGACCCGTGAAAAAGATACCGCCCAGTTCCACAAAGTCGGACAAGAATTCGGCGTCGCCTTCAACCCGCGCTACGACCTCGGTATGCTTGCCGTACAAGGCCCTAAATCCATCGAAAAACTCCTGACCGTCAAACCTGAATGGGCGGATGTCGTCCACAACCTCAAACCGTTCCAAGGCGCGGATTTGGGCAACGACTGGTTTGTCGCCCGCACCGGCTACACCGGCGAAGACGGCGTTGAAGTCATCCTGCCCGACACCGAAGCCGTCGCATTCTTCAAAGCCCTGCAAGCAGCAGGCGTACAACCTTGCGGCCTTGGCGCACGCGACACCCTGCGCATGGAAGCCGGTATGAACCTCTACGGCAACGATATGGACGACGACACCAGCCCGCTCGAAGCAGGCATGGGTTGGACGGTTGACTTGAAAGACGAAAGCCGCGATTTCGTCGGTAAAGCCGCCTTGTTGGCATTGAAAGAAAAAGGCGTTGCCGTCAAACAGGTCGGCTTGTTGCTCGAAAAAGGCGGCATCCTACGCGCGCATATGGAAGTGTTAACCGACAAAGGCCAAGGCGAAACCACCAGCGGCGTATTCTCGCCCAGCCTGAAACAATCCATCGCCATTGCACGCGTACCGAAAGACTTTGACGGCGATACCGCCAAAGTGCTGATGCGCGGCAAAGAAGTGGACGTACGCGTACTGAAGCTGCCGTTTGTCCGCAACGGTCAAAAACAATTTGATTAATATCGGTTCAGACGGCCTTTATTTGTTAAGGGTCGTCTGAAAGCAGGTTTTAAGGAATTGTTGTTTCCTATGAAAGCAACCTTTGGCAGTTTATTGTTGTTATTGATGTTATCGGCTTGCGCTTCGTCTGCCGGCGAGCGCGGATTGATGTTTTTCGATACAGAGGGAAAATCCCGTACTACAACATTTATGAAAACCGTTGGCGGCAATGGAAAGATTGCCAGCGAGGTGATGATAGATGGGGAATATGCTCTTGATATTATCCGCATGAATGATGATTTGAGTATTGCCGTGCAAGATAATAAGGGTAGAAGCCGTGCTGCCGACCTGAAATCATTGTCGCAAGCGAAATCATTTACCCTGTTTGCGTTCAGCCGTTATGCAGGAACAGTTGAAGTGGATAAAGTATCGGCTGTTACAGGCATTTGTGCAGATTACCGCAGCAAAGGCCTGAAGGTTGCCGTTGCAGACAATATGAGTTCCAAACAAGGAATCGTTGTATTCCGCGCAAGCGGCGTAATGGCAAGTAACAAGCGCAAGATAAATGAAGCATATTTGGATTATTCTGCTTCCCCTAAACTTCCTTCCGCCCAAAAGCAAAAATTGGAACAAGATAAAAACAATATGATTGCCGTCCATTACGGACGCTTGGAAGAATTAATCGCACGAGGTATCTGCGCACGCTAAGCTGAGCAGATGCCGTCCGAAAATAACCCCCTATCAATGGAGTATCAAACCATGAGCAACATCCCAGCAGAACTGAAATACGTTGCCAGCCACGAATGGCTGCGCCTTGAAGAAGACGGCACCATCACCGTCGGCATTACCCATCACGCGCAAGAGCTGTTGGGCGACATCGTGTTTGTCGAGCTGCCTGAAGTCGGCGCAAACCTGGTTGCCGAAGAGCAAGCCGGTGTGGTTGAATCTGTAAAAGCCGCGTCCGACGTGTATGCGCCGATTGCAGGCGAAGTCGTCGCCGTCAACGAAGATTTGCCAAGCGCTCCGGAAACTGCCAACAGCGACCCTTACGGCGCAGGCTGGTTCTTCAAAATCAAGCCTGCCAACCCTGCCGATTACGACGGTCTGCTGACTGCCGAACAATACGCAGGCGAAGTAGCTTGATTTTTGCAAACATCCAAACAGGTTTTTCATCTGTTTGATATTGCAGGTCTTAGGTCGTCTGAAAAATGCTTTCAGACGGCCTTTGTTTCAATTTTTCCTCAGCAAACATGAATTACTGCGAATTTGTCGACACGCTTCCTGATGATACGGACAATCCCAACAAACATTATCACGACACGCAATACGGTTTTCCGATTGAGGACGACAATGAATTGTTTGAGCGGCTGGTGTTGGAAATCAATCAGGCAGGATTAAGCTGGACGCTGATGCTGAAGAAGCAGCAGGCATTTCAGACGGCATTTAAAGGTTTTGACATCGATACGGTTGCTGCATTTGACGAAGCCAATATTGAGCGACTGCTTGCCGATGCAGGCATCGTCCGCAACCGCCTGAAAATCAACGCAGCCATTTATAACGCGCGACAAATCAGACAAATACAGCAAGAATACGGCTCATTCAAAAACTGGCTGGATACTCACCATCCGCTCGACAAGACTGAATGGGTGAAGCTGTTTAAAAAACATTTCAAATTTGTCGGTGGCGAAATCGTCGGCGAATTTCTGATGAGTACCGGCTACCTGCCCGGCGCGCATGTGGCAACCTGTCCGGTTTATAGGGAAATATTGGCATGTCGTCCAAAGTGGGCGGAGGCCGTCTGAAACAACATCTGCAAGAAAAAACAGTGTTTATATCGATAACACCGAAGGAGTAGAAATGAAACTATCTGAATTGTTCAACCCGAACGAATTTGCCGCGCGCCATTTGAGTTTCGGCGACGAGGCTGCGCTTTTGGAGGCGCTCGGCGAGAAGAGTATGGACGATTTTGTCGGCAACACCGTGCCGCAAAGCATCCGTATGCCGTCCGAACTCGACCTGCCCGCAGCCCTGACCGAGGCGGACGCTTTGGCGAAGCTGAAAGCCATTGCGGCGAAAAACGTGATCAACAAGTCCTATATCGGCTTGGGCTATTACCCGACACGCGTGCCGAACGTGATTTTGCGCAACGTATTGGAAAACCCTGGTTGGTACACCGCCTACACCCCGTATCAAGCGGAAATTGCCCAAGGTCGTTTGGAAGCTTTGTTGAACTTCCAACAAGTGTGTATCGATTTGACCGGTTTCCCTGTGGCAGGCGCGTCTTTGTTGGACGAGGCAACTGCCGCCGCTGAAGCGATGGCGATGGCGCACCGCGTGGGCAAAGTGAAAACCGAGCGTTTCTTTGTGGATGCGCGCGTGTATCCGCAAACTTTGGACGTGATGAAAACCCGCGCCAAATATTTCGGCTTTGAACTGGTGGTCGGTGATTTTGCCCAAGCGGATGAAGGCGAATACTTCGGCGCGCTGCTCCAATACGTCGGCAAAGACGGCGACGTGCAAGACCTGCAGGACGTTATCGGCCGTCTGAAAGCAAAAGGCACAATCGTGGCCGTTGCCGCCGACATCATGAGCTTGGTCTTGCTGAAGTCTCCGGCTGAATTGGGCGCAGATATTGCTTTGGGCAACACCCAACGCTTCGGTGTGCCGATGGGATTCGGTGGTCCGCACGCTGCTTATTTCGCGTTTAAAGACGAGTTCAAACGTTCCGCTCCGGGCCGCATTATCGGCGTATCCAAAGACGCATCGGGTAAACCTGCCTTGCGTATGGCTTTGTCCACCCGTGAGCAACACATCCGCCGCGAAAAAGCGACATCCAATATTTGTACCGCACAGGCATTGCTGGCGAACTTGGCAGGTATGTACGCCGTTTACCACGGCCCTGAAGGCGTGAAACGCATTGCCAACCGCATTCACGCGCTGGCTTCCGCCTTTGCCGATGCGCTGGTTTCAGACGGCCTGAATGTGGTTCACAAAGTCTTCTTCGATACCGTTACCGTTGATTTCGGCAGCAAAGAGAAAGCAGACCAAGTATTTGCCGCTGCTTTGGAGTCGGGTTACAACCTGCGCCGCGTCAACGACACTCAAGTTGCGGCTGCGTTCCATGAAACGTCGGCATACGAAGATTTGGTCGATTTGTACCGCGCGTTTACCGGCAAAGATACGTTCACATTTGCCGATGATGTCAAAGGCCGTCTGAACGCCGAATTGCTGCGTCAGGACGACATTCTGCAACATCCTGTGTTCAACAGTTACCACACCGAACACGAAATGTTGCGCTACCTGAAAAAACTCGAAGACCGCGATTTGGCGATGAACCGCAGCATGATTTCATTGGGCAGCTGCACCATGAAACTCAACGCGACTGCGGAAATGCTGCCGATTACTTGGGCTGAGTTCACCGACATCCACCCTTACGCTCCCGAAGCGCAAACCGCCGGCTACCGCGAATTGCTCGCCGATATGGAAAACAGCCTGAAAGCCATCACCGGCTTTGACGCGATTTCCTTCCAGCCCAACTCCGGCGCACAGGGCGAATACAGCGGTATGCTCTCCATACGCCGTTACCAAGAAGCCAATGGCGAGGGACACCGCAACATCTGTCTGATTCCAAAATCAGCCCACGGTACCAACCCTGCGACTGCGGCCATGCTGGGCTTGAAAGTCGTCGTTGTCGACACTGACGAACACGGCAACGTCAACATTGACGATTTAAAAGCCAAAGCCGAGCAACACCGCGACGCATTGTCCGCCATCATGATTACCTATCCGTCCACCCACGGCGTGTACGAAGAAGGCATCCGCGACATCTGCCGCATTATTCACGAAAACGGCGGACAGGTTTACATGGACGGCGCCAACCTCAACGCCCAAATCGGCATCATGCAGCCTGCCGAAGTCGGTGCGGACGTGTTGCACATGAACCTGCACAAAACCTTCTGTATCCCTCACGGCGGCGGCGGCCCGGGCATAGGTCCGATTGGCTTGAAGGCCCATTTGGCTCCGTTCGCACCAGGCCATGTGGTGACTGATATGCACAATGCCAGTGCCGATCAAACTGCCGTGGCTGCCGCAGCATATGGTTCTGCGTCCATCCTGCCGATTACTTGGATGTACCTGACCATGATGGGCAAACAAGGCATGGAGCAGGCGACACGCTGGGCATTGCTCAACGCCAACTACGTTGCAAAACGTCTGAGCGAAGACTATCCGATTCTGTATACAGGCAAAAACGGCCGTGTCGCGCACGAATGTATCGTCGATTTGCGTCCGCTTAAAGCCGAAAGCGGCATCACCGAAACCGACATCGCCAAACGCCTGATGGACTACGGCTTCCACGCGCCGACGGTTTCCTTCCCTGTTGCCGGTACGCTGATGATTGAGCCGACCGAGAGCGAAAGCAAAGCCGAACTCGACCGCTTCATCGCCGCCCTGAAACAAATCAAACAGGAAGTGCTGAAAGTCGAGCGCGGCGAATGGCCAAAAGAAGACAATCCGCTGGTCAACGCTCCGCACACTGCATCAGACGTAACCGGCGAATGGACGCATCCTTACTCCCGCGAAGAAGCCGTCTTCCCATTGCCGTTTGTCCGCGAACACAAATTCTGGCCGAGCGTGAAACGGGTAGATGAAGTGTATGGCGACCGCAATCTGATTTGCTCCTGCTTGCCGATTGACGCATACGAAGATTAAGCCTGAATAGGTTTAAAATTGAACAGGCCGTCTGAAAATGAAAATAGTTTTCAGACGGCCTTTTGTTTGTTAAGATATTTCGCCCGAGAACATATATTTGTTTTTGGCAAAACAACAGATAAGGCATTCGGAAAGATAGACGGCGAATGCCTTTGCTTGCGGATAAAACCAAACGGCTTTCCATAACGATAAGCAAAAGGCCGTCTGAAAAACAGGAGAATACGATGGACGAACTTTTTATTCAAACGCTGACGATTGCCGGCTCAGATTCCGGAGGCGGCGCGGGCATACAGGCGGATTTGAAGACGTTTCAGATGCGCGGCGTGTTCGGTACCAGCGTACTGACAGCGGTTACCGCACAAAATACTTTGGGCGTATCGGCAGTGCATCCGATACCGACCGACATAATTGCCGCGCAAATTGCCGCGATTCAGGAGGATTTTCAAATCCGCGCTTATAAAATCGGCATGCTGGGTACGGCGGAAATCATCGAATGCGTGGCGGAACAAACCGCCGAATGCGACTTCGGTAAACGCGTATTGGATCCGGTCATGATTGCTAAAGGCGGTGCGCCGTTGTTGGAAAATTCAGCCGTCGAAGCCATGAAACGCCTGCTGTTGCCGCATACGGACGTATTGACCCCCAATCTGCCCGAAGCGCAGGCATTGACGGGTATCAATATTGAAAACCGCCAAGATGCGGAACGCGCCGCCAAAACTCTTCAGGATTGGGGTGTGAAAAATGTGGTGATTAAGGGCGGCCATCTTGCCGACAGCCAAAGCGAATATTGCACCGACTGGCTGTTTACGCCATACGAGACCATCGAGCTGAACAGCAAACGTTTCCCAACGCCGCATACGCATGGCACGGGCTGCACGTTTTCCGCCTGTATTACTGCCGAGTTGGCAAAAGGGTTTAGCGTGCCTGAGGCGGTTCAAACGGCAAAAAACTATATTGCCGCCGCCATTTCCCATCCTTTGGGCATCGGGGCAGGGCACGGGCCGGTCAATCATTGGGCGTATCGGGACGAATGATGCGTTTAGTCCGATTGTAATTGATTGTATTTTTCAGACGGCCTGACTAGGTTTATCACTTGAAATTGTTTACAATATCGGATTAATGCTTTTACGGATAAAAAAGACACCATGCAAGTTACCTCAAAATGGATAGACGGAATGTGCTTCGTCGGCACGACGGCAAACGGACACAGCGTCGTAATGGAAGGCGCGGCGGCTGAAGGCGAAGTCAAATGCGGCCCCAGCCCGATGGAAATGCTGCTGTTGGGTGTAGCAGGCTGCTCCAGCATTGATGTCGTGATGATTGCCGAGAAACAACGCCAAAAAATCACCGACTGCCGTGCCGAAGTGACTGCCAAACGCGCCGACACCGCGCCGCGCGTGTTTACCGAAATTCATATCCACTTCAAAGTGTATGGTCGGAATTTACAAGAAAGCGCGATTGAACGCGCCGTACAGATGTCCGCCGAAAAATATTGCTCCGCATCGATTATGCTGGGCAAAGCGGCAAAAATGAGCCACAGCTTCGAAATCGTCGAAGCAGAATAGGGCGGTTTTCAAGGAAAAAGCCGGAGCGTGAAACGGCTGCCCACAAAAAAAGCAGATATATTCACGCATTAACATGAATATATCTGCTTGCTTTTTATTCCTTTTTCTTCTCTCTCTATCAGCCTTTATAACTTGGCTTGTTGATCTCATTGTGCAAGTTTCGTTTAACATTGTCAACAATTTTTAATTATATTTTAAACAACCTCGGAAGATGCTGGTTTGTAAACGCTTGCGCCTTAATACGGATACTGGGGAAACATTATGGATTACGAAAATAATACCAACGTTGCGCCTGCAACTTCATCGCTTATTTTGGAAGAGCGTCATGATTCCGAACTCTTCCGCGTGTACGCATTGATTTTGGACGGCATTACCGACCATCTGCTGTTGCCGGGCAAAAAACTGACCGAGTCTGAGCTTTGCCGACAAATGGTTTGCTCGCGCAATACCGTGCGTGGCGCATTGTCGCTTTTAGCGCACGACAAAATCGTCGATTTGCAGCCCAACCGCGGCGCATTTGTCCATGTGCCGGACTTGAAAGAAATGAAAGACGTGTTCAACACGCGTATCGAAATGGAAAGCATGATTTTGAGCGTCCTCATCGATATGCCTGATTTGGAAACGCGTCTGCAACCGCTTTACGCCATGATTGAGCAAGAGGGCGCAGCCTCCGAAAGCGGCGACCGCGTGGGTTGGAACCGCCTGTCCAATGCCTTCCATGTCGAATTGGCGCGGCTGTTGGATAATAATGTCTTGTTTGAAATCATGAATACCTTGTGCGCGCGCTCTTCATTGATTGTGGCCGTTTCCGATCCGCTTCGCAAAGAAAAGCGCAACATCGATTCCAATTCGCACCATGAACACCGAGAAATCCTCGATTTGTTGCTGGCAGGCAAGCGCAACCGTGTGACCAAAGTCATGCGCCGCCACTTGGGTGCGTGTATGGAACGCTTGGAACAGAAACTCGAGATGTAATCGGTTTGACAATAACAAGGCCGTCTGAAATATTCAGACGGCCATTGGTTTATCCCTATAAAACGAAACACCATGAAACCCAAAATCCAAAGACACGAACATATCCTCACCCTTGTCCGCGAACATAACTTTATGACGGTGGAAGAATTGGCGGCAAATTTGGATGTGACGCCACAAACCATACGCCGCGATGTGCAAGAGTTAAGCGAGACCGGACAGCTCAAACGCTATCACGGCGGCGCATCTTTGGGCGACGTTTCAGTTGTAACGGCAGGGCAGGAGCGGCGCAACCATCAGCAGCAGGAAAAAAACGCCATTGCCCGACTGATTGCTTCCACCATTCCCGACAATGCCTCGCTGTTTATCAGCATCGGCACCACCATGGAAGCCGTTGCCGCCGAGTTGGTCAGACAGCGTAAAAACCTGCGGATTATCACCAACAATATTTACGCCGCCTCCATCACTGCGGCACGTACCGACTACACGGTCATCATCGCTTCCGGGGTGGTCCGCCCCTTGGACGGTGGTATTACCGGCGTGGCGACCGTCGATTTCATCAACCAATTCAAAGTCGACTATGCCATCATGAGTACCCACGGCATAGAAAACGACGGCTCGCTTTTGGATGACGATTACAAGGAAGTCAGCGTGATGCAGGCGATGGTGAACAATGCCCGCGTGCGCTATCTTGGCGTCGATCACAGCAAATTCAACAGCAATGCCTTGGTCAGACTGGGCGATATCGGTGCATTCGATAAGCTGTTTACCAACCGCCCACCATCCGCCGCCATGCAGAAAACCCTAAACGAGCGCGGCGTGGCGTGGCAGGTTGCCGACCCTGTATCAAAGTAGCCAAGTCGGGTACAATTGAGCCATCATTCCATTCCTTTCAGACGGCCTGATTGAATGCTCAGGCCGTCTGAAAACAGAAAATCATTTTCCCATCAAAGAAATATTATGTTGAATAAAGACCAATTCGCGGACAACCATTTCATCCGCACCATTATCGAAGAAGACCTCAAAAGCGGTAAACATACAGCCATCCAAACCCGTTTCCCGCCCGAACCCAACGGCTATCTGCACATCGGCCACGCCAAATCCATCTGCCTGAACTTCGGTTTGGCGTATATTTACGACGGCCTGTGCAACCTGCGTTTCGACGATACCAACCCCGAAAAAGAAAACGACGAATACGTCAACGCCATCAAAGAAGATGTCGAGTGGCTCGGTTTCCATTGGGCGGGCGAGCCGCGTTTCGCTTCCAATTATTTCGACCAGCTTTACGACTACGCCGTCGGCTTAATCAAAGACGGCAAAGCGTATGTGGATGATTTGACGCCCGAAGAAATGCGCGAATACCGCGGCACGCTGACCGAAGCGGGTAAAAACAGCCCTTACCGCGACCGCAGTATCGAAGAAAACCTCGACCTGTTCACGCGCATGAAAAACGGCGAATTCCCCGACGGCAGCAAAACCCTGCGCCTGAAAATCGACATGGCATCAGGCAACATCAATATGCGCGACCCCGTCATCTACCGCATCCGCCGCGCCCATCACCACAACACCGGCGACAAATGGTGCATCTACCCGATGTACGACTACACGCACTGCATTTCCGATGCCATCGAAGGCATCACGCATTCCTTGTGTACGCTCGAATTTGAAGCCCACCGCCCGCTGTACGACTGGGTGTTGGACAACATCCCCGCGCCTCACGCCACCCGCCCGCGCCAATACGAGTTTTCACGTTTGGAGCTTTTGTATTCCATCACGTCCAAACGCAAGCTGAACCAACTGGTTTCAGACGGCCACGTTGCCGGCTGGGACGATCCGCGGATGCCCACCATTTCCGGTATGCGCCGCCGCGGCTACACGCCCGAAGGCCTGCGCCTGTTTGCCAAACGTGCCGGCATTTCCAAATCTGAAAACATCGTCGATATGAGCGTGTTGGAAGGCGCGATTCGCGAAGAGCTGGAAAACTCCGCCCCGCGCATGATGGCCGTGTTGAATCCGATTAAAGTAACGCTTACCAACTACGATGCCGCCCGTACCGAAAGCCGCATCGCGCCGTATCACCCGAACCGCGAAGACATGGGCAGCCGCGAACTGCCGATTTCGTCCACGCTCTACATCGAAGCCGACGATTTCAGCGAAAACCCGCCCAAAGGCTGGAAACGCCTCACGCCCGGCGGCGAAGTGCGCCTGCGCCACAGCTATGTGATGAAGTGCGACGAAGTGGTGAAAGACGCTGCCGGCAACATCGTCGAACTCAAATGCAGCTTGGATTACGACACCTTGGGCAAAAATCCCGAAGGCCGCAAAGTGAAAGGCGTGATTCACTGGCTCTCAGCCGAACACGCCGTGCCCGTTACCGTGCGGCTGTACGACCGCCTCTTTACCGTTGAGCGTCCCGATGCCGTGCGCGGCGAAGACGGCGAATACCTGCCGTTTACCGATTTCCTCAACCCCGAATCGGCCAGAGAAATCACCGCCTACGCCGAACCCGCAGCCAAAAACCTGCCCGCCGAAAGCCGCTGGCAGTTCGAGCGACTGGGCTATTTCGTGACCGACCGCAAAGACCACCGCCCCGGGCAACCCGTGTTCAACCGCACGGTCACGCTGAAAGATTCTTGGCAGCCCAAGTAATCTGTTTGCAGCAGCTGCACTGAAAGGCCGTCTGAAAACTTGAATTTCGGTTTTCAGACGGCCATTTGTTGATAAAGGATTGAGATGGAACGTTATTCCGTACATTTTAAACTGCTGGGGATGGCGGTGTTGTGGGGTGCGTCTTGGCCGATGGGGCGGATGCTGGGGCAGTCGCTTCCGCCGCTGACGGGCGGGGCGGTTCGGTTTGTGCTGGCTTCGGTTTTGTTGTTGGGCTGGTTGTTTGCGCGCAGCAGGTTTGCGACTTTGGCGGCTTTGTCGGTGCGGCAATGGCTGGGTTTGACGGTGGCCGCTTCCGTCGGGGTGTGCGGCTATGCGGTGTTTTTTATGCTGGGTTTGCAAGCGATGCCGGCGGGTAAGGCGGCGGTAGTCGTGGCGGTGAATCCCGTGCTGACGCTGCTGCTGGCGGCTTGGCTTTTCGGCGAACGTTTAAATGCGAAGATTTTGGCGGGTATGCTGCTGGCGGTCAGCGGTGCCATTGTGGCGGTCACACAGGGGCAGCCGTTGACGGTGTTGTCGGGCGGCATCAAGGCGGGGGAGTGGCTGATTTTCGGCTGTGTGGTCTGCTGGGCGGCTTATACTTTAATCGGACGTGCGGTTTTGCGCGGGATAGACGCGCTGACGATAACGGCGGCAACGTCGTTCATCGGCGCGCTGATGTTGTCAGTGGTGGCGTTGTGGGTCGATGGATTGCCGTTTGATGCAATGGCGGCGATGGGTGCACGCGGTTGGACTGCCTTGGCGTGGTTGGTCATCGGCGCGACGGTATTGGCCTACGCGTGGTATTTCGAAGGCGTGAAGACTTTGGGTGCAGGCAGCGCGGCGGCGTATATTACGCTGGTGCCGATTTTCGGTATGCTGTCTTCGGCGTGGGTTTTGGGCGAACCGCTGCATATTTCGCTGGTTGCAGGTTGTGCAGCGGCAGTCGGCGGCATGACGCTGATGCGGTACGGGCAGAAGGCTGTCTGAAGTTGGGCAAATACTCGGATTTTTGATAATAAGATTGCGGTTGCCACGTTACTTCCAGCCGTAATCTTATTGAAGGATAAGACTAAGTTACGGCCTTAGTGTTCGATTTAAAAATTTGACACCCTGCCTCCAACTGCCTAAAATTCAACTTTCTCAAAAATCTACCGTATCCTGCGGCACGATTTCATACTTTCAGACGGCCTTTGTGCCATCTCTCTGATACCATTCAAAATATATCAATACTATGCACGTTTCAGAACTCCAAACCCTCCACATTTCCAAACTCTTGGAAATGGCAGAAGAACATGGCATTGAAAACGCCAACCGTTTCCGCAAACAAGACCTCGTTTTTGCCATCGTCCGCCAGATGATGAAGCAGAATGTCAGCTTTACCTGTTCCGGTACACTCGAAATCCTGCCTGACGGCTTCGGTTTTTTGCGCAGCGCAGATACTTCCTACCTTGCCGGTCCTGACGATATTTATGTTTCGCCCACGCAAATCCGCCGCTTCAATCTGCACACCGGCGACACCATCGAAGGCAGCGTGCGCGTGCCTAAAGACAATGAGCGTTATTTTGCGCTTGTCCGTCTAGACACCATCAACGGCGATCAGCCTGAAGTCTGCAAACACAAAATCCTTTTTGAAAACCTCACGCCTTTATTCCCAACAGAACAATTCAAACTCGAGCGCGACATCAAAGCGGAAGAGAATTTGACCGGCCGCGCCATCGACTTGGTTTCCCCAATCGGTAAAGGCCAACGTGCATTGTTGGTTGCCCCTCCTAAAACCGGTAAAACCGTGATGTTGCAAAACATTGCTCATGCCATTACCGCCAATTATCCCGATGTCGAGCTGATTGTCCTGTTGATTGACGAACGTCCGGAAGAGGTTACCGAAATGAGTCGTTCTGTACGCGGCGAAGTGGTTTCCTCTACGTTTGACGAACCTGCGCAACGTCATGTACAAGTGGCCGAGATGGTGATTGAAAAAGCCAAACGCATGGTCGAACACAAAAAAGATGTGGTAATTCTACTGGATTCGATTACCCGTTTGGCACGCGCCTACAATACCGTTGTGCCGACTTCGGGCAAAATTCTGACCGGTGGTGTCGATGCCAACGCTTTGCACCGTCCGAAACGCTTCTTCGGTGCAGCGCGTAATGTGGAAGAGGGCGGTTCGCTTACCATTATTGCGACGGCACTTGTTGAAACCGGCAGCCGCATGGACGACGTGATTTACGAAGAGTTCAAAGGCACGGGCAATATGGAATTGCACCTTGACCGCCGCATGGCAGAAAAACGCTTGTTCCCGGCCATCAGCATCAACAAATCCGGTACGCGCCGCGAAGAATTGCTGGTGCCGAACGATCAGTTGCAACGTATGTGGCTCTTGCGCAAATTCCTGCATCCTATGGACGAAATCGAAGCGACCGAGTTTTTGGTGGGCAAACTCAAAGACTCTAAAAACAATGACGATTTCTTTGAATTGATGCGCGGTAAATAAGCATAAGGCCGTCTGAATATGTTTCAGACGGCCTTTACTTTGTTTGAGGAACCTTTATGACCATCCGAATGAATTGGCAAAACTTATTGTCCACCCAACGCTTCCGTACCAAAAACGGCGAAATCGTGCCGACCGTTACCCCTTCGACTCAGGAAGGTGCCGATGCTTTGCGTACGGATTTTCACATCGACTACGACCGGGTTGTTTTTTCCGGAGCCTTCCGTCGCCTTGGCCGTAAAACGCAAGTGCATCCGCTGGCACAACATGACTTGACGCACAACCGCCTGACGCACAGCGTTGAAGTTGCCAGCGTGGGCAGGAGCTTGGGTAACCGCGTGGGCGTGATGTTGCACAACGGCGGTTTTCTGCCGCAGGGCAATACGCCCAGCGATATTGGTGCCGTGGTGCAGGTTGCCTGTTTGGCGCATGATTTGGGCAATCCGCCATTTGGCCATACCGGCGAGGATGCTTTGCGTGATTGGTTCAGACGGCCTGAACATCAAATTTATCTGAACGCATTAAACGAAGCGGAACGCAACGATATTCAAACTTATGAAGGCAATGCGCATAGCCTGCGTATCGTTGCCAGCCTTGAAATGTATCCGGAAGCGGGCGGAATGCGCCTGACTGCGGCAGCCATCGGCGCATTATTGAAGTATCCGTGGACAACGCAACATCCGAACGGCAGAAAGAAATTCAATATTTATCAAACAGAGTTGCCATTTATCCGTCAAGTTGCCGACGAATTGGGGCTGGTTTCCGCAGGAGTAGACAGCTGGGCGCGCCATCCTTTGTCTTATTTGATGGAGGCTGCCGATGATATTTGCTATGCCTTGCTGGACTTGGAAGATGCCGTCGAATTGGATTTGCTCACGGATACGGAAGTGGAGAGTATCTTGTCCGAGCTGACCTTTGCCGAAAGCGCATGGCACGCCAGCTCCAGCCGTCAGCGTTGCGCCATGTTGCGCGGCATTGCGATTGGTAAGGCGATTGATGATGTCGCGCAAACTTTTATGCTGCATCAGTCCGATTTGTTGGACGGAACATTCAAAGGCAAAGACTTGCTTGCCCTGTGTAGCCCACAAGTGCAAAACACTTTGGCGAAAGCGAAAGAATTGGCGCAAACACGGATTTTCCGCCATCACACCAAGCTCTTGACCGAGATCGCCACTTTCCCGTGCTTAGGCTCCATCTTGGATTTACTCGTCCCTGCCTCGTATGCCCTGATTGCTGAAAAACAGTTGGCAACACGTCAGTCTTTGGCGTTGGAATTATTGAAAAAGTACAATCCGATTCTTCCTGAAGACAGTCTGTATCAGGCCTATATGAAAATTTTGGATTTTGTCGGCGGTATGACCGATAACTCCGCCGCTAAAATGGCGCAGGATTTGTCAGGAGTAGGGATTTTACGTTAATTTTATATTTTTTAATTTCAATCAGTTAATTGAAAATATAAAAAATATCTGCGAAAAGAGTAGACAGGTTTCGGCAAAGCCTATATTATTCGATCTTCTTGATTCACAACGCACTAGCGAAGTGATAAGGATGCACCCGTAGCTCAGTTGGATAGAGTATCTGGCTACGAACCAGAGGGTCGGGCGTTCGAATCGCTCCGGGTGCGCCACAAGATTTATCCGCGCCCATCGTCTAGCGGTTAGGACATCGCCCTTTCACGGCGGTAACCGGGGTTCGATTCCCCGTGGGCGTGCCAGTTTTCAAAAAAACGCAATCTGTTTCGGATTGCGTTTTTTTATTGTATTTGCTGTGTATGTTTTATGGCCGTCTGAAACGCTCAGTAAATCCAAAGGCAGAAGTGTGTAAAATAAATTGCTCAGGCTTTTTGTTGTCTATATGCGCTTTTCAATCTCATTTTACCATTGTCAAAACCCAATTTATTGACAACAGTATTCATCTTAAAAATTCCCAAACCTGAATTTACATGATTTCATATTTATAATTTATTGATTTTAGGAAATAAAAATATTTATTTGAACTTTTCTTAAAAAATGCCGTCTGAGATAAAGACAAGACGGAATATCTCTGTTAATGTGTAAATGTCAGCCGGCGTTTGCCGGTTTTTTATTGAAACCATTTGGGAGTCAATTATGAATATGAATGTTAAATTAATCGTTCCTGCCGTTTTGGCGGCTGTTGCCCTGACTGCATGTAGCAGCGGTTCTAAAGCCAAACCTGAAACCAAAGCTGCGCCTACTGCGCAACAACAAACTCAAGCCCAAGCTCAACAAGCTCAAGCTCCAGTACCTAATACTTTGAAAGTAGACTCTATCGACGGTACTAAAGAAGTTCACTACAAATGCGGTAAAGACGGCAAAGAGCCTCTGAGCGTAATGTACGGCTTCAAAGGCAACGAAGTTGTTGCCGCTCAAGTAAAATACAAAGGTCAATTAACTGAAAACCTGTTCCGTATCACTGACAGCAGCAAAGATGTAAACGCATTCTGGGGCGGTAATGTTGCTTGGGTTGCTGAAGCAGCCACTGCAGCCAACGTAGACAAAGTTGACGGCAACATGCTGACTATCCGTGGTACTACCGAAGTAAACGGCAAACAAGAAGTAGTTGATCAAATCGTTACCCGCTTCTGCGCATTGGACAAAGGCGCGAAAGCTGCCGCTAAACCTGCTGCTAAAAAAGTGAAAAAATAATCTTTTACCGACAGCTTTAAACGCTGGGTAAAATAAAACAGGCCGTCTGAAAAGTTTTCAGACGGCCTGTTCTTTTGAGCGGTTTAACCTAAGAACCAGAATTTCAATGCCCACAACACGGCAACAATCCATACCATAGGTGGTACGTCTTGGGTGCGGTTGCACAAGAGTTTGATGAGTGCGTAGCTGATAAAGCCGAACGCAATACCGTCGGCAATCGAGTAGGTAAACGGCATGAAGACGATGGTCAGGAATGCCGGCGCGGCTTCGGTCATGTCGTCCCAATCGATTTCGCGCGCGCTGCGCAACATTTGTGCGCCAACATAGAGCAGGGCGGGTGCGGTAGCGAATGCAGGAATGCTTTGAACCAGCGGGGAGAAAATCAGACAGGCCAGCATCAGTACGCCGACAGTAACGGCAGTCAGGCCGGTACGGCCGCCGGCAGAAACGCCTGCCGCGCTTTCAACGTAAGGGGTAGTGGAAGAAGTACCCAAGGCGGCGCCTGCGATAATGGCGGTAGAGTCGGCAAGCAGGGCGCGTTTCAAACGCGGCAGTTTGCCGTCTTGCAACAGGCCTGCGCGGTGGGAAACACCGACCAATGTGCCGGTAGAGTCAAACAGGTCAACCAGGAAGAATACAAAAATCACGCTGACCATGCTGACGGTGAACAAGCCTTTAAAGTCCATCTGCATGAAGGTTGGCGCAATGCTCGGAACTTCGCCGACCACACCTTTGAACTCGCTCAAGCCCAAGATGGTGGAGATGGCGGTCAGCGTCAGAATGGTAATGATGATGGAGCCTTTAACGCGGAAGTGGCCAAGTGCAACCACCATGACAAAGCCTGCCATTGCCAGCAGGGCGGTAGGCTGGTGGATGTCGCCCAATCCGACTAATGTGGCAGGATTGGCCACAATCACGCCTGCTCCTTTGAGCGCAATCAATGCCAAGAAGAGGCCGATGCCTGCGGCAATCGACATTTTCAAGCCCATAGGCAGGGCGTTGACCAGCATTTCGCGCACTTTAAAGAAGCTGAAAAGGATGAAAATAATACCGGAGATGAAAACGGCACTCAAAGCCACACGCCAGTCCACGCCCATGCCTTTGACGACGGCAAAAGTAAAGTAAGCGTTCAAACCCATGCCCGGAGCGAGGGCGATCGGGTAGTTGCCGACAAAACCCATCACGAAGCAGCCGATGGCAGAGGCGATACAGGTGGCAACAAATACTGCGCCCATATCCATTCCGGTTTCGCCCAAAATCAGGGGATTGACGATGATGATGTAGCACATGGCAAGGAAGGTTGTCACGCCGGCCATAATTTCCGTGCGGACGTTGGTCTGATTGGCGTTGAGGTTGAACAATCTTTCCAAAACGCTTTGATTTGAAGAACTCATTCGAGATATTCCTTTGGGGAAAGCCGTTTAAGGACGGCATCATCGGGTTTAATTGCCGGAAGCTCGGATTTTGGCCTTAACTTCTCAACAGATAAGGGAATTTTCGGGCGGTATTATACTGAAAAGCCTTTTGTTCGGGTAATAAAAATACATGAATCAGATAATGCCGGGCCGAACCAAGATAAAGGCCGTCTGAACAGTTTCAGACGGCCTTTGTTTGTGTGTGCTTATACCGGTTTGCCTTTCAAGGAGAAGGTGTAGGCTTCGGTGATTTCCAAATCGATCATTTGGTTGATCATGTCGGGTGTGCCGGTAAAGTTGACCACGCGGTTGTTGGCGGTACGTGCTTGCAGTTGGTCAGGGTCTTTTTTGGAGATACCTTCAACCAAGCAGCGTTGAACCGTGCCGATCATGGTTTGGTTGATGCGCGCGGTTTCGGCTTCGATGACTTCGTTCAAAGCTTCGAGGCGGCGCACTTTTTCTTCATGCGGCGTGTCGTCGTGCAAGTTGGCGGCAGGCGTGCCAGGGCGCGGACTGTAAATAAAGACGAAGCTCAAGTCGAAGGCGATGTCTTTGACCAGTTTCAAGGTTTGCTCGAACTCGCGCTCGGTCTCGCCCGGGAAGCCGACGATAAAGTCGGAGCTGAGGCACAAATCAGGACGGATGGCACGCAGTTTGCGGATGATGGATTTGTATTCCAAGGCGGTGTAGCCGCGTTTCATCGCGCTCAATACGCGGTCGGAACCACTTTGAATCGGCAGGTGCAGGTGGGAAACTAGCTTCGGCAGGTCGCGGTAGCACTCGATAATCGCGTCGGTAAATTCGCGCGGATGGCTGGTGGTAAAGCGCAGGCGTTCGATGCCGGGGATTTCGTGGACGATGCGCAACAAAGTGGCAAAGTCGCAAATTTCGCCGTTTTCCATTTCGCCGCGATAGGCATTGACGTTTTGGCCTAAGAGGTTGATTTCTTTAACGCCTTGTTGCGCCAAACCGGCAATCTCGGTCAATACGTCGTTGAGCGGGCGGGAGAATTCTTCACCGCGGGTGTAAGGGACGACGCAGTAAGAGCAGTATTTGGAACAGCCTTCCATAATGGAAATGAAAGCCGAGCCGCCTTCTACGCGCGCAGGCGGCAGGTGGTCGAATTTCTCGATTTCAGGGAAGGAAATATCGATTTGCGAGAGACCGGTGGTTTCTTTATCGACGATGAGTTTGGGCAGGCGGTGCAGCGTTTGTGGGCCGAAAACCACATCCACATACGGAGCGCGTTTGACGATGTTTTCGCCTTCTTGAGAGGCAACGCAGCCGGCAACGCCGATGATGAGGTCGGGATTTTTTTCTTTGAGCGGACGTACGCGGCCCAAGTCGGAGAAGACTTTCTCTTGCGCTTTTTCACGCACGGAGCAGGTGTTGAACAAGATGATGTCGGCGTCGTCAGGTTGGGTGACCTGTTCGATGCCGCCGTGTTCTTCGGCGAGGACGGACAGCATTTTTTCGCTGTCGTACTCGTTCATTTGGCACCCGAAGGTGCGGATAAATACTTTTTTCATGGTTTGTTTTGATTGGCTTGCTTGTTGTAAAAGGGTTCAGACGGCCTGTGAAATACTCGGGCCGTCTGAAAAATTATTCTTCCGCCTTTTTCTGCTTTTTAGCGTGTTCGATGAACCTGTCGGCTTCGGCGTCGGTCAGAATCCAGATTTCGCGGACGAGGCGGCTTTCTTCGTTGTATTTGAATGCAACGGCTTTGCCGGTTTGATTCAGCAGGCGGCCCATCGGAATAAAACGGTCGTTTTCATCGTGGATTTTGGTGAAGCGGGTGATTTGCAGTTTGGCTGCATTGCCGTCCACAATGCCCAAGGTCAGCAGGCGCGTCCAAGAAAAACCGCCTTTGCTGACTTTCAGATAAGGCAAATCGACAGTCTTTAAAACGGCCACATCCATATCGTCGGGCAGGCTGCGTTGTGCATGGACGAGGGAGGACACCAAAAGGGCGAGGCTAAGTATGAATCCGCGTAACATGATGCTTTTCTTTTATTGTTTCAATAGGTCGCGGATTATAGCACAAGCAGGAAAAATGTGGATAGAGTGTTTGTTTTTAAAGAATAATTTTGATTTTGCGCCCGATTCTTATTTTGAAGCTTGGGCCGTCTGAAAAGGATTTGGTGTTAAAATGGCACCGATTCGATTTTCAGACGACCTCTTACGAAAGAATTGACCATGAACCGTAATGAAAGCTTGTTCAACCGCGCTAAAGCCATTATTCCCGGCGGCGTGAACTCTCCTGTACGCGCATTCGGCAGCGTCGGCGGCGTGCCGCGCTTCATCAAAAAGGCAGAAGGCGCGTATGTTTGGGACGAAAATGGCACGCGTTATACCGACTATGTCGGCTCTTGGGGCCCTGCGATTGTCGGCCATGCCCATCCTGAAGTCATTGAAGCCGTGTGCGAAGCAGCATTGGGCGGTTTGTCGTTCGGTGCGCCAACTGAAGGTGAAATCGTCATCGCCGAAGAAATCGCCAAAATCATGCCGTCCGTTGAGCAGCTGCGACTTGTCAGCTCCGGTACGGAAGCAACGATGACCGCCATCCGTTTGGCACGCGGTTTTACCGGCCGCGACAAAATAATCAAGTTTGAAGGCTGCTACCATGGTCATTCCGACAGTTTGCTGGTTAAAGCAGGCAGCGGTCTGCTGACGTTTGGCAACCCTTCTTCTGCAGGCGTGCCTGCCGACTTTACCAAACACACTTTGGTACTCGAATACAACAATATCGCCCAACTGGAAGAAGCCTTTGCCCAAAGCGGCAATGACATTGCCTGCGTGATTTTGGAGCCTTTTGTCGGCAATATGAATCTGGTTAGGCCGTCTGAAGCCTTTGTCAAAGCCTTACGCGAATTGACTGAAAAACACGGTGCCGTATTGATTTACGACGAAGTGATGACCGGCTTCCGCGTGGCGCTGGGCGGCGCGCAATCTTTGCACGGCATCAAACCTGATTTGACCACCATGGGCAAAGTGATCGGCGGCGGTATGCCTTTGGCGGCGTTCGGCGGCCGTAAAGATATTATGGAATGTATTTCCCCGTTGGGCGGCGTGTATCAGGCAGGTACATTGTCCGGCAATCCGATTGCGGTTGCGGCCGGTTTGAAAACGCTGGAAATCATTCAGCGCGAAGGCTTCTATGAAAACCTGACTGCCTTGACCCAACGCCTTGCCAACGGTATTGCCGACGCGGCTAAAGCACATGGTATTGAATTTACGGCGGACAGCGTGGGCGGCATGTTTGGTTTGTATTTTGCCAGCCATACGCCGCAAAACTATGCCGATATGGCGCGTTCCAATATCGACGGTTTCAAACATTTTTTCCACGGTATGCTCGACCGCAATGTCACATTCGGCCCGTCAGCTTATGAAGCCGGTTTTGTTTCCGCCGCGCATACGCCTGAGCTGATTGACGAAACCATTGCTGTGGCACACGAAGTGTTCAAAGAAATGGCAAAATAAAAGCTGAAGCTGTCATGTGAAAAAAGGCCGTCTGAAAAATATTCAGACGGCCTTTCGCTATTTTAAATAAATGCTTGATTATGCTTCTTCGGCTTTGCTGCGGATAATCAGCAGAGGCAGGTGGCTTTGACGCATGACGGTTTCGGCGAAGCTGCCCATCAGCAGGTGCATCAGGCCGGTACGGCCGTGTGTGCCGAGTACCAAAAGGTCTGCGCCGTTGTTGTCGGCGTAGTCAACCAAGTCTTGCGCCATTTCGCGCGCGCCTTTGTTGGCAACCAACAGGTGTTTCACGATGTTTTCAACGCCGCATTCACGCGCTGTTTTTTCTGCGAAATCCAAAACTTCGTTACCTTGAGCCACTGCGGCGGCTTCATAGCTTTCGTGTTGCAGGAATTCAGGAGCCAAAGCCATATATTCGGCAGGGTTGGCAACGTGAACCAAAGTCAGTTGAGCTTTGTTGAGGCTTGCCAGTTCGGCGGCGTGTTTCAATGCATTGAGGGAAGTCTCGCTACCGTCAACGGCTACAACCAGATGTTTGTACATATTTATTCTCCTTTTGCGCCGAGTAGCGGCACTTTCGTTTAATATGAAATCAGAACTTGTCTGAATGTGAAACGATTATAAACTCTTTCGGGCGGGTACAACAGCCCATCTGCTTTCAAGTATAATATCGGTCCGATTCGCCTGTGGCGTTTTTCATTAATTTATTGATATATCACAAGGTTACTTATGCAGGACGCCGCTTTTCTTTCTTCGCGCCGCTTTGGCGGCATTGCCAGACTTTACGGAGATGAAGCACTGGCGCGCTTTTCGCGTGCGCATGTGTGCGTGGTCGGCGTCGGCGGCGTCGGCTCGTGGGCGGTGGAGGCTTTAGCGAGGAGCGGTATCGGTCGTTTAACGCTGATTGATTTGGACAACGTTGCCGAGTCCAATATCAACCGCCAGTTGCACGCTTTGACCGATGATTTCGGTAAGGCAAAAGTTACCGCTTTGCGCGAACGCATTGCCCAAATCAATCCGCAATGCGAAGTGACGGAAATCGAAGATTTTGTTACCGAAGACAATCTGGACGAGTTTTTCAGACGGCCTTTTGACTTCGTTATCGACGCCATCGACCAAATCCGTGTCAAAGCGGCGATGGCGGCGTATTTCGTGCAACATAAACAACCGTTTATTATCAGCGGCGGCGCGGGCGGACAGAAAAATCCGGCTTTAATCCAAACCGCCGATTTGAGCCGCGTTACCCACGATCCGCTGCTTTCCAACTTGCGCTACACCTTGCGTAAACGCTACGGCTTCAGCCGCGATACCAAAGAAAAAATGCGCGTGCCTTGCGTTTATTCAACCGAGAATATTACGCCGCCGCAATCCGGCGAAGCGTGTTCGACCGATGCTGCGCCGCAAGGTTTGTCTTGCGCGGGCTATGGCGCGAGTATGCTGGTGACGGCTTCGTTTGGGCTGTATTGTGCGCAGGCGGCGGTGGAGCATATCGCGGGGCGGAAGTGAGGGGTAGGGGAAGATGGTTAAGAGCCGATTTTTTAAAGCCTATTTTATCAGTAGCCTGATTTATGCGGTTGTCTTCGGTTTGCTGATGTACGGTGTCGATCCGATGTTTCTCGATGTGATGGAATGCAATACGCTGCCGGGCGATTATTTATGTGTGCAAAGCGGTTATGACCGCCCATTCACCACTTTTCTTTATCCGTTTCTGTCCGTCGTGATATTCAGTCTTTTGCACGCCGGTATTATGAAATGGCTCAACCGCCGTTCGGTTAAAATGATTTGGTTTTTGGTCGGCTGCGAAAGTTTGCTGCTGTTGGCTTTGATCGTGGCGATGCTTGCGAGGGATGGTTTTATGTTTTCCCGCGATATCGGCTCAGTACTGACAGGTACAGTTTTCGCCAGCCTGCCGCTGTTGGGTATGTCCTTGGCCCAGACCTTTGCTGTCGCTATTGTTTCTTTGCAAATCAATCGTAAAAAACGTTGATTTTTATATTTAAAACGGGTTGTCCTTGTTTCAGACGGCCTTTTGTTGATGAAACTTCTTATTAAACTTAAAAAGAAAAAGACCCTTTAACCATGCCTTCAGAACACCTTATTTCTTCCACTGCCGCAACGCCGTCTGAACATACCGTTGCGTGGGTGTTCGGTCAGCCTGTCACCGATGTGCCGCAGGATTTGTTTATTCCGCCTGATGCGTTGAAGGTGGTATTGAGCAGCTTCCAAGGGCCGTTGGATTTGTTGCTGTACCTCATCCGCAAGCAAAATATCGATGTCCTCGATATTCCGATGGTGAAGATTACCGAGCAGTATCTGCACTATATTGCCCAAATGGAAGCGTACCAGTTTGATTTGGCGGCGGAATATCTGCTGATGGCGGCGATGTTGATTGAAATTAAATCGCGCCTGCTGTTGCCGCGTCCTGAAGAAGTTGAGGATGAAGAGGTGGATCCGCGTGCCGAGTTGGTGCGCCGTCTGTTGGCTTACGAACAGATGAAACTGGCGGCTCAGGGCTTGGATGCGTTGCCGCGTGCCGGGCGTGATTTTGCTTGGGCGTATTTGCCGTTGGAAATTGCGGTCGAAGCGAAGTTGCCGGAAGTGTACGTTGCCGATTTGACGCAGGCTTGGTTGGGTATTTTGTCGCGTGCCAAGCATACGCGCAGTCATGAAGTGGTGCGGGAAACCATTTCCGTGCGCGCGCAGATGACGGCGATTTTGCGTCGCTTGAACGAAAGCGGTATCAGCAAGTTTAGCGATTTATTTAAGCCGGAGCAGGGTGCGACATATGTGGTGGTCAATTTTATTGCATTGCTGGAATTGGCTAAAGAAGGCTTGGTGCGTATCGTGCAGCCTGAAAATTATGGTGAAATCGAAATCAGCCTGAAAGACGGTTTGGAAACAAACGAAGCTGAAATGCTTTCAGACGGCCTTGAAGCCGATGAAACCGATAACGAGAATTTGAATAAAGAGAACTAAAATGGATTCGACGACAAGTCATAACAAAGCTTCTTTATGGGCGGTGGGCTTAATGTTGTTTGCCCTGTTTTTTGGGGCGGGGAACCTGATTTTTCCTGCTTTTTTGGGACAGCAGGCCGGTGAAAACTGGCTTTCGGCCATGTTTGGCTTTTTGCTGACAGGGGCGGGTTTGCCATTATTAGGCGTGATTGCCGTCGGCTATTCCGGCTCGCGCGATGTGGAGGCATTGGCTTCCCGTGTTGCGCCTTGGTACGGCGTGACTTTTGCCACTGCGCTTTATCTGGCAATCGGCCCTTTGTTTGCCATGCCGCGTACGGCGACAGTGTCTTTTGAAACCGCGATTTCCCCTTTCATTGACGAATCTTGGAAAAACATCGCATTGGCCGTATTCAGCTTGGTGTTTTTCGGCATGACTTATTGGCTGTCGATTTCTCCGGGGAAGCTGGTTGACCGTATCGGTAAAATCCTCACGCCTGTTTTGTTGTTATCAATTGCGATATTGGTCGGCTATGCCGCCATTAATCCGATGGGTGTGCCGCAGGCGGCGCAAGGCGATTTTGCTTCTTATCCGTTGGTTAAAGGCATTTTGGAAGGCTACGGCACCATGGACGCGCTGGCTTCGCTGGTGTTTGCCATTATCGTCATTGATGCCGTTCGCGCCATGGGCGTGGACAACCGCGCGGACTTGCTGAAGACCACGACGATTTCGGGCGTGTTGGCGGCTTCTTGTTTGGCAGTGGTTTACCTGTTTATCGGCTATATGGGCGCGACAGGTGTGGCCGGTATCGGCTTGCAGGAAAACGGCGCGTCGGTTTTGTCTAAAACTGCACAACACTATTTCGGTACGGCCGGTATTGTGCTGCTGGGCGTTATGGTGCTGCTTGCCTGTCTGAGCACGGCGGTTGGCTTGATTACTTCATGCGCCGAATATTTCAACCGTCTCTGCCCGGGTATTTCTTATAAAGCCTTTGTGATACTGAATACTGTGGTGTCTATCCTGCTGGCCAACAAAGGCCTGTCAGCGATTTTGCAGTTTTCCATCCCTATGTTGATGCTGTTGTATCCGCTGACCATCGTCATCATTCTGCTGGCTTTGACGGATAAATTGTTTGGCGGCGGCCGTATTGTTTATTTCTGCACCATGATGGCGGCCCTTTTGGTCGGTTTGCTCGATGCCTATAAGGCCGCGTTTGGATTTAATGCCGACACCGCTGCTGCCATCGAGCGCGCATTGCCGTTTTACAATATCGGTTTAGGGTGGGTTGTTCCCTCTTTAGCCTGCTTTATACTCGGCTGCATTTTGAATGCGGCGTTGAAGAAAAAAGCATGATGACAAACAGGCCGTCTGAAATGTTCAGACGGCCTGTTTATTTCGCCAACTACGCAAACGACAGATGATTTTTTTAAAGAAATCCGTTATAATTGAAAAGTTAAGGCTTTGCGAAATACCGTTTCGCAGATGCAACATATTGAGAAGATTTATTTCCACAAATCCCGTTTTTTCAGCAAACGACTTGAACTGAAGGCGGATTTCGTGGTATAAATCGCGTTTTACTATTTTAGAAGTTTGGAGACTAACCATGGCACGAGTTTGCAAAGTGACCGGTAAGCGCCCGATGTCTGGCAATAACGTATCACACGCCAACAACAAAACCAAACGTCGTTTTTTGCCTAACTTGCAATCACGTCGTTTCTGGGTAGAAAGTGAAAACCGCTGGGTTCGCCTGCGCGTTTCTAACGCTGCATTGCGCACCATCGATAAAGTAGGCATTGATGTCGTATTGGCTGATTTGCGTGCTCGCGGCGAAGCTTAATTTAAACACCATTAATTAAGGATTACTGCAATGCGCGATAAAATCAAACTGGAGTCCAGCGCTGGTACTGGTCACTTCTACACAACTACTAAAAACAAACGTACTATGCCTGGCAAACTGGAAATCAAAAAATTTGACCCAGTAGCCCGTAAACACGTTATTTACAAAGAAACTAAATTGAAATAATCCGGTTTCTTCCAAGAAAAAGCTCCTGTTTTACAGGAGCTTTTCTTTTTGTTTCATGACTGGTTTTTTTGGGGGGCTTGTTTCAAATGTGTATGCAAGATATTTTTAGATTTTTTTGGAAGAAGCAAAATAAAAGAGCGTGTATCCATTGGGATTACGCTCTTTTATTTTTCAGACGGCCTGATAGGGGATAAGCAGCCTTAAATCATGAATAAACATTCAACAACGACTTAATGATCAACTTTGATGCCTTGATTGTCGGAATGTTGTTTTTTATCCAGCTCTTTTTGCAAGGTATCGCATGGAGTGTCGCAATCGCACATTTTTTTCATGCCGAGAGAGGAAATGCCGCCGCAGCTGCCTTTAATGGTGCGTTTGGAGAAAATATAGCCGACTGCCATACCGAGGATGACAATGATAAAAATACCGAAAGTAAGGAGGAGGGTTTTCATGTGTGTATTCCTGAAGGTTAGTTTAATAATTTCTTGAATGCGCTGGACATTTTAGTATGGTAGCCACCTTGCGGGGTTCGGATGATAAGGAAAACGGCGAGATTTTCTTGCTCGGCAAGTTTAAGCGCTTCGGTTTCTCCGAGGACGAACAATCCGGTTGAAAGGCCGTCTGCAAGTGTGGCGTTTTCAGCTACTACGCTGATGGAAGCAAGGTTGTGGCTGATGGGTTGTTTGGTTTTGGGGTTGATGATATGGGAAAGGCGGCGGCCTGACTTATCAACATGGAAAATGCGGTAGTCGCCGGACGTAGCCAGTGATTTATTGTCCAATGGAATGGTGATTTGGGTTGCTCCGCCTTGAATGATATTGGGCTGCTCGATGCCGATACGCCAAGGGTTGCCTTGCGCATTGTGGCCTTCGCCATGCAACTCACCCCCGATTTCTACCAAATAATTGCCGATATTGAGTTTTTCAAGTTCGGCGGCGGTTTTATCCACGCCAAAGCCTTTGGCGATAGAAGATAGGTCTAAATAGACTTCGGGATGGGTTTTCGCCAGTGTAGGCTGCTGTCCGTCTTGGGAAAGTTTGATTTTGTCTGTGCCGACCATTTCTGAAGCATGTTGGATTTCTTGCGCAGTCGGTTCGTGCGTGATTTCTTTTTGCGGGCCGAATCCCCAAAGGTTGACCAAAGGACCGACGGTTACGTCCAGTGCGCCGTGCGTCAGTTTGTTTAAACGCAAGGCTTCGCCGGTTACATAGGCAAAGTCTTGGGAAATGGGCATGGCTTGATTGACAGTGCGCAGCTGGTTGAATTGGCTGATTTCGGAATCGGTCTGGTAGGTAGACATTTGCCGGTTGACTTCTTTAAGTGCGTCATCAATGCGTTTTTGTATTTCGGCAGGGGGGGGGAGTTTGTCTTGGCCGTCTGAAAGATATTTGACGGTATAGGTCGTGCCCATGGTCTCGCCTTGCAGGGTAATGGTTTGTTGTTTTTCAGGTTGGCAGGCAGAGAGTGTGAGCGCGGAAAGGATGGCAACGGTGCAACCGATTATCAGACGGTAAAACGAATTTGAAAGAAACGGCATAAGGGATTTGCGGATTATTTTTTGAAGCCTTTATTGTATCGTAAAAGAAAGGGTAAGGCCGTCTGAAAGTATAGTTTTCAGACGGCCTAGAAATAAAAAAAGGAAGAAACCGTAGTTTCTTCCTTTTTGTCTGTTAGCCGCCGAAATCGTCCAAGAGGATATTTTCGTCTTCCACGCCCAAGTCTTTGAGCATTTTAATGACGGATTGGTTCATGATCGGAGGGCCGCACATGTAGAATTCGCAGTCTTCCGGTGCTTCGTGGTTTTTCAGGTGGTTTTCGTAAACCACGTTGTGGATGAAGCCTGTGTAGCCGTCCCAGTTGTCTTCCGGCAGCGGATCGGACAAGGCGACGTGCCATGTGAAGTTCGGGAACTCTGCTGCGAGTTGGTCGAAGTCTTCAACATAGAACATTTCACGTTTGGAGCGTGCGCCGTACCAGAAGGTGATTTTGCGTTTGGAGTTCAAACGTTTCAACTGGTCGAAAATGTGGGAGCGCATCGGCGCCATACCTGCACCGCCGCCGATGAATACCATTTCGGCATCGGTATCTTTGGCGAAGAATTCGCCGAACGGGCCGGAGATGGTTACTTTGTCGCCGGGTTTGAGTGACCAGATGTAAGACGACATTTGTCCCGGAGGCGCATCGGGTATGCGCGGAGGCGGCGTGGCGATACGCACGTTCAGCATGATGATGCCTTTTTCTTCAGGATATGAAGCCATGGAGTAGGCGCGCAAAATCGGCTCGTCCACTTTGGAAACGTATTGCCACAGATTGTATTTGTCCCAGTCTTCGTGATATTTCTTAGGAATGTCGAAGTCTTTGTAAGCAACGGTGTGCGGCGGGGCTTCGATTTGGATGTAGCCACCGGCGCGGAAGGGGACTTCTTCGCCTTCGGGAATGGCAAGCTTAAGTTCTTTAATGAACGTGGCTTTGTTGTCGTTGGAGATGACGGTGCATTCCCATTTTTTCACGCCGAACACTTCTTCCGGTACTTCGATGTCCATGTCGGTTTTAACGTTGACTTGGCAGGACAGACGGCAGCCTTCGCGTGCTTCGCGTTTGCTGATGTGGGACAACTCGGTCGGCAGAATGTCGCCGCCGCCGCTTTTCACGACAACGCGGCACTGACCGCATGAGCCGCCGCCACCGCAGGCGGAAGGAACGAAGATACCTTGGCTGGCAAGCGCACCCAGCAGTTTGCCGCCGGCAGGCATCATCAGCTCTTTTTCGTTATTGACTTTGATGGTGATGTCGCCCTCGCTCACCAACTTGGATTTGGCAAACAGAATCATCAGTGCCAAAACCAAGACGATGAGGGTAAACATCACGATACCTAAAATAATCTCCATGCCGATTCCTTTCTTATAACTGGATGCCGGAGAACGACATAAACGCCATTGCCATCAGGCCAGCGGCGATAAAGGTAATGCCCAAGCCTTTGAGGCCTTTAGGGACATCCGAATATTTCATTTTTTCGGTAATGCCCGCCAAAGCGACAATAGCCAAAAGCCAGCCCAGACCTGCACCGAAACCATATACAACGGACTCGCCGAAGTTATATTCGCGTTGCGCCATAAACGATACGGCACCGAAAATCGCGCAGTTTACGGTAATCAGAGGCAGGTAGATACCCAATGCGTTGTAGAGGGCAGGGACGAATTTGTCCAAGAACATTTCCAAAATCTGCACCAAAGCGGCAATTACGCCGATGAAGGTGATGAATTTCAGGAAGGTCAGGTCCACGCCTTCAACCAGCGCACCGTCTTTCAGCAGCGAGTAAACGAGTTGGTTGGCAGGGACAGACAGGCCGAGTACGAAAGTAACGGCAACGCCCAAACCGAATGCAGTGGATACTTTTTTAGATACCGCCAAAAACGTACACATCCCCAAGAAAAAGGACAGTGCCATGTTTTCCAGAAAGACGGATTTTACAAAGAGGCTTAAGTAATGTTCCATGTGTTATTTCTCCGCCTGTTCAGGTTTCCAAGTGCGCAGACCCCATACCAAGAAGCCGATGATGAAGAACGCGCTGGGAGCGAGCAGGAACAAGCCGTTGGTTTGATACCAGCCGCCATCTTGTACGGTTTGGAAAATGGTGTAGCCAAAGAGCTTGCCTGAGCCGATCAATTCGCGGATGGTTGCGATGATGATCAACATCATGCCGTAACCTGCGCCGTTACCGATGCCGTCAACCAAGCTTTCCAGCGGCGGCTCTTTCATGGCGAATGCTTCGGCACGGCCCATCACGATACAGTTGGTAATAATCAGGCCGACAAATACGGAGAGCTGTTTGGACAGTTCATAGGCAAAGGCCTGAAGCAGTTGGTCAACCAGCGTTACCAAAGAGGCAACAATCGCCATTTGCACAATAATACGGATGCTGTTGGGGATATAGTTGCGTACCAATGAGATGAAAAAGCTGGAAAAACCGGTTACCAAACTCACAGAAATACCCATCACGATGGCCGTCTGAAGCTTGGTGGTAACCGCCAAAGCCGAACAAATACCCAAAACCTGCAAGGCAATCGGGTTGTTGTCGATAAAGGGTGAAAACATCAAATATTTCAAGCGTTTCATGTCAGCCATTATTGTGCTCCTGCTGATTTCAATTTGTTCAGGTAGGGGATATAGCCGTTTTCGCCGAACCAGTAGTCGAACGAACCTTGCACACCTTTAGACGTCAGCGACGCGCCGGAGAGGGCATCTACGCCGTGTTCTTTGTCTGAGCTTGCGCCTTTGCCGACGTGCAGGGCAAATTTACCTTGTTCGTCAAACAGTTTTTTGCCGACGAATTTTTTTTGCCACAGAGGGTTGCCGATTTCGCCGCCCAAACCCGGAGTTTCACCTTGGTCATAGTAGGTAATGCCGTTGATGGTGTTACCGTCAGGTTGAATGGCGACAAAACCGTACATGACAGACCACAAGCCGTTGCCGTGCATAGGCAGGATGATTTGGCTGACTTTACCGTCTTCGCCTTTTACCAAGTAAACCTCAGTGTATTTGGCACGGCTTTTGATGCCTGCCAAATCGTCTTCAGGTTTGATTTGGATGCTTTGGGCAGGGTCTTTGCCGGCAACGCGTGCGCTGAAGTCTTTAGGTGCATCGGCGACGTATTCGCCGGTTGCCAAGTCCACGACACGTTGCTCGATACGCTCGGCAAAGGTTTTACTGATGTCGGTGTTTTTATCCATCAAACCGGCTACGCTCAAGATATAGCCTTGTTTGTCTTGGAGTTTTTGTTTCTCTTGGATGGGTTTCAAGCCGACGACCGCACCAGCAACGATGATGGAACAAATCAGGCTGACAACCAATACCACAATCAGCGTGCCGCTGAAGCTGTCTTTATCGAATTTCTTAGCCATTGCTGCGCGCCTTTCTGCGTTTGATGTTCGCTTGTGCGACGAAATAGTCGAAAATCGGGGCAAACAGGTTGGCAAACAGAATCGCCAACATCATGCCTTCGGGGTAAGCCGGATTGACCACACGGATTAACACGCACATCACGCCGATTAGCGCGCCGTACCACCATTTGCCGATATTGGTAAAGGAAGCGGAAACCGGGTCGGTCGCCATAAACAGCATACCGATGGCGAAGCCGCCGACGACCAGATGCCAGTACCAAGGCATGCTAAACATCGGATTGGTGTCCGAACCGATAACATTAAACAGCGAAGACATGGCAATCATACCGATCATCACGCCGGCAATAATGCGCCAAGAAGCGATGCGGGCAAACACGATAAACGCGCCGCCGATTAAAAGCGCCAAAGTGGATACTTCACCGATAGAACCGGGCACGTTACCGATAAACGCATCCATCCAAGTGATGGATTGATTGGTAACGGCATTTTTCAGACCTTCCGAACCGTGTGCTGCCCATTGAGCCAACGCAGTTGCGCCGGAATAGCCGTCAACCGCAGTCCAAACGGTGTCGCCGGTAATGTTGGCAGGGTAGGCGAAGAACAGGAACGCACGGCCTGCAAGAGCAGGATTCATAAAGTTTTTACCCGTACCGCCGAATACTTCTTTCGCAACCACAACGCCGAAAGAAATACCCAAAGCCGCTTGCCATAAAGGCAGGGTAGGAGGAACGATTAAAGCAAACAGAATCGAAGTCACGAAGAAACCTTCGTTGATTTCGTGTTTGCGCACGGTGGCGAACAAAACTTCCCAGAAACCGCCGACGGCAAATACGGTCGCGTAAATCGGCAGGAAGTAAATCGCGCCGAACAGCATTTTGCCCAACACGCCCGCTTCAGACGACATATTGATGCCCAAAGCGTTGGCAAGGGCGTAATGCCAGTCGTTGGCGATGCTTTGTTGCAGCAAATCGGGCGTTAACGCACCGAATGCCTGCGCGCCGACGTTGTACATGCCGTAAAACATGGCGGGGAACAAAGCCAGCCACACCAAAATCATCATGCGTTTGGAGTCCAGCGCGTCGCGGACGTGCGCCGCTTTGCGCGTTACCGCACCGGATGTGTAGAAAATCGTCGCCGCAGCTTCATAGAGGGCATACCATTTTTCATGTTTGCCGCCCGGCAGGAAGTGCGGTTCGATTTTTTCCAGAAAATGTTTCAAGCCCATAATCAGCCTTCCTTCTCAATGGTTTCCAGCACTTTGCGCAACAGCGGGCCGTATTCGTATTTACCCGGGCAGACGAAGCTGCACAAAGCGAGGTCTTCTTCGTCCAATTCCAAGCAACCCAAAGCCTGCGCACTGTCGGTATCGCCGACGATTAAATCGCGCAAAAGCAAGGTAGGCAGGATGTCCAGCGGCATCACGCGCTCGTAAGTACCAATCGGCACCATGGCGCGGTCGCCGCCGTTGACGGCTGTCGTGAACTTGAAGAGTTTGTTTTTCAGGAAATGACCGAGGGTCGTACGCGTAATCGAGTATTTGTCCGGCTGCGGCGCAACCCAGCCAAATAGCTCTTTGCTGCGGCCTTCTTCGATAACGGAAATCTGATTGTGGTAGCGGCCGAGGTAATCGTGCGCGCCTTGTGCAATCGCGCCGTTCAATACCGAGCCGGAAATCACGCGGTTGTCTGCGTCAACCAATTCGCCCGCAGTAATTTGCGATACTTTCGCACCCAAAACGGTACGCAAGAGGCGTGTTTTGTTGACTTGAGAGCCGCCCAAGGCAACAACGCGCTCGGTGTTCAGACGGCCTGTTGCAAACAAACGGCCAATGGCAATCACATCTTGATAATTGATGGTCCAAACGGTTTTGTTCGCACCGACTGGCTCGATGAAATGAATGTGCGTGCCACTCAAACCGGCAGGATGCGGGCCGCCAAATTCATGTGTTTCGATGTTGGCAGCATTTTCAGACGGCACGTCTGCGCCTGCTGCTTTACACACATGGATTTTACGCTCGGTCAGACGGCTCAATACCAACAGGCCGCGTTTGAAGTCTTCGGCAGCTTCTTTGATGATGACCGTAGGATCGGCAGCCAGCGGATTGGTGTCCATTGCATTGACGAAGATGGCGAACGGCTCGGCATCGACGGCAGGGATTTTGCTGAACGGACGGGTGCGCAGCGCAGTCCACAAACCGGATTGGATCAGGTTGCGGCGCACTTCTTCACTGCTCAATTTTGCCAGCGCTTCAGGTGCGTAGCGTTCGAATTCGATTTCGTCGTTGCCTTCAACGGCAATCACGACTGACTGAAGTACGCGCTTTTCGCCACGGTGAATAGCGGCGATTTTGCCTGAAGCCGGAGCAGTAAATACTACGCCCGGATTCTTTTTGTCTTCAAACAGCACTTGGCCTTTTTTGACGGCTTCGCCTTCCTTGATTTTCATCGAGGGGCGCATGCCGACATATTCTTCGCCAAGCAACGCGACTTCGGTAATGGCCGGGCCGTCATAAATGGCTTGCTCCGGTCTGCCTGCGATAGGCAGGTCTAAGCCTTTTTTTATCTTAATCATAAGGATGCGTTACTTTTTGGTGGGTTGAGATTCGGATGTCGGATTGTTTTTTTCAGACGGCATGTAATGTTTTGAAACAACGGATGGGCCGTCTGAAAAAGCAGAGGTTTGCTATAAAAACAACGAATAAACGCAAACAACAAAGCTTTAGATTTTATCAGGTATAGGCTGCTTTATGTCAGTTTTACGCTTATTTTTACGGGAAAAGTGGGAAAAAAGTAGGAATGTGTAATCGAGTGTTAAGGGAAACAATTTTTAACTGATTGATATTTAAACGCTATATTTGATGATATAGCTGAAAATAAAAGGCCGTCTGAATTTTCAGACGGCCTCTAATTTAAAAGATCTGCCAAACGAAGAAAATCATCGTATGCAGGGCAAACAGCGGTACCAATACAATCACCGACCATGCCATGTAGCCGAAGAAAGAAGGCATCGGTACGCCGCGTTGTTCGGCAATAGCTTTGACCATGAAGTTCGGCGCATTACCGATATAAGTGAGCGCACCCATAAATACAGAGCCCATGGATACTGCCAGCAACGAATGGAACAGATGGCCTGTCATCAAGGCTTGTGCATCGCCACCGGCCATATTGAAGAATACCAAATAAGTCGGCGCGTTATCCAAGAATGCCGACAAAATGCCGCTCATCCAGAAATACATCACATTAATCGGATTGCCTGCCGCGTCATGAACCAAAGAAACAACGGAAGCCAATGCGCCTGTTTCGCCGGCTTTCAAAATTGCCAAAACAGGCGAAATGGTAATGAAAATACCCAAAAACAGTTTGCCCACTTCGGCAATTGGCTCAAAGTTGAACTCATTGCCTGCGCGTACCTGTTTGGGCGTAATAATCCAAGATACGGCGGTCAAAGCCAGCAAAATGCCATCGCGTATCAGGTTTTGCAAGGCATAATGGCTGCCCAAGATTTCAAAGCCCGGATGATTTGGTTTCCACAAACCGGACAGCAAAACCGCGCCGACAACACCGGCCAGTAACAGGAAATTCCATTTGCCGTAAATTTTGACTTTTTCTTCTTTATCGGAAGGAGCAGGAGCAAGGTGTTCGCTTTGTTCACGGTTGAAGTGTCGGCTGTCGATGATGTAGAAAACAGTCAGTAAAACCACAGAACTGATCAATACAGGCATCAGCATGTGTTTGACCGTCCACATGAAATCTACGCCTTTCAGAAAGCCTAAGAACAGAGGAGGATCGCCTAAAGGAGTCAGACCGCCGCCGATATTCGCCACCAAGAAAATGAAGAAAATCACGATGTGAACGCGGTAGTAGCGATTATGGTTGGCTTTCAAAAGCGGACGAATCATCAACATCGCCGCGCCTGTCGTCCCCATGATGGACGACAAAGCCGTGCCGACTGCCAACAGGGTCGTGTTCAATTTGGGCGAGCCGTGCAAGTCGCCGCTGACAAAAATACCGCCTGAAATGGTATAGAGTGCCAAAAGCAACAGGATAAAGGGGATATATTCTTCAACCAACGCATGGGCAACGGTATGTACGCCGGCTCCGAAACCAAAGGTTACGATAAACGGCGTTAAAAACAGCAGCGTCCAAAACGCTGTAATTTTGCCGAAGTGATGGTGCCAAATATGGGAGAAAAACAGAGGCCCGAGTGCAATAGACAAGAGAATCAGTGCAAACGGCAGACCCCAAAGCAGGCTTGCGGATGAGCCGTTAAAATCGGATGCCGCAGCAGGAAGGGCGGCAAGAAGCAGTGAAAATGAGAGATAGCGCATGGTATTTCCTTTTTATTCTGTTGCGCCGTGAGGAACTTCGTTGAGAGAGCACGGCGGTGAAATATTCAGGCCGTCTGAAAATATCCAGACGAACTGCGCGGTTGTGTCAGGGGAAAGTATAACGCAAAGCAAGTGTTAAGGGACGGTTTAGAGTGTTGGAATCAAAAGAAATGTTGATACAAATAAAGGAATAAAAGCGATGGGAGTAGTTGGAAGTAGTAAAAAAATGTTTTTGAAACAGGAGCTTGAAACTTTAAAAATAATGCTATCGAAAAAATATTTTGAATTAATTTTAGCTAAAATTTACATTTGATTGAATAAATGGAGGCCGTCTGAAAAATGAGGATGAATAGGGTGTTTTAGTTCTTACTGATTGTTTTAATGGATAAATTGGGTATGAAAACAAAAAAAATAGGTAAGCGAAAATGCCCACCTGTTTTATTTTATGCCTCCGGCCGTAACCACATCCACACAGCCACGCAGCTACAGAAGACTGATGAAACGGCACCAATCCACCAGCGTTCTGGAAATTGCCAAAACATAAACAGGCAAGAAAGAGCCATCATGCCGATAGCGAAGAACTTTGCCTTGCGCGGCACGGCGCCGTTGTTTTCCCAGTTTTGTATGATCGGGCCGAAATAGCGGTGATGATAGAGCCAATTGTGAAAGCGCGGCGAAGCCTTTGCCCAGCAGGCGGCGGTCAATAAAATGAAAGGCGTAGTCGGCAGTAATGGCAGGAAAATGCCGATAATGCCTAAGACAAGCGACAATGCGCCGCAAAAAATCAACAAATAGCGAACCATCTTCCCGTCACCAATTATTTGTTTTCAGACGGCTTGTGATGCGGAAATGGACAACGCGGAATGTCTAATTCATCCCAGCCCTCATGCCCCATTTTTTCCAGCAGCGCGATATTGCGGTCGAAAATTGCCGAGGCGTCAGGAAATGCTTCAGCCGCTTTAGCAATACTGTCTTCACGAATCAGATGCAAGGTCGGGTAGGGTGAGCGATTGGTGTAGTTGCTGATGTCGTCGGTTTCAGTGCCTTCAAATTGGAAATCGGGATGGAACGGCGCAATTTGGACAATGCCTTCCAATTCGTTTTCTAAAACGGCATCATCGGCAATTTCCAGCATTTGGTTGAAGGTTTCAAAATCAGGGAACAGTGTCGGATGAACCAGTAAAGTGGTTTCCAATTCCGAAGCGGGTGTATTGCCCAGAAGCTGCAATTCACGATCCAAGTCTTCAAGGAAGCCGTCCAAATGACGGGATTCGCTGACAATGATGCGAACCAGGTTTTTAACGTGCGGCGCTTTGGCAAACGGGCAGAGATTCAGGCCGATAACGGCTTTTTCCAGCCATTGTTTGGTATGTTCTGAAACAGTATCGATATCGAGATGGGCGGTGTCAGTCATAGCAAAAGCTTATGTGAATTATTCTTAAAAAGTATACAAGTGTATGGATGTTAAAGCAAACCATTGGAATTCAAAAGGCCGTCTGAATAACAGACGGCCTTTATCAGTTTCAAATCATCAATCCTGAACCAAATGAACCAAAGGCAGAGCGGTCGTGTTTTTAATTTCTTTCAACACAAAACTTGATTGCGCATCTTGCACGCCGTGGTGCGAAAGCAACGTGTCTAAAACAAAATGGGAAAACGCGTTCATATCGGTAAAAAACGCATGGAGCAGATAGTCGGTTTCGCCTGTTAAAGCAAAGCAGCTTAATACTTCCGGCCAGGCGCGGACAGATTCGGAAAAATCCTCGCGCGCATCTTTTGCCTTGCTAATTGAAACACGGATAAAAGCCTGCAAACCCAAGCCCAAAGATACGGGAGAAAGCTGGGCAGCGTATTTTTGAATAATGCCCGCATCTTCAAGCTGTTTGAGACGGCGCAGGCAGGGAGAAGGGGAGAGCGCCACCTTTTCAGAAAGCTCAACATTGCTCAACCGCCCATTTTCCTGCAAAACCTGCAGAATCTTTAAATCCGTTTTATCCAAGTTTAGATGAGGCATGATGGTTCTCCCAATGTAGGTAATGTATGTTTTAAAAATGAAAAATGCTTAAAAATAAAGACTTGTATGGTTAAATTATATATTGAGTTCAGATAGGCGACAAATTGTCTTATAAGGAGTGTTGCGAATTTGTTTTATGTAGTGGTGAAAAGATGAAGGCCGTCTGAAACTAATCAAGATCAAAGTTTTATGTCATATTAGGATTGGATATAAAGAGGCCGTCTGAAAATGAATTTCAGACGGCATTTATTTTAGTAATGTGATCATTCAGGCTCTTAATGACCTTGTTTTGGAGAGTTTTGTTCTTTTGCTTTTATTCGTTTTCCGCGTTTGTATTTGGCTTTGTTTGGGGTGTTTTCTTCGCAATGTATTTTTGTGTTTTGGGAAATAAGCTTACAGGCTCTGTTTGCAGGATACAGGAAGGAAGTGTGTATCCATGGTGCCACCGCAAGACCAAACTGTTGTGCCTTTAGTAGCACCTGTTTTTGCAAAACTTGGTGTCAGGCGGATTTCGGTATTCTTCACAGGAACAGCAGCTTGATTACCGATGGCGACAACAATAGTGCCGTTATCTTCAATACGGACAATCTTGACATAGTTACCGACTTTATTGTCGTCTGAAGCGAGTTGCTTGATATTTAGGTCAAGCGGTAAGCTACCTTTATCTGCATAGGCTTCTTCGACGTAGCTTTTCATACTGGCTGCCAGCATGATGCCTTCTGCTACTTGTGCTCTGGCAACATAGTTTTGGTATGCAGGAAGAGCCGCTACTGCCAAAATGCCGATAATGCCGATAACAATCATCAACTCAATCAGGCTAAAGCCGGTTTGGGCGTTGCGTAGTTTTTTCATTTTTTTGAGTATGTCGTTTTCTTATTTTTATTTTATAAAACAAATCCCATAATTCTTATGGGATTTGCTTTGAGTCGAATATCTTTTGTTAGATATTTAAATTAACTACCTGTTCCAGAACCACCTGTTCCAGAACCACCTGTAGTAGCGGTAGTAGCAGGACGGCAAGAGGAAGGCAAGAATTTTGTAGCTACGCCATCTTTTGCACCTGGAGTACAAGTCCAAGTAAAGGAGCCGTTACCAGTTGCACCAGGAGTAGAACCGGTAGTGGCAGTAGTGGCAGTAGTGGCAGTAGGAGTAAGGGATACAGTTTTGCCTTCAATTTCCTTATTTACGTCAGCTTTTTTCATTGTTGCAGTAATAACACCGGCACCACCAACATCTACTTGTGCAACATATTTACCCTGAATGCTTGTATTAGTTGCAATACCTGCTTCGGTATTGCTAGTAGGCCATTTGCCTTTATCTGCATAGTATTCAACAACAGCAGACTTTTGACCTTCCATCAATAAGATGGCTTCAGAAACTTGGGCGCGTGCAGTGTAGTCTTGGTATGCAGGCAGGGCGATTACGGCCAAGATGCCCAAGATGGCGATGACGATCATCAATTCGATCAGGGAGAAACCTTTTTGGATTGCTTTCATTGTTTAAAATTCCAGTTTTAAAGTGTGAATAATTGTGTTTAAGTAAAAAGTCCGTAATGTGTTTGGCACTATGTATTACTTGGCACTATGTATTATGAGTAAACCATAAAGTAAGAAGGAATATACAGCTTCCGTCGGGCTTGCTGCTTTGAGGCTTGGGCCTTATCGGACGTGTTGTTTCAAGCAGTCGGTGTGCCAAGTGTTCAAAACTGATTAAAAAATTTATTTTTTATTTTTTGTTTATTGTTTTTATTGGGATTATTTTTTAATTTTAAATTTTGTGAGGTTTTGTTTGAAAGTTTCAGGATTTTTGGGAAATAGGGGGTTGACGTTTTTTGTCAGTTTTGTGTTTTTTGTGACAGGGAGTGTGTGCAAGTTTGGGCATGTGACGTTTTTCGTCAGAAATTAAGCTTGACTCAATAATATGTTAATTGATTTAGATAGACGGTATTTTTATGGATTAATCGGTGAGTTTAATATTTTGTGATTTTATTTTTTTGTTTTTTATGGGTTTTATTTTGTATGCGTATTTTGTTTGAATACGGATAAGGAGAAAATTTGGAAGGAAGGATTTTTGAAGAAGGTTTGGTGTAATAGGTGAATGAAAATTTGTTATTGGAATTATATCCATTTGTATTATGATTTTAGAATGTAGTTTTATGTCAGAAGGAAGTTCTGGTTTTAAATTTTAAGGCTTTGGATTTCTTGAGTGTTTTAGAAGGGTATATTCAGGATGTTTATATGTTTGAATGAGATTAGGGTGAGCAAAAAATGCTCACCCTATGTTTTTAAGATGTTCAGACGGCCTTTATGGGGTCAAGACTTCGATCAATGCCTGTTTTAGGGTGTTTTGGGTTTGCGGGTCTTGTAGGGATGGGCTGTAGGTAATGAAGCTGTCCTCAATGCGCTGATCCAAGGTGGTGATTTTGGCGTAGCGCAGGCTGATGTTGTGTGCAAAGAAGGTCTCGGCGATATCGGCGAGGAGATGGGGGCGGTTGACGGCGGTGATGTCTATGGTGTGCCAGCCGGGATAATCTTCTTCGGGGGTAATGATTACGGTAGGCGGAATGGGAATGTGGCGGATGCGGCGGCTGATGTGCGGGCGGCCGCTTTGTTTTTGGACGGTGGTATTGCCGTGGATGAAGCTGTTGAGTTCGGCTTCGAGTGCGCTTTGACGGTCGGGATATTCTTCGGGCGGGAGATTGTCGGGAAGTTGCAGGATAAAGGTGTCAAGGATGTAGTCGTGCTCGGTAATAAAGGCACGGGCGGCTTGGATGTCGAAGCGGTGGCTGCTGAAGATGCGGCAGAGGCGTGCGAAGAGGCGGTCGCCATTGGGCATGAATACCATGACTTGAAGGCTGTTGCTTTGGGGGAGGATACGGCTGCGGACGGCCGGACTTTGGGTGTCGTAGGCGAGGTTTGCGGTGTGCCAGAGGATTTCCCGCGTCTGATGGCGGACGTAGTATGCGCTGCCGAGGATGCGGCGGAGTTTTTGTTGGTTTTTGAGGGGAACGGCCGCGCGTGTGAGCTGATCGGTCGAGGCTTGTTCGCGTCGGTTGGGGAGGCGTTCGGGATCGTGGTGTTTGCTGTTTAAAACGGCGGCGGTGCTGTGGTAGAGGGTTTGGAGCAGACTGGCGCGCCATGTGTTCCAAAGTTTGGGGTTGGTGCCGCGGATGTCGGCAATGGTAAGCAGGTAGAGTGCGTCGAGGTATTCGCGCGTGGGAATACGGCGGCAAAAGGCTTGGAGGACATGGGGATCTTGGATGTCTTCTTTTTGGGCAACGGTGGACATGAGCAGGTGGTTTTCAACCAGCCATGCGAGGAGGTGGCTTTCTTCTTCGGTGTAGTAGTGGTTGGCGGCGAATTGTTGTGCGTCTTTGATGCCTTCTTTGGCGTGATCGCCGCCACGGCCTTTGGCGATGTCGTGCAGCAGGGCGGCGGTGTAGAGGACATGCGGTCTTGGGTAGGCCTGCATGATGGCGCTGGCCTCGGGCATTTCGTGGCTGTGGGTTTCGATGGCGAGACGGCGCATATTGCGGACGACGGTCAGGATGTGGTCGTCTACGGGGTAAATATGGAAGAGGTCGTGTTGGAGCAGGCCGGTGATTTTTTCCCATGCGGGGAGATAGCGGCCAAGTACGCCGTAGAGGTTGAGAAAACGGAGGGTTTGGGTAAGGCCGGTGCCGTGTTTGAAGAATTGGATAAAGCGGCGGCGGTTTTCTGGATTTTGGGTGAAACGGGTGTTGATTTTTCGTGTGGCCGCCCACCATGCACGCAGGGTTTGCGGCTCGATGGTGGTGATGTTTTGCTCCTGCATGGTTTGAATGATGGTGAAGATGTGTTCGGGATTTTGCTCGAACAGGGCAAGGTCGTTGGCGGCGATTTGGTGGCCGATGCGTTTGTAGTGGCTGTCGATGGGGTGGATATGTTGGGGACGGCTGGAGGTTTGATGGTTTTTGAGAACCGGAATGAGGATGCCGTTGAGTTGTTTGATGGCTTTAGTGGCACGGTAGAAGGTGTGCATTAGGGCTTCGCTTCGGCCGCGGATGTCGGGTTGGGTATAGCCTAAGCTTTCGGCAACTTGGGACTGGTAGTCGAAAAGCAGCCTGTCTTCGGGGCGGTCGGCAGTAAGGTGGAGATGAATGCGGATGTTGGCGAGCCGGCGGTAGCCATGGGCCAACATACCGGCTTCGGTGCGTGTGAGGACGCCGGCAGTAACAAGGGCGGTGGGGTTGCTGTCTATGCCTTGTGCTTTGGCTGTCCAAATCAGGGTGTGGATGTCGCGCAGGCCGCCGGGGCAGGTTTTGATGTTGGGTTCGAGTTGTGCGCCTGTACCTTGGGATTTGGTATGGCGTTGCTCCATTTCGAGGAGTTTGGCTTCGATAAAGGTGGCTGTGTCGCGGCGTGTGTTGAGTTTGTTTAGAAGTTGGGCGGTAAGGTTGGCATTGCCTTGTAGGTGGCGTGCTTCTAGAAAGGCGGTTTCGCCGGTAATGTCGTTTTGGGTGCTTTGGAGGATTTCTTCTATGCTGCCGCTTTTGATGGCCGGATTGAGGCGTGCGTCCCAAAGGGTTTGGATAAATTGGGCGGTTTGCTGTTGCAGGCCGTCTGAAAAAGGAGTGGAGGAAATAATTGCTAAGTCCCAGTCGGAATGGGGATAGAGTTCGCAACGCCCAAAGCCGCCGATGGCAATCAGGCTGATGTCGTTGCTGTCGGGGAAGTGGATTTGCCAGAGGGTTTGCAGCAGGGTTTCGGCAGCAGCGATATGGTCGCGGAAGTAAGCGGTAGGGCGGTTGTTTTGGCGGTAGGCAGTTTCTGCTGCGACTTTTTGCTGCTGGTAAGTTTGGATGGCTTGTTGGGCGGCGGTCATGATGGTATCTGGTTGTGAATTAGGCTTGGGTATCCGCAGGTTCGGTCATTTGGCGGAGCATTTCTTGCGGCGGAAGGAGGAGTTTGTAAGGGGCGATTTTAAGTGCGGATGCGATTTTTTCGATGTTGGAAAGGGCGATATTCCAGCGTTTGCGCTCGACGGCGGAGACGTAAGTACGGTCAAGTCCGCATTGGCGTGCCAGTTCTTCTTGCGACCAGCCGTGATTGACACGGTAGAGGCGCATGTTGTAAGCGATAACGGCGCGGAGGTCTTGCGGATCGGGTAGGCTTGGAGGGGGAGTGAGTTTGTTGACCATGGTATTTTGAGTTTGTGGTTTGAACGATAAGGGGATTTTATACTATTTTTGTGAGGGGAAAGGAAAGGCCGTCTGAAAGTTTTCAGACGGCCTTAAAGAGGGTAGGTATAAAAAAAAGGGGGTGGCTTTCAGCCACACCCAAACACACACACATCAAGAGGAAAGAAAAATCATTTAATTAAGAGAGCTGGCTCTTATAGAGGAAAACTGGATGATTCGGGCTTGATCTTGAAGTATTGAAAGGCATTATAAATGAAAATAGGGTTGGGGTATTGATACAGGTCAATTTGGACTTGATTTAGAAAATATATTTTTAGGATAGTGGAAATAAATTAAAAATAAGGTTTGATTGTGAATAAAAATCATTAGGCCGTCTGAAAAATGGGTTTCAGACGGCCTGATTGGTTTAAAGGCTGCTACTTATGTATAAATTAAGTATTAAGCCAAACCTTTATCTTTGGCTTCTTGCAGGCGGGCTTCAAAGTTGCTGAGGTTGACGCCCGCCTGCTCGGCTGCGGCAACTACTTCGGCTACGGATACGCCGTGTTGCACTTGATGATAACCCCAAAGCAGAGAGCAGCGAGTGCCGGTACGGCAGAAGGCAAGGATAGGAGCCGGAGATTGTTGCAACAGATTTTGGAAGGCTGCAACATCAGCTGCGTTGATTTGAGGCGCAACGACGGGCTGGTGTGAGAATTGGTTGATGCCGGCCTCTTTAAACCAGTTTTGCACTTCGGCAAAAGCCGGTTGGTTTTCTTCTTCGCCATCCGGGCGGTTGCAGATGACGGTTTGGATGCCGAGGCGTACGGCTTCTTGGACATCGGCTTCGGTCAGTTGGGGGGCGATATAGAGGGTGTCGGTCAGTTTACGGATGGGCATAGTTTTTCCTTTCTTTATATTGAGCGGATATGTTGATTTCAGACGGCCTAGGAAGTGGCAGGCCGTTTGAAGTTTTATTTAATGATTGTACAACCAGTTTTCGAGTTTTTGGCGATCGGTAATGTGCAGCAGGGCGGTATTGGCTTCTGCTGCTTGAACTGTGATGCTGGTTTCGCGCAACAGGCCTTGACGGAAGAAATGGATGGTGGTGCGCGTGCCGATAGGCAGTTTGCTCCACTGCGCTGCAAGGTCGTTGCAGGCATATCCGCCTAAGGCGATGATTTTGTCTTGCGGGCAGAGTCCGGCATTTTCTGCGCTGCCGCCATTAAATACATGAGTCAGGATAGCGTGGTCGCCGTTTTGTTTGAAACGTGCGCCCAAATCATTGGCGGGGGCAACCGATTGGGGTTCGCTTGCAAATGCTCCGCCGTGCTGGCGTGGCAGGGGGATGAAGTCGAGTTTGACACCTACGCTTTGCAGACATTCTGCGAGCGGAAGGTCTTCGGTGCTGTATAAGGCCGTCTGAAAGAAGGCTTCTAAATCTAAACCGGTTATTTCTTGGCAACGGGTTTGCCAGTGTTTTTCGGGTATGCCTTGATGGGTGTTGCACCAGTCGCGATAGTGTTGCTGCATCACGCTGTCGAGGGTGTATTTGCCTTGGCTTTTTTCACAGATGATGAGGTCGAGGCAAAGTGCGGCCAGTGCGCCTTTTTGATAGTAGCTGACGATGGCGTTGGGGCTGTTTTCGTCTTGTTTGTAGAACTTGTCCCACGCGCTGAAACTGGATTGGGCAAGTGTTTGTTTCAGACGGCCTTGTGTCTGCTGTACGCGTGTGATGCCTTGTGCAAGCAGGGTAAGGTAGGCTTCGGGGCTGATGGTTTTGCTTCGGGCTAGAAAGAGGTCGTCGTAGTAGGAAGTAATGCCTTCAAATGCCCAAAGTTGCTCGGTGTAGTTTTCTTGGTCGAGATTGTAAGGTGCGAAGACGGCCGGTTTGATGGATTTGACGTTCCATGCGTGGAAGTATTCGTGGGAGAAGAGGCCGAGCAGTTCGGTATAGGCTTTGTCGGCTTCGCCCATATCGTAAGATGGCAGACTGTGGCGGTTGGCGAGTAGGGCGGTGCTGCTGATGTGTTCCAGTCCGCCGTAGAGGTTGTCGCCCAGATGTAGTAGGAAAAGGTATTCGGTAAACGGGGCAGGGGTGGGGAACATCGCCAACTCGGTTTCGCAGATTTTTTGAATATCGGCGAGGAAGCGGGCGCGGTCGAAATCGGGGTAAATACCACTTAATGCAATACGGTGGGGGATGCCTTGTGCTTCAAAGTCGAGGAATTCGATGATGCCTGTTTCAACGGGGTGATCAATAAGCTCGGTATATGAGGCCGTCTGAAAAGTGGTCGCTGAAATTTGGGGCAGGGTTGTGGCTATTTGCCATGTGTGTGGCAGGGTAGAAAATTCGACTTGGTGCGGTTGTTCCTCTTGTCCGTGTACTTTTAAGAAGAGGCATGCGCCATCGAAAAAGCCACGCTCGGTGCTGAGGAACGAGCCGCGAACTGATAAGTCGAATGCGTAGACGGTGTAGTAAATTTCCCACGCTCCGCTGAGGGCCGGGGTTTGCCAATGGTTTTTGCTGGTTTGCGTCAGTGGCTGGGTTTTGCCGTTGCAACGCGCGCTGATGTGTGTGATGTGGCGGGCAAAGTCACGGATGAGGTAGCTGCCGGGAACCCAGTTTGGTAGGCTGATTTCTGTTTCATAATCATTGGGTTGGGTGAATGATAAGGTGATGTGCCATTCATGAGACAGAAAGTTAGGGGTAATTTCGTAATTAATCATAGCTATCGTATAGTTTGCTAAAGTTTATTAAGAATAAGTGTTTTAAAAGGTTGGGTTTAATCTATATCAATAAATCTGTACGAAAAAGGAGGCTTGAAAAAATGCCGTGCCCTATTTATTGAATATGTTTAAATAAATTATTGATTATAAAAGAAATGAGATGATGTCTCGCTAAAGGTTTTATGCAATATGGAATGTAATTTTGCTTGGCATGTTGTGGTGTCTATGTTAAATTTAGAAAAATTTGAGCCTTAGCCGTATTGCGCTTTTCATAAACGTAAGGGTTGGGGCGAGATAAAAATTTTTTATACCCATAATTTATGGAGACTTCCATGGACACACAAACTTATAACTACAAAGTGGTGCGCCAGTTCGCCATCATGACTGTAGTTTGGGGTATTGTGGGCATGTTGGTCGGTGTAATTGTAGCCGCCCAATTATTTGCTCCATCCCTTGATTTATCTGAAATTGGACCTTGGTTCCACTTTGGCCGCCTGCGTCCGCTGCATACCAATGCGGTTATTTTTGCATTTGGTGGTTGCGGTCTGATCGGTACATCATACTACGTTGTTCAACGTACATGTAATACCCGTCTGTTTGGCGGTTGGTTGCCTGCATTTACCTTCTGGGGTTGGCAGGCTGTCATCGTGGCTGCGGCTATCAGCTTGCCTATGGGTTATACCCAAGCTAAAGAATATGCTGAATTGGAATGGCCTATCGACATCCTGATCGCTTTAGTTTGGATTGCTTACGCCATCGTATTCTTCGGTACGATTGCCAAACGTAAAATCAAACACATCTACGTTGCCAACTGGTTCTACGGCGGCTTTATCTTGGCTGTTGCGCTGTTGCACATCGTCAATAATATCAGCATCCCTGCCGGTTTGATGAAATCTTACCCAGTTTACTCTGGTGCGATTGATGCGATGGTTCAATGGTGGTACGGCCATAATGCGGTGGGCTTTTTCCTGACAGCCGGTTTCTTGGGTATGATGTACTACTTCGTACCAAAACAAGCAGGCCGTCCTATTTACTCTTACCGCTTGTCCGTTGTTCACTTCTGGGCTTTGATTTTCACTTATATGTGGGCAGGTTCTCACCACTTGCACTACACCGCATTGCCTGACTGGACTCAATCTTTAGGTATGGTATTGTCTTTGATCCTGTTCGCACCTTCCTGGGGCGGTATGATCAACGGCATCATGACTCTGTCTGGTGCATGGGACAAACTGCGTACCGACCCGATTTTGAAATTCTTGATCGTATCTCTGTCCTTCTACGGTATGTCTACCTTCGAAGGTCCGATGATGTCTATCAAAACTGTTAACGCTCTGAGCCACTACACTGACTGGACTGTTGCACACGTTCACGCCGGTGCATTGGGTTGGGTAGGCTTCGTAACCATCGGTTCCGTTTACTATATGATCCCACGCCTCTTCGGTAAAAACGAAATGTACAGCACCAAATTGGTTGAAGCGCATTTCTGGATTGCAACCATCGGTGTGGTTCTGTATATCGCCGCGATGTGGATTGCCGGTGTGATGCAAGGCCTGATGTGGGGTTCTCTGAATGCTGACGGTACTTTGACTTATTCGTTTGTAGAGTCAGTTAAACGTACCATGCCTTACTACATGATTCGTTTCACCGGCGGCCTGCTGTACCTGAGCGGTATGTGTATCATGGCATACAACGTTTACCGTACAGCCATCAGTGGCAAAGCGGTTGATGCCGAGATTCCCGCGGTGTCTCAAACCCAGCACCACTAAAAACATAAGAAAAGGCTACCAAAATGAAATTACAACAATTAGCTGAAGAAAAAGTCGGCGTCCTGATTGTATTTACCCTGCTTGTAGTCAGCGTAGGTCTGTTGATTGAAGCCGTGCCGCTGTTCTTCTCCAAGGCTGTAACCCAACCTATTGAAGGTGTGAAACCTTATAACGCTTTGCAAGTGGCTGGTCGTGATATTTACGTACGCGAAGGCTGCTATAACTGCCACTCTCAAATGATTCGTCCGTTCCGTGCAGAAACCGAACGTTACGGCCACTACTCCGTTGCCGGTGAGTCTGTTTATGACCATCCGTTCCAATGGGGTTCCAAACGTACCGGTCCGGACTTGGCTCGTGTAGGCGGCCGCTATTCCGACGAATGGCACCGCATCCACTTGCTGAATCCGCGCGACGTTGTGCCAGAGTCCAATATGCCTGCTTTCCCATGGCTTGCCCGCAACAAAGTCGATGCCGAAGCAACAGTGGCACATATGAAAGCCCTGCGTAAAGTCGGTACGCCTTACAGCGATGAAGAAATTGAAAAAGCTCCTGAAGCTTTGGCAAACAAATCAGAGCTGGATGCGGTGATTGCATACCTGCAAGGCTTAGGCTTGGCATTGAAAAACGTAAGGTAACATCATGGACGTGAACTGGGCTCGCTCGCTCTTTACTGTTTGGGTTTTTATCAGTTTCATCTTAGTGCTTTATATTGTTTTTAATCGACGTAATAAAAAGAACTACGATGATGCTGCCAACAGTATTTTTGACAATGATGATAAAGGGTCGTCTGAAAAAGACGGGCGATAACAGTTTAGTCCGTGATCACGGAGCAAAAGAATGAACACAACATCCCAATTTACCAGCAATTTCTGGAATATATACATTGCAGTTATTGTCGTGCTCAGCTTTATCGGCTTGGCATGGCTGCTGCTTTCCCAAAACGTTGTGAAGCGTCCTAAAAAGGGCGAAGAAGTCAAAACGACAGGTCATGAATGGGACGGTATTGAAGAATACAACAACCCGCTGCCGCGTTGGTGGTTTTGGCTGTATGTCTGCACTTGGACCTTCGGTATCGGCTATCTGGTCATGTATCCGGGTGTCGGTGACTTTAAAGGTATCTGGGGCTGGACTAGCCACGGTCAGTATGAAGAAGAGGTTGCCAAAGCCGTACAGAAATACAGCCAAGTGTATGCTAAGTTTGCCAAAATGCCGATTGATCAAGTGGCTAAAAATCCTGAAGCACAAGCTATCGGTCAAAACCTTTTCAATACCTACTGTATCCAATGTCACGGTTCAGATGCCAAAGGCTCTAAAGGCTTTCCAAATCTGACTGACGACGACTGGTTGTGGGGTGGTGAACCTGAAAAAATTCAGGAAACTATTGAAAAAGGCCGTACTGCCGCCATGCCTGCATGGGGTCCTGCTTTGGGTGAAGAAGGCGTGAAAAACGTAACACAGTATGTTATGTCTCTTTCTAAACCTAAAGGTCAATACGACGAAGAACGTGCAGAACGCGGTAAAGCCCTGTTTAGCGGCCCACCTGCCAACTGTTTCACTTGTCACGGCGACAAAGGTCAAGGTATCCAAGGTCTTGGTCCGAACCTGACTGACGATGTATGGTTGTGGGGCGGTACTCAAAAAGCGATTACCGAAACCATTACCAACGGCCGCAGCAGCCAAATGCCTGCTTGGGGTCACTTCCTCGACAAAGACAAGCTGCACATCATGACTGCTTACGTTTGGGGTATGTCTAACAAAGACGGTAAAAAAGCTCCTGCTAAAAAAGCTGAGCCTGCTCAAGCTGCTCCAGCAGCCGAAGCATCAGCCCCTGCAGCTGACAGCGCAGCATCTGCCGCTCCTGCTTCAGATGCTAAAGCTGCTCCGGCTGCTGAAGCCAAACCTGCTGAAAAAGCAGAAGCGGCTCCGGTTAAGGTAGATGGCAAAGCTGTTTTTGAAGCCAACTGTAAAACATGTCATGGCGGTATGATTCCAGGCGCTCCTGTCGTAGGTAAAAAAGAAGACTGGGCTCCTCGAATTAAGCAAGGTAAAGACACTTTGCACAAACATGCTATTGAAGGCTTTAATTCTATGCCGGCTAAAGGCGGTAATGGCAGCCTGAGTGATGATGAAGTTAAAGCAGCTGTAGACTTTATGGCAAACGAGTCTGGCGCGAAATTCTAATTTTGAGTCAGATTGAAAAAAAGCGTACCTAGAAAGGTACGCTTTTTTATATTTGATAAAACCGTATGGAAAAAACATACAAAAGGCCGTCTGAAACATTCAGACGGCCTTTTGTTTTAAACCTAGATTATTCAATTTAAAATAGATGTACTACGGTTCAGGAACTACTCACCGAAAGATTATTCGATGCTGTCGAGTAGTTTTGGGTGATTGTTCCCAATTTCGTATTACTTTCAATTTGTGGTTAAAAAAGGTGTCATGATCTTCTTCTATACGCATCATCATACGCATAGAATCTATACCGTTGTCGGCAAATCTTAGATCAGGCTGGCCGACAAAATTGTTTCTAATGAAGCTTTCTATATTGGCAGTAGCCGCACTTTGATATTGGTATCTAAACCATTACATTCAAATGGGTGACCGACAACCTGCTCCAATTATTGTCAACCAATGTTCCAACATACCAATAGAAAAATGAAAAAGGCCGTCTGAAAATCTGGTTTCAGACGGCCTTTTGCTGTAAAGGGGTAGATTTAAGAGAAACCCAAGCGTTTATCGGGTCGGGTAAATACAAAAATAAACAGAGCAGTTAACGCGCCCAAAGTATCGGCAAGCATGTCTTTTTGCGCGTCCCAAATATCGCCTTGAGAACCCAAGAATTCCAGTCCGGCCTCTCCACCATCGATGACGGCATATTGCCATTCGATGATTTCATAGGCGGCGGCCACACTCATAATGAAGAACAGGGAGAAAAATAAGGCCAACGGCAAATTGCACAGCTTGCGGCGCAGCAGCCATTCAGCCATCGGGTAGGCATAAAAGCCGATGATGTAATGGGCAATACGGTCGTAATGATTGCGGTTTTCGCCCAAAATTGGCTCGACAAAGCGGTTGATGGATTCAAACGGTACATCGGCAAAAGTGTAGTATGCACCGATGGAATGCATGATCAGCCAAAAACTCATGAATAAGTAGGCCAGGTTGCTGAAGCGGAAAATGCGGTAGGTGGCAACCAAAAGGAAGAATACGGATGCTACGGGAACGATTTCGGCGTACCAGACTGCGCGGTCATGGGGATTGATGCCTGACCAAACAATGAGGGCGAAGATAATCGTCGCAAGAAAAATGGGAAAGATTGGAGAGGGTTTGTTCATGTTGTGTGTATGTAGTAATAATGGTTGCGTATTGTATAACGAATCGGCAGGGCTGGTAGTTTTAGACATTCAAGGCCGTCTGAAAAACAGCTTTCAGACGGCCTGAAGTTTAGCCGTTCCAGAAATAACGGGTGATGTGGAAAAACACGGGTGCGGCAAAACAAATCGAATCCACGCGGTCAAGCATGCCGCCGTGGCCGCGTATCATATTGCCCCAGTCTTTGACACCGTAATCGCGTTTGATGGCAGACATAACCAGGCCGCCAAAGAAACCCATCAGGCAGACGATAAAGCCGATAACGGCTGCTTGGCCGTGGGAGAACGGCGTAATCGGCGCCATCAGCGCGGCAATGGCTGTAGCCGACAAAATGCCGCCGACTGTGCCGGAAATGGTTTTAGACGGGGAAAGCGAAGGCATGATTTTTGCACCGCCAATCAGTTTGCCCCAAACGTATTGCAACACATCTGATACTTGCACCACGCCAATCAGGAAGATCAGCAACAGGATATTATTGCTGTTATCGAAGCCGTCCAAATCTAGAAACATCAGCGCCGGAACATGGGACAGACAGAAGATGCAAATCATCGCCATCCATTGCGTTTTGGCGGCGCGTTCCAAAAAGTGCGCGGTTTGGCCGCTGAGGCTGGCAATAATCGGCAGTATCAAAAAGCCGTAAACCGGAATAAAAATGCTGAACATGCCATACCAGCCGTCATAGACGAAATAGTATTGCACCGGCAGCAGCAGGTAAAAGCAGACCACCATGCTGTAATAGTCGCTGCGGCGGCGATAGACGAGGGTCATAAATTCGCGCAGTGCGGCAAATGAAATCAGGAAAAACAGTACAACCGTCCCGATTTTGCCGAACCAAAACGCGCCCAGCAACACCAGCGTCATCAGCCACCATGCGTAAATACGGGCGTTGAGGTTGGCGATGGTGGCATTATCTGCGCCGTTTTTGCGCTTAAGCCATTGTCCGATGATGCTGGCAAAACACAATACGGCAAATACGCCGACAAAAATATAGCTGGCTTGAGGAGTCAGATGAGCGGCAGCTTGTTCGACAATGATTTGTTGGGAAGTCGTAGAAAGGCTCATGCTTGTCCTCCTTTGTTTTGCTGAACTTCAGATTCATTTTGGCGAAGCTCGCTGCGGTCGTTTTCAGACGGCCTGAGTGCCAGTAGCGCCTCACGGCTGCGTGTCAAAAAACTATCTTTGTCTTCGTTTTCCTGCAAGGTAAGCGGTTGTCCGATATGGACTTCACACAAAAGCGGGATAGGCAGGATTTTGCCTTTGGGCAGTACGCGGCTGATGTTGTCTATCCAAATCGGCACAAATTCGGTATTGGGTTTGCTTTTTGCCAGATGATAAATGCCGGACTTGAACGGCAGCAGGATAGTGTTGTCGTCAGTGTTACGCGTACCTTCAGGGAAAATAATCAAAGAGTCGCCTGCGTTTAGCGCGTCTTTCATCTGTTCGGTAATTGCTTGCGGATTATCGCTATGGCGCGGAATCAGCAAGGCGTTGAAAACGTTTTGAATGATGAAGCGTTTGAGTTTGCTTGTCAGCCAGTAATCCGAACCGGCGACAGGGCGCGTGGACAAGCGCCAGCGGCGGGGCAGGGAAATCCACACCAGCACAAAATCGCCATGGCTGCCGTGATTGGCGTAATAGACTTTTTGGTGCTGATTGAATGTCAGCTCGCGCGGGCTTTTGGGGCGCACGCCCGTAAGAAAAGAGACCGACAGGCACAAGGCTTGGTCGGTCAGCCAGGCAAGTTGTTTTTTGAGGAAGTTTTTCATTGTTTCTGCCTTTGGGAGTGAGATACCGCTAAGGATTTGGTTTGGGTAAATCAGCCAAAATAATCAAATGCTTTGGATAAGCAAAATTAAAAATTGTGCAGCGGTCAGGTATAAGCTTTTACGCCATAGGGAAAGTGTGCCGTTTATTCGTTGGGTCAACGTACGGCTGCCTGAAATTTGACGTAAACCGTTTTGTTGTAAGGATTGGTCGAAGTCTTCAGGAGAGTAGCGGTTGTCGGCAAAGTCTTGGAACACGCGACGATCGAAGTGAATACGGATATGGCAGTACAACAAAACTGCTGCCAAGACAAGTTGCACCGCAAACTATGCGCCGCCATATTTTACCGACAAGGCGAGCAGTAAGGCGTTGCAGGCGGCAACATAATGTGCGGTAGAGAGCAGGTGGTCAGTAATACGGCTATCGGTTGCGTTGTCCATCATTATCCTTGTTTTAAACGGTTGGCCGCAGCTTCGACTGCTTGAGCAGTGGCCGGCGATAATACCATTTGCGGCCGAGCCTGTTGGAGTTCGGCCTTCGCTTGCGCCAAGTCTTTGCAGCCACCATAGACCAGCAGCCACGTCAGCACCACTGCGGCACTTCTTCCATAACCTAAAGCGCAACATGCCAGCACTTTGCCGTGTTTTTGGCGTAAGGTTTCCAATATCAAGGCCGTCTGAACCAAATCGTTTTCAGACGGCGTTACCATATCCAGTAAAGGCAGGGCGCGATATTCTCCCTGATAGCTACGGCAGGGATATTCGGCGCATACATCCAATACGGCAGGCAGATGGTTTGAAATCCTCAAAACGCTGCCAATCCATACATCATTGCGGACTTGTGCCGTTTTCGCTTTACCGCGTAACCAATACGCCATGTTTAGCCGTACGCCCACCAGATAAGGCAACAGCAAAACCGTCGCTGCCGTCGATAATTTACCGTTAGCCTGTTTTTGGAATACGTTTGCATTTCCAGTCAAATAGGCAAAGGCCACCATCAGCAAAGACACGCTAATCCATATCAACCACAGCCACGCGCCACCCAGCAGCGCAGGTAAAGCCATTAAACACGCGCCAAGCAAATACAGCAGCGCAATCTTTCTTGAGCGTACATCACTTGAGTCCAGTCTTAACGGCAAAGTCATCTGACGCGGGAAAGCCCACAACACCAGCCAGCCAAGCAATGCTCCGGTCGGCATGTCAATAAAATGATGTTGATAAGTCGTCAGTACCGACAAGGCAATCAGGCTTTGCCATAAGAAAAGTGGCAGGCGGATTTTTGGAAAGCGCGTCCAATAAAATGCACCCACGATAATTGCCAATGCGATATGCAAAGATGGCGCTTGGTTGTACGGCAAATCAAATGCAGCCAATGAATCAAACAGCCAGCCTGACAGCCCATCGGCAGGCGGTTTGGGCCCCCTGAAACGCAGCGGAAACAGCACAAAGCAAACAGTCGCAATCAGTTGGGCGGCTACAAGGTGCGCTACATATCGGTTTTGTTCATGTGTATCACGACAAAGAAAAAATGCCGTGGCATACATCAGGTTCAGCGACCAATAAGGCACAATCGTCCATGCCCAAAACGGAATATTGCTCTCCCATGCAAAAGCGATTTCAGGCACATAGTCCAGCGATGCCGCGTAATGGTTGGAGAGGCCGTAGCTGGTGTAAAACAGGATACCGACTAAGATCAGCTTGAGCAGGGAGGTTTTGAGAGAGGGTTTCATGGATAGGTACATGGTTTAAATAAGGCCGTCTGAAAGTTAAAAAATTGTTCAGACGGCCTTTATTTTTATTTCTTCACTGCCAAGCTCACGGTGAAAATACCGTCTTCGTCTATCCATTGATGGATTTTTTCAAAACCGGCTTTTTCAACCAACTGATCCATTTCCTGCTGACTGCGGCGGCGCATTACCCAGTTTGGGCTGCCTGCTTTGTGGCTGGTCAGGGCGCGGGCAATCATTTCCAGTTGCGGATGCCACGGCTGGCCGGTGTAGATCAGGTAGCCGCCGGTTTCAATAGCTTCGCCGAAACCGTAGAGCGAGTTCAAAATCAAATCGTTGTCGGCAAACAATTCATGTAGGCCGGAGACGATGCCCAGCGTTGGACGTGGCTGTAAATCGTGATAATTGGCGCGGTCGTAGGCATTGACTTCATTGAAGGTTACCGTCTCTTGCAAGCCGCGCTCGGCAATCAGCTTGCGTCCGGCTTCGACATTAATCGGACTGTAATCGCGCAAGCGTACGGAATCAGGCAATGTGTCGGCAGTCAGTGCGTCCAATACATAGCGGCCATGACCAGACGCGATATCCAAAACGTGTACAGGTTTGCCTGCTTCACGCAGTTTGGCTGAGGCCGTCTGAATGGCTTTGCCGATATTGACTTTGCGTTGGCGAATGCCGCGCCAGCCAATGGCGTTGAGATAGTATTTATCCACCCATACACCGAAAGCATTGCTGCCTTGCGGTTGATTGTGGTAGACGTAATCCAGCGTGCTGCCTGAATCAAAACCTGTTTCTTGACCGATTCTCAAGCCTTCACTCCAGCGCGAACCCAGTTTGAGCGAGGCGCGATATGTCGCCCAAAATGCGCCGCGAGGCGTACAAACAGGCAAAGGTGTAGCCAGTTCGTCAGCTTCGCGACGGCTGTCTCCAAATAAGTGTGCTTGAGTCAGATCGACTTGTTGCAAAGGCTGATTGAAACGCTCGCGGATAAAACGGCGCATTTCGATAAACGCGATTTCACGGTTTTGCTCGCCTAAGGTGTCGTGGTAGAAACCGGGCAGGATATGGCGTTCTTTAATATGGCTGCCCAAACGGTTGTAGAAATCGTGTTGCGGTTTGTGATGAACGACCCAATCGCTGCCTGAAATCAACAGTTGTACAGGCGTAGTAATCGCTTGTGCATCGGCAACCACACGTTCAGCCGCTTCATATAAACCCAGCAGGATGCGCACAGAAATAGCGCGGGCAATCAGCGGATCATTGTCGTAGCTTTTTTGACGTTCGACATTGTGGGTCAGATAGTGGGCTTTGACGTAGCTGTTGACAAAGAAATTGCCACGCCATTTTTGCATCATTTTCAAACCGGTACGGGCAAATGGAACATAGAGTTTGACTTTGAACGCAGGCGAAGCCAATACGGCACAACGGATTTTCGGCGCGTAATCGTGCAACCAAGTAGAAACCAATACCGCACCGACACTTTGCGCAATCACGCATATGTTTTCAGGTTTGATGCCGTATTCGTTTTGAATGTGTCGGATAAAATCATCTACGTCTGCAACCGAAGTGCCGATACTCGGACTATCGCCGCGTTCACCGGGGCTGTAACCATGACCACGCGCATCCCAAGCAAAATAGGCAAAATCATCAAAACCTAGCTCATCCGCCACAAACATCATCCGGCCTGAGTGCTCATGCCCGCGATGGAACAGCACAATGGCTTTGTCGGAAGAACCATCGGCAGCAGGGCGATAGCGGTAGAAAAGCGAAGTACCGTCTTGGGTAGAAAAGTATTTTTGCTGTTCGGACATGAGAAACTCCTAATAGTCATGTTTTTTGAACAGTATCATGACATATCGGACGAATGCAATGATGGAGAGAAATGGTAAAAGATGGTTTCAAATTTCACTTAAAACGGATGACAGTGATTGTTAAAAGGTTGGATAGAAGGTGTTTGGATAATCTTACAAACTACTACCGACATATCATCATAAACTCTTTGTTTCGCAATTAATTTACGAAACACAGTCAGACGGGACTTATCGTTATCATATTGTTGCCAAATTTTTTCTCTTATTTCTTCTGAAAGAGCATCACTTAGGCCGTCTGAACAAAGCAGCAGGCTTTCTCCTGCTTTAAGCGTAAGTTCGATATGACACATTTTGTCTTGGAATTCGGAATAATCTGCTGCTAGATAAGAAGAAACGCCGCCATATATGGTGGCGAACTCTTCTTCTTTTTTATCCGACAAACCATCCAGCAATTCGGAGAGTATCGAGTGATCTTGGGTCAGTTGCTTCCATTTTCCTTGTGTATCAATCAAATAGGCGCGGCTGTCGCCTACGCTGATGATTTTGGTTTTGCCGGTGGTTTGGTCGATTTCTGCGGCAACGAAAGTGGTTGATGAACCAAAATAATCCTCTGCCAACTCTTGAGATAAAGCGGCTTGTACATGATTGATGGTTTGACGGCTGAGTTTGGCTGTACGGCTTAATAGGTGCATGGCTGATTTGCTGGCTTTTTCGGGATGATTGCTATTGGAAATGCCGTCGGCTATCCCGATGATAAAGCGTGGACGGGTTTCAAGGCGTGTTTCAGCGGTTTTGAGTTTATATTGAAACACTTGTTCGCCGTTAAAAAGGGCATCTTGGTTGTGTTGTTGGTTGCTGCCGATTTGTTGGCAAAAGGTGATTTCGCAAAATTTGTTCATGATTTGTCCATTTGTTGGGTGAATATTCGCTGCAGGCTTTTCATCGTTTCTAACCTTCAGGATTTACACTTGGGCAATACGTTTGAAATTTGATGACTAAGGATCAAGGCCGTCTGAACAGTTTTCAGACGGCCTTTACTGCGTTTAACCAAGTACTAATTAACTGCTAATTTTGTCATGTTTTAATACATCCATCGAAACCCGAATACACATTTAAAAAGGAAATCAAACATGAAAAAATTCTTATTGACTGCCATCGTTGCTTTGTCTGCTGCTACTGCCGGTGCCAGCGATTACATCGAACACAAAATCTACAGCGACAAAAACTTCGAGCAAAACCGTGCTAAAGCCGTAAAAATGTTGGAACAACGCGGCTATCAAGTTCACGATGTTGAAGCCGATAGCCGTCGAGGTCAGCCTGTATTGGATATTGAGGCTTTTAAAGATGGCCGTGAGTACGACATTGTTTTGTCTTACCCTGATTTGAAAATTATTAAAGAACGCATCGATTATTAATATTTCGATATAAAGTGGATTGTCGCAGGGCTTTTGGTCCTGCGACAGTTTGCTATTTAGGCATTTAAAGAATGTAAACAGCATGTAAATTATCTAAAATAAATGAACTAAATATGCTTTTTATTTTCCATGTAATTCAAAGTGTTTGATGTTGGGAGTCATGATATGAGTTTGAATAATTGGAAGGAAAATGGTCAGCCGAAGCAGATGGGCGACCAAGAAAAACCTTTAAACGACGGCGCAGCTGCCGAATCCCAACAGGATGTTGATTTTTGGGATCACAATCAAAACGGTGTTGTTGAAAACGAAGTTGAGGTTGTGGCTGACGCGGTAGAAATTCAGGAAGCAGTAGAAGGTCAGGAAGTGGTTGAACATCCTGAGATGCCGTCTGAAAAAAGTGAGAAGAAAGCCAAACACAAAAAAGACAAGGCGAAGAAGAAAAAAAATAAAGCCGAGGATTTGAATGCGCCTGATCTGTTGGGTACGAATAAGGGCGTGGAAACCATGTTTCGTAACGCCGTACGCTCGGAGATGGAATTGTTGGCGCTGGCGGCAACCAAAGCGAATATTATGATTTCGCTGAATGGTTTTATTGTTTCTGCACTGATGATTTCGGGTGCGTTTATTTTTTCATCGTCGCCCGAATTTTTGATTCCGGCCAGTACGTTTATGATTACTGCCGCCGCGTCTATCGTGTTTGCATTGCTTTCTGCTTCGCCGGAACGTATCGGCAAAATGCAGGCAGCGCGTACATGGGTTAAGGATTTTGTCCGTGGCCGTTCGAAACTGCGGGATTTGAAAACCCGCCTCAGCAGTACCGAAACCCGCTTTTTTGGCGGCAGCCAACCCAATATTTTGATTTATGAAGACCGTGTGAAACTGCAAAAAGATCAATATTGGGAAATGATGCAGGAAATTATGGGCGACCGTAAACAAATCTATGAAAAGATGAGCGACCATCTTTATTGGCTCGGTTTGTTGGCGGATAAACAGTTCAAATACATTAACTTATCTTACGCGGTATTCCGCTGGGGTTTACTGGCTTCGTTGGTAGCATTTATCGGCGTGAAAACATTGCCGTCATTGCTGACGTCTCCGGCCAATAATGCGGCAGAGCTACGTTCGCTGGGTATCAATATGTTTAACGGCGTATTTGAACCTTCTGCCGTACAACAGCTTCCGGATGGTAAGTTGCTGATTGCGGAAGACGAACCCAACCATGCGTTCAGTATCATCAGCATTGATAAAACCGGCAGGTTTGTGGAAGACGAGGCATTAGATACGCGCGTGATTACCGGTTTCAAACGCCGTCTCAGCGACTTGGAGGCTTTGGCACGTGACGATGAAGGTTTTATCTACGCGCTGACTTCACATTCGCGTACCCGTAAAGGCAACCGTTCGCCTGACCGCGAACACCTGATGCGCTTTAAAATCCAAGACGGCAATGTGTTGGGGCTGACCAGCTACGACAATCTGACGCAGGTTTTGGAAACCGATCACAAGCTGCATGATTTGATTCGCGAGCGAACTAAGGCAGAGGTTTCTTTTGAAGAAATCAATATTGAGGGTATGGCGTTTGATCCGGTGAAAAAACGTCTTGTTTTGGGATTCCGTGATCCTGAGTTCAACAACATGGCTTTAGTTGCGTTTATCAGCAATCCGAAAGATGTGTTTGAGCGCAATGCCAAGCCTGAGTTTGATGAAGTAGCCGTGATTGATATTGATGGCGGCGGTATCCGTTCCCTCAACTATGATCCTGTGTTGAAAACCTACGTGATGGCCAATGAAGTGAAGGATGAGAATGGACAGAAATTCTCACAACTGTGGACTTGGAGCGGCAATCCAACCGATGAACCGCAAAAAATCTCTCTGCCTAATCTGCAACACATCACCAACGTTGAGGCCGTCGATTCGATTACCGTTAACGGCAAGCCGCAGATGATTCTGATGGGCGATGAAGGCAATGCTTCGCAGAAAATTACTGCCAAGTATATGTTGGTAGATTACAGTCAACTGGGTAAACAGTAAGTTATCTTGGCTACTGGATAAAAGGCCGTCTGAAACCATAAACTTTATGGTTTCAGACGGCCTTTTTGTTTTCATTAAAACGAGGAGATGGGTTTAAATATTCTAATCAACGGTGATTAACCCAAGAACGCGGACAGGTTTCAGACGGCCTTCAAGCCATTGATGACACGTTTGTAACAGGTATAAACCAATGCCGCGCAGGCCAGCCACATAAGGATATAGAAAGTCGAATGGAAGCTGCCGGCGATTGCATACCATACGGCCAATGCGCCGATAAAGAATGCGCGGTCACTTTTGCCGAATGGCCCGTCATAACGACGGCCGTTGCCATGAGCTTGTCCCAAAACGCCGCAAAACTCAGTCATTGCCGCCAGCCAAATAAACAGGGCGATTTGCACGCCGCCGAAGGGCGCGATGAAGGCAAAAGGCAGATACAAAGCAGCATCGGCGACAATATCGGTGATTTCATTCAAATAACCGCCTAATGCCGATTGCTGGCCGAACTCCCGTGCCAGCATGCCGTCCATTGCATTCAGTGCCATGCGGATAAACAACCAGATCGGCAAAAGCCAGAATAATGTGGATACACCTGCAAACAGTGCTAAAAGCAAACCGATCAAAATGGAAACGGCGCAGGCAAACAGGGTGACCTGATTGGCAGTAATACCTTTTTGATACAGCCGCTTAACCATGGGGAGCAACAGGTTTTGAAATTTTGGTTTCAGGGCGTAGATGCTCATAATTATGCTATATAAAAGAAAATGAAGTGCCGTGATTATAGACGAAATCCGTTATAATCCGTCAATCTTCGAATCACGCGGTTCGCAAACCTCCCGCGTTAACAAAACTAGGAATTTACTATGGAAAAACAGCAGGTACTCGTTATTTTTTCGGGCGGGCAGGATTCAACAACCTGCTTGATTCAGGCAATTCAAACATATGGCCGTGAAAATGTGCAGGTCATCACTTTTCAATATGGACAACGCCACGCTATCGAATTGGAGCGAGCGCGTTGGATTGCCCAAGATTTGGGTGTGAAGCAGACCATACTCGATTTGAGCCTGATGCAACAGATTACGCATAACGCCTTGATGGATGATACGGCATACATTGAAACAGCTCCAGACGGCCTGCCCAATACATTTGTAGATGGACGCAATGCTTTGTTTTTGCTTTACGCCGCTATTTACGCCAAAGGGCAGGGGATACGCCATATCATTGCTGGCGTGTGCGAAACCGATTTTTCCGGTTATCCCGACTGCCGCGATGTATTCGTCAAGTCGATGAATGTTACGCTGAATCTGGCCATGGATTACGCTTTTCAAATCCACACGCCCTTGATGTATTTAACCAAAGCGCAAACTTGGGCATTGGCGGATGAAATGGGTGCGTTGGATTATATCTGCGAGCATACGCATACCTGTTATAACGGCGTGGTCGGTGGTTGTCATGAATGCCCAAGCTGTATTTTGCGCGAGCGCGGTTTATCAGAATATTTGGAAAGTAAAAAGGTCGTCTGAATTAAGAGGTACATCTATTTCCAATATCCAGTTGTGCGAAAAGGCCGTCTGAAAAATTCATTTCAGACGGCCTTTAGCTATGTATTTTGTTCTGCTTAGAACAGCAAATCTGTCGGTTCGCTGCTTGCCGGAGCATCTTTCACAGGAGAAGAAGCTGGGGCAGTAGCCGGTTCGGAAGCGGCTTTAGGTGCGGAGGCAGGAGCATCCGCCGGAGTAGTTACCGGTTTGGCCGCAGGTTTTGCCGGTTTCACCGGAGTCGGACGAACGCTTTGTTTCGGTTCGGATGCTGCCTTGTTTGTATCGTCGGTAGCATCGACTTCGATTTCAGTTCCTTGAGGCAATACCACATCTTTAGCAGGAGCCAGTTTCGGCATGACTTTAGGTTTGCTGTAAGCATCCGTGCCGCTGGTCCATGCCAAAGACTTCAAAGGCGATTTGAGTTTCACACCTTTGGCGCAGGTCAGACAGTTTGCTGCGCCGGTGCGTCCTTTCAGGATTGCATCCACACGCGCGGCAGGAATGGTTTTACCGTGTGCTTTTGCCCAGGCGGCAATGCTTTTTTTCAAGGCAGCCGTATCAAGGTTTTTCTTGTCATAAGGGTCACGATAGGCAGCCAGCCACAAGTTTTGGTTGGCATCTTCGTTCAGGCTTGCCATCTGGTAGATAACGGAGGCAGGAGAACCTGTTGCAATGGTTTTGGCGAATTCCAATGCGTCAGGCGATTTCATGCGCACGCAACCATGGCTGCGGACGCCGGGTACGCTGGCAGGGGCATTGGTGCCGTGAATGCCAAGGCTTAATTTAGGGTCGCCAAGACGGACAAATACGGGGCCCAGCGGATTATTTGGACCAGCCGGTACGCTTTTTACGCCGTCATTGCGTTCTTTTTGAATGGATTTAGGGATATGCCAAACTGGGTTGTAGGCTTTTGCGCCGATTTTATGTTCGCCCAGATTGGTTTGGGTCATGGCTTTGCCGACGGCAACAGGATAAATTTTGCTCAGTTTGCCGTTGTCGTAGAGGAACAAACGCTGTTGCGTAATATTGATAACGACGTGTTGTCCGGAAGAGGCGGGGGAGACGTCTGGAATAAGCGTGTTTGCAGCAGCGGCTGAAGTTAAAAGGGCGGCTGTCAGGCCGAATAGTATTTTTTTCATGTCGTCTTTTTTTGTAGGGTTTGAAATGAAAGTTTTTGGCGCATGATACCTGAAACTCTGTGTTTTTGTGAGAAAATATGCGCTTTCGGTATTGGAAGACAGTTAAATGGTCGGGGAGCGGCTGAGTGACGGAAACGGTATGGGTGTGAAAGAACAGTATCAAGAAACGGAAGTTTTTTCTTTGGATTATGAGGGCAGGGGTGTTGCCAGAGTTGATGGGAAGGCCGTATTTATCGGCGGTGCGCTGCCTGGAGAGCGTGTAACGTTTGTCATACATAAAGAGAAAAAGCAGTTTGCCGAGGCTCAAGTTGAAAAGGTTTTGAAGGCTTCTTCCGAACGTGTCGAGCCCGCATGTTGCTATTTTGATACATGTGGTGGCTGTTCGCTTCAACATGTTTCTTTCGGAGCGCAAGTTGCATTAAAGCAACGGATTTTGGAAGAACAGTTGGAACGGATAGGTAAGGTCAAGCCGGAGATAATTTTACCTCCCTTATATGGTTACTCCTGGTATTATCGCGATAGAGCACGTTTAAGTGTTTCGGTGGATAAGCAAGGCCGTCTGAAACTCGGTTTTCAGGCCAAAAAAAGCCATGATGTCGTCAATATCCGCCATTGCCATATTTTGCCTAAGCATGTGTCCGATAGATTGCCTGATGTCCGCAATTTGCTGCAAAAGCTGCATGATGACGGTGTAAAAGTGAAATTTGTTGAGTTTTATTGCGGGAAAAATGTGACGGTACTCAACATTCGTTTCGTAAATCAACCGTTTGAACAAATATTAAGCGAATTGTGTAATTGGTTTGATAAGATATTGTCGGGTGCTGAAAAGGCATGGCAAATATGGTTGCAGGATCATGCCGAGTCCTTGCCGTTTTACCCTGAGAACGCGCCTACCCTGAACTATACTTTTGCTCAATTTGATGTGGAAATGCCTTATAAGCCTGGTGATTTTACGCAGATTAATGCGCAGCTAAACGAAGTGATGGTGGCAAGGGCTGTCAGACTTTTAAACCCTCAAAAAGGGGAGCGGATTGCCGATCTGTTTTGCGGTTTGGGCAATTTCAGTTTGCCACTGGCAAAAAGTGGCGCATCGGTTGTCGGTATTGAAGGTGCCGATTATCTGGTAGATAGGGCAAGGGAAAATACTCGTCTGAATCGTTGTGCCGAGAATATGACGTTTTCTGTTGCAGACTTATTCGATACCGATGAAAAGACTGTTGAGTCGTGGGGACGATTTGACAAGATGTTGCTGGATCCGCCGAGAAACGGGGCTTATGCTGTTGTCAAATCGCTACACAAGCCGTTTTTGCCTCAGAAGATAGTGTATGTTTCGTGTAATCCATCAACATTTGCACGAGATGCCGGTGTCTTGGTTGATAAGGGCTATAAGTTTAAGGCGGCAGGAATCATGAATATGTTTGCGCAAACCTCGCATGTTGAATCCATCGGTGTGTTTGAGTTGTAAATTGGTATCAAGTCCTTTATGTGAGTAGGGTTTTTAATGTAAAAATGAGTGCATTCATGTTATCATCATTCGTTTGGGGAATTAATAACGTTGAAGTTGCGTGTAAAGCAACAGATGTTAATAAATGCAGTTTGCAGCACAAGACCGGGAGGTGTTCTTGAACTATCAACTTTTAACTATTTTTTTGCTGGTGCTTTTTTTGCTGGTGTTGGTTTTTGTTCGTCATAAACAAAGTAACAATTCAGACAAACAAAGCGCACATGCATCAAAAAGCGGCCGTACGTCTGCTGCTCATACAGCCTCCTCTGAGGATGGAAACGACTGGATTGAGAAAGTCAACCAGACAGTTTCCAATGCGGATAATCAAGACTGGGAATGGGGTGGAAGCGGCTCAAACGATGCAACAGCTTCTGTTTCCGCACAAGAAGTCGATCCGTTGACCGAATATCAGGTTTATAAACAGTTCGGCTATGAGAGCAAAGCAGCGGAGTCTTTGGCCGGTTATCTCAATACTTTGGAAGACGGTGCTCCGGAAAAGCTGGTTCATGAATTAATCGGTTTGAATCTGCGTGTCGGCAATATCGACATGCTGGCGGATACGCTTGAGCGTCATAGTGCCTCCCTTTCTGAAGACAGCGTAGCCGAATACCTGAAAGCCGGTCTGGCTTTGGATTCTACTAACCTGCGCCTGCGTGTTTTTGCCGAGCATCATCTTGGTTGGAATATGCAGGAAGTGGACCGTCAAATTGGCGAACAAAGCGGTTTGGAAGTTGCTTCCGACGAGCATATTGCCTTTGAGAACGACTCGGTTGAGCGCATTGTCGTTCCAGGCATGGGCAAACGTGCGCCTATCGTATTAGGCAAGAAAGATTTTGGCGAAATCAGCCCTGAAGAGATGGGCGCGGTTATTGGTTTTGCCAAACCGGAGCGTAGTGCAAAAATCTTGAAAGACAAGATTAGCTACGAGACTGCTTTGCATCAATACAACAAAGCAATCCAAACTTCTGCGAAGCCCGCTGGTCTCATTATCGATGCCTTGCGTCTGGATTATCAGAATGAAGAAGTAGGGCAGTTTGCCAAGCATCTGTGGAAGCTTTACCACTCTTTGGGTCAATATGGCCGTCAAGTAAAAGAACGTATGCTTGGTTGGGGTTATAACCTTGGTTATCACGAAATTTTTGATGATTTGGAAAAAGGGCCGTCTGAACAGCAAATTAAAGAGATTGGCTTGAAACGCGGTTACATTCAGCCAAGTTCTTTGCAGATGAAAGCCAAATATCGTGAGTTGGTTCAAAAAGACTCTTCAGTTATCAGCGCCAGCTCTTCACCAGCTGATGAGGCTCTGAAAGAAGTGGAATCTTTGTTGGCTTATGGTCAATTGGATTTGGCCATCGGTACTTTGGAACAGGCTGTTTTGCAGTATCCTCAAGAATCGCAGTTGTACATTATCTTGTTTGATTTGTACGAACGCGTTGAAGATTGGGGACGTTTAGAACAATTTCTGCGCTTGTTGCGTGAGCGTGTTGTCAGCCTGCCTGAAGAGGTTGTCTTGGCAATGAGCCGTCTCTTGCAACGAATGAACCAATATTCAAAAAAATAAGATAATCGTAGAAAGTACGAGTGATGAATAATCATTTACCAAAAATTAAAACCATACGGGTTATGTTACAGGAGATGGGCGAGCAACAGCAGGCGGTATTCCGTATGGCATTTAAAATGCACAATACGACGAATTACGTCATCGTTTCCCCTGACTCTGATGAAAAACCGGATTTGGTATTGGTTGATACCGATACTCCGGCAGGTTTAGAAGCTTGGAAAGAGTCGAAGAAAACTTATCCGGAAGTACCTGTGGCTATGTTTTCTTCCGAGTTGCCGACAGTAACGACTCCTTATTTGGCTAAGCCGGTCAAATTCGATACCTTGTTTCCTGTTTTGCGCAGCCTGGCTCAAGGCGGCAATGTTTTTGAGCCGTCTGAACAACAAGCGGCTGAAGAGAATAAAAGACAATCAAATTCAGATGGCACAAGAAAAGCAACCATTCGCCGATTTAATCCAAATAAAGGCTTGTTGGGCGCGCTAAAATTTGCCAGTCAAGGACACCAAGATATTGCTGTCTTGCATGAAGGCAAGCCGATATTAATCGTGTTTCCTAGCATCCAGCGAGTACTGTTGACAGTCAGTGCCAACGAGTTGGAGAAATTGTGTAAGAACGATAACTTGGCTGTCGTGTGTAAGGCTGTTCCTGATAATCCTCAATGGAAAGAAAAAGCCAAAGTTACCATTATGTCATGCTTGTGGCAAATGGCTATTTGGACTGCATCAGGCCGTCTGATTTATCCGATGACGCCGCAAACTGTCTTTACACTCAAGCGGTGGCCAAACTTAACCCGTTTGGCACATGTTCCAGAATCTATGCGTTTGTCGGCATTTCTGACGAAAACGTCTGTTAATCTGAACATCCTCTATAAAGTCATGCCTTTAGAAATGCCTGATATTTTGAACTATTTATCGGCAACATATATGACAGGCTTTTTGGCGACAGATACAGAGTTTGCAACTGATGCGAACAATACGCCTTCATTGAACGAACAGATTGATGTGAATAGCAAAGACGTACCTGAAACAGCAATGAGCAAAGAGGCTCAAAAAATTGCCGGTCCGTCGAAAGAACAACCTCGCGGCCTGTTGCAACGCCTGATGCGTAAGTTGCTGGGTAAATCGTAAAGGACACGTCATGAAAGAAAATAAAATTATCTTTACCGGTCCTGTTGGCGTAGGTAAAACCACTGCAATTTCAGCTTTATCTGATGAACCTCCGGTTCAAACCGATGCATCCGCATCCGATATTACACTTGTCCGTAAGGGGTACACGACTGTGGCGATGGACTACGGTGTCATTCATTTGGATGAGGAAACTAAGGTTCACCTGTATGGTACGCCTGGTCAGGAGCGTTTTAATTTCATGTGGGAAATTCTGAGCCAAGGCAGTATGGGCTTGGTGCTTCTTTTGGATAATACAAGAAGCAATCCATTGAAAGACTTGCAATTCTTCTTGGATGCATTCCGGGAGTTGCTGAAAAAAGCGCCTCTGGTTGTAGGGGTAACGAAGATGGATATCCGATCCTTACCAAGCGTGGATGTTTATCAAAAATATTTAGCACAGAATAATTTTAATGTACCGGTTTTTGAGATTGATGCGCGTCGAAAAGACGATGTAAGACAATTGGTTACTGCCATGTTGTTCTCAATTGACCCCGGATTAGAGGTATAAGATGGAAGCGACACTCTCTTTACAAGCAAATTTATATCCTAAGATTACACCGGCGGGTGCGTATTATGCTGTTTCAAGTGATACGCCCAGTGCCAGCAGAACTTTATTGTATGGTCTGTTGCGTGCAGAGCCGTCTGAAACCATCAGCAGCGAAAAAATCTTGGCATGGGCGGATACCAGCGACATCAATACCGCTTTGAATCTGCTGTACCGTCTCCAACGCTTGGAATTCTTGTATGGTGATGAGGAAATCAGCACAGACGATATCCATTTGACTGACGAGCAATTGCCTACATTGTTGGAACAGTTGTCTAATTCTGGCAAAGCTTTATTGGCTGATGAAAACGGTTTGTATTTTGCCAATGCCAATTTCCATCACGAGGCTGCGGAAGAGTTGGGCCTTTTGGCGAGCGAAGTGGCCAAAATGGAAGACAATCACCGTCTTTTGATTCGCAATAACCTGCATATCAATAATAGCGCATGGGGTATTTGTGATCCTTCAGGCCAAAGTGAATTGACCTTTTTCCCTCTGTATATTGGCATGACCAAGCTGATTTTGGTAATTGGCGGAATGCCTGACTTAAATAAAGAGGCTTTTGTTACTTTGGTTAAAGTGCTGTACCACCGATACGGCAGCCGTTGATTTTTGCCTGACCGATATTTATTTTAGAATGGAGCGACTATGCAACAACTATTAATCTCTGTATTAAGCGATTTGAACAATACCTCTGCTGATATCACTGCTTCTGCAGTTATTTCTACAGACGGCCTGCCGATCGCAACCATGCTGCCTTCCCACCTGAATGCAGACCGTGTAGGCGCGATGTCGGCAACGCTTTTGGCATTGGGCAATCGTTCCGTGCGTGAGTTGGCTTGCGGTGAGTTGGATCAGGTAATGGTTAAAGGTAAAAACGGCTATATTCTGTTGAGTCAAGCAGGTGAAAAAGCAGTGTTGGCATTGATGGCAAAAGAAAGCGGTAAATTGGGCTTGATTTTGTTAGATGCGAAACGTGCAGCCAAACAAATTGCTGAAATCTTATAAAAGTTTTATAAATTAAAAAGATATAAAAATAGGGGCTGTACTAGATAACTAGGGAAATCTAATTTCAGGTTAGAATAATCCCTATGAGAAGAAGCCGTTTAAGTCAGTACAAACAAAACAAACTGATTGAGCTGTTTATTGCAGGTGTTACCGCACGCACAGCAGCGCAATTAGTCAGTGTTAATAAAAACACATCAGCCTATTACTTTCATCGTTTACGTGTACTAATTTTTCATAACAGCCCGCATCTGGAAATGTTTGATGGCGAAGTAGAAGTTGATGAAAGCTATTTTGGCGGGCAGCGCAAAGGCAAACGCGGTCGCGGTGCAGCCAGCAAAGTGGTTGTATTCGGGCTTCTGAAGCGCAACGGCAAGGTTTACACCGTTGCTGTGCCCAATACACAAACTGCCACTTTATTGCCGATAATACGTGAGCAAGTAAAGCCTGACAGTATTGTTTATACTGATTGTTACAAAAGCTATGACGTACTTGATGTGAGTGAGTTTAGCCACTTTCGCATTAATCACAGCACACATTTTGCTGATCGACAAAATCACATCAACGGAATTGAGAACTTTTGGAATCAGGCAAAACGCCACTTACGTAAGTTTAACGGCATTCCCAAAGAGCATTTTGAGCTGTATTTGAAGGAATGTGAATGGCGTTTTAACCATGGTGAAATAAAAGTTCAAATTTCTATTTTAAAACAATTAGTAAAGCAGAATTTATTCTGGTTATCTAGTACAGCCCCTAAAAATATTTTTGTTTTTATATAGATTGTTGCTTGACAGATTTCTGATATTTTCTATATAATTCCATCTTTAATTCCCCGATAGCTCAGTCGGTAGAGCGACGGACTGTTAATCCGCAGGTCCCTGGTTCGAGCCCAGGTCGGGGAGCCAAATTTTAAAACCACCATGTTGCATGGTGGTTTTTATTTTATCTATTTATTAGTATTTTTAACATATTGATAATGCGTGGTGAGATGGTTGTACTTAATGCTTCAATTTTCAGACGGCCTACCAGCATATTTAAATATCTCATTTATTTTTTAAGCTATACATAATATTTATAGAAAAATAATATCTTATTGTTATTTATGGAAAACTCACATACATTACATTCTTCATCACGCTTTCGGTTCGCATTAAAAAATGCGGCATGGCACTTGTTGATTAGTCTGATTTTGGCAGGATTGGCCGCTTTGTTGGTATTTGGAGTTTGGTATCCTTATCCGTATGCCGAGCTGACAGGTGGATTGGCTTTATATAAACTGGTCATTTCAGTAGATATTGTTTGTGGTCCGTTGCTGACTTTGATTCTTGCCAGTCCGAGCAAGAAACTTAAAGAGAGGATTGTTGATTTTTCCTTAATCGGCATGATTCAGCTGGCTGCTTTGATTTATGGTTTATATAGTGTATCTTTGGCACGTCCAGTGGTTGCTGCATTTGAAACCGATAGGATAAATGTGGTAACTGCTGCAGAAATTGATGTAAATGATTTGAGCCATGCCCCGAAGGATTTGCAGGATTTATCTTGGTTTGGCGCGCGTCGTGTTGGGTTGCGTGAAGCAACGGGTCCGGATGAAGCTAACCAAAGTCTTGATTTGTCTTTGAAAGGTGTTGAACCGAGTATGAGGCCTTCTTGGTGGTTGCCAGATTCGCAGCAGGAACGTGAGAAAATTCGTAAGGCAATGAAACCGTTATTTGTCTTGGCAAAAGCCCGTGGCATGAGTGAGGAGTCAATTTTTAAACAGGCTTCGCTGGAAAACGATGGAAAAGAATTGTATTTCTTGCCATTTACCAGTGCGCGCAGTAAAGAATGGGTTGTGATATTGAATGATCAGGCAGATTTCTTGGGTTATGCGCCGATTGATGGTTTTATCAAGTAAGAAAAGGCCGTCTGAAAGCTGGTAAGTGATGGTATAGGCTGTTTTTAAAAGAAAATATGCTGCCAGACTTTGCCTTTCTTTCGTCAAACTGATAAACTGTTTGCCATTATTTTTGACCGAGGCATAAATTTTTCATGAAAGACGCAGAGCAGAGTAGTTGTTATACCGCTTCTTTCCCTTTATTTATGTCCGAACTTTGGCAGTCTGTCCGTTTTAAGCGGAACGGCTGCCTTTTTGTATTTTAAAGGAACACAATCATTATGGATTTCAGTTGGTTGGCAGAGCCGCATACTTGGATAGGCTTTGCCACGCTTCTGGTTTTGGAAGTTGTTTTAGGTATTGATAACCTTGTTTTTGTAGCGATTTTGGCAAATAAGGTTAAACCGTCGCAACGAGATAAGGCGCGAATAACGGGCTTGGGTTTGGCCGTGGTTATTCGGATTTTCATGCTGGGCTTTATGGCGCACATCATGACGCTGACGCGTCCTTTATTTGAGTTGGGCGGTCTGGAGATTTCCGGTAAAGACATGATTATGTTTGCCGGCGGTATTTTCCTGCTTTATAAAGCGACTACCGAGTTGCACGAACGCCTTGAAGGACACAATCAATTTGCTGTTGCTGAAGGGCAGAAGAAGCATTCTGCTTTTTGGGGCGTTGTGGCGCAAATCTTGATTTTGGATGCGGTTTTCTCTATCGATTCTGTTATTACGGCAGTGGCGATGGTGGATCATATTGTGGTGGCAATGGGGGCGGTTGTTGTGGCGATGACGGTGATGATTTCTGCCAGCAAACCGTTGACTGCCTTTGTGGATAAGCATCCGACCGTTGTGATGTTGTGTTTGGGTTTCTTGTTGATGATTGGTTTCAGCCTGATCGCGGAAGCCTTCCATTTCCATATTCCGAAAGGCTATTTGTATGCAGCGATCGGTTTCTCGATTTTGATCGAACTGTTTAATCAGGTTTCGCAAAAGAATGCCCGCAAAAATGACTACATCAGCACTTCTTGGCGTAAGCGTACCGCTGAAAATGTGTTGGGCATGATGGGTATCCGCGAAAGCATTTTGGCAAAAGCAGGCGATAACGGCGGCGATGACGAGCATTTTGAAGAAAACGAAAAATCCATGATTCGCAGCGTGTTAACTTTGGCGGAGCGTCCGATTATGGGCGTGATGATTCCGCGTCGGGAAATCGAGAAATTGGATATTTCCCAAAGTCGGGAAGAGCAAAATGCGCAGTTGAAAAATACGCCGTATAGCCGTTTGTTGGTTGTCGGTAAGGCAGGTGTAGATGAGCCTTTAGGCTATATCAGTAAAAAAGATTTGCTGAACCAGCTGCTTGAATCGGGAGAAATCAATATTCAGACGGCCTTGCGCCAACCATTGATTTTGCCGGATAGTACGACGGCGTTGAATGCGATTGAATTGTTCCGTCAAAGCAGCGCGGATTATGCGTTGGTGGTGGATGAATTTGGCGCGGTGTTGGGCATGGTGACCATGAAAGATTTGTTGGAAACCATTGCCGGTGAATTCCCCGAGGAATTCGAGCGTGAGGAAGAAGAAGCTGCTCCAGCCAGTCAGGATGAAACGCTGTCTGTGGATGGTGCATTGGAGTATGTGGAATTGGCTTCTCAGCTAAATCTGCCTGCTCAAGAGGAAGACGCGGATTTCCATACCGTTGCCGGCTTGATTATGGAAGAATTGCAAAGTATTCCTGATGTGGGCGACTTCATTGATTATCATGGCTGGCGTTTTGAAGTGGTTGAGAAGGATGGGCAACGGATTGCCCGTGTGAAAATCAACCGTTTGCCGGAAGAAGAATAACTAAAGGCTAATATAGTAAAGGCCGTCTGAAAATGTTCAGACGGCCTTTTTATTTGTTCAACTTTAGTTGCCGTAATGTCCCGAGCCTAAGATTCGGTGTGAATGTGCGCCGGTTGCATGGTGGGGGTTGCTCGGAATTTGATTGCACCAACAAGCGGCAAGCCAGGCAAAAGCGGCTGCTTCGACCCATTGCGGGTCAAGATGGAGCTTGGCTGTGCTGTGCAATTTGGTGTTGGGAGAAAACAGGGTTTCCAAGTCTTGCATCAAAATCGGATTGCGGATGCCGCCGCCGCAGATATAAAGATTATGAATCGCCGGAGCAGCTTGTTTGGTCGCATCAAAAATGGTTTGTGCGGTATAAAAGACCAATGTGCGTATCACATCTTCTGGCTTTTCATCACCTTTCAGACGGCCTTGAAGCCAGCTTAGGGAAAACAACTCTCGACCTGTACTTTTCGGATAAGGGCGGCTGAAGTAAGGATGGTCGAGCAGGGAAGCGAGCAGGTCAGGGAGGACTTCGCCTTGTGCGGCTTTTTCCCCGTTTTTGTCGTAAGGCTGCTGCCAAATATGTTGCATCCATGCGTCCATCAACATATTGCCGGGGCCGGTATCGAAGCCGAAAGAAGGGGTGTCGGGCGGGAGGATGCTGATATTGGAAATGCCGCCAATGTTGAGTACGGCACGGGTTTCATTCGCATCTTGAAACAGCGCTTCGTGAAAAGCTGGGACGAGGGGCGCACCTTGACCGCTGCAGGCAAGGTCACGGCTGCGGAAGTCGCCGATTGTGAAAATGCCGGTCAGTTCGGCCAATAGTGGGAGGTTGACCAGTTGAATGCTGTAACCGTGTTCAGGCGCATGGCGGATGGTTTGTCCGTGGCAGCCGATTGCGGCAATGTCTTTAGCCGACAGGTTTTGTGCTGCCAATAGTTGTTGGACGGTTTGGGCGTATAGGCGGCTGAGTGTTTGAGCCAGGATATTGCTTCTGTGCAATTCATTTTCGCCTATATTTTGCAGTGCCAACAATTCTTGGCGCAGGCCGTCTGAATAGGGTAAAAAGCTGTGGGCAACGGCGCGTTGCCATTGCTTGCCTTGCATTTGAATCAGTACGGCATCGGCGCCGTCCATGCTGGTTCCGGACATGATGCCGATATAGTATTGGGGTTGCATTTCGGTTACAGAAAGAGAAGGTAAAATGACATTTTAACGCCTTTTGACGTTTTTACGGGAATTTCGGCATTTAATGTAAATAGTTGGTGCAAGAAAGATTACAAAAAGGTTAAAATAACGCGACTCAACATGTTTTCCAAAAGGAAACTTTCCATGGCTCAAACTCAGTCGAGTGCGAACTTGAAGCTGATTAATACGGTTTTTGCCGCTATGCTTGTGAGCATGGTCGGCTATTTTATTTATTGGGGCTTGGGTTATACCCACTACAACCACTCCGGCCTGTTTATCCTTGCTACCTTTTTCGGCGTCTTCATGGCGTTTAATGTGGGTGGCAACGATATTGCCAACTCTTTCGGTACAAGTGTCGGCTCCGGCACTTTGACCATTCCGCAAGCCTTGCTGATTGCGGCAGTATTTGAAGTCAGCGGCGCAGTGATTGCTGGCGGCGAGGTAACAGATACTATCCGTAAGGGTATTGTCGATTTGAATGGCATGCATCTGGATCCGATGCAGTTTGTCTTCATTATGATGTCTGCGCTTTTGGCTGCGGCATTGTGGCTGCTTTTCGCATCGCACAAAGGTCTGCCGGTTTCCACTACACATGCCATTATCGGCGGTATCGTCGGTAGTGCTCTGTGTATGGCGGTATTGAACGGTGTGGATTCTGTTGCGTTGATTCAATGGGACAAGTTGGGCGAAATTGCCTTGTCTTGGATATTGTCTCCGGTTTTGGGCGGCATCGTTTCCTATCTGTTGTTTTCACGAATTAAGAAAAACGTTTTGGACTACAACTCTTGGGCCGATAATACGCTCAAAGGCATCAAGTTGGAGAAGAAAGCCTATAAAGAAGAACACCGCCTGTTTTTTGAAGCCTTGAGTGAATCTGAAAAAGTCGAATACGCCACCAAAATGGCGCATGATGCTCAAATCTATGATGAGCCGGACTTTGATCCTGAAGAATTGCAGTCTGAGTATTATCGCGGTATGCACCGCTTTGACAGCCGTAAGGGTGAAGTAGATTCTTACAAAGCCCTGCATTCCTGGGTGCCGTTTATTGCTTCTGTCGGCGGCATGATGATTGCGGCAATGTTGATTTTCAAAGGTCTGAAAAATCTGCATTTGGGTATGAGCAACGTCAACAGCTTCTTGACCATTTTCATGATCGGCGCGGCTATTTGGATGGGTACGTTTGTATTTGCCAAAAGTTTAAAACGCAAAGATTTGGATAAATCGACTTTCCAAATGTTCTCATGGATGCAGGTATTTACCGCTTGCGGTTTTGCATTTAGCCATGGTGCGAACGATATTGCCAATGCGATTGGTCCGTTTGCCGCAATTATGGATGTGTTGCGTACCAACAGCATTACTGCTCAAAACGCCGTGCCGCCAATTGCCATGTTGACTTTCGGTATCGCTTTGATCGTCGGCTTGTGGTTTGTTGGCAAAGAAGTGATTAAAACCGTAGGCACCAGCTTGGCAGAAATGCACCCCGCGTCAGGTTTTTCTGCAGAGCTTTCTGCCGCTGCCGTCGTGATGGCTGCATCATTTATGGGTTTGCCTGTTTCCAGTACCCATATCTTGGTGGGTGCAGTTTTGGGTATCGGCTTGGTTAACCGCAATGCTAACTGGAAATTGATGAAACCGATCGGCCTTGCTTGGGTTATTACCTTGCCTGCTGCTGCCATTTTGTCTGTTGTCAGCTATTTGGTTTTGCAAGCAGTGTTTTAATTGATTATTTGATTTAAAAGGGCCGTCTGAAAGATCGATTTCAGACGGCCTTTGCTTATTTTTGTAAGGGGTAGATTTTAGTTTATTTTAACGATGCATAAATCATGCTGTTCAATGTTTGAACTGATACAAGAATAACCAAGGTAATAGAGAAATACCTTATTGGGAATAGCTTAGAAAAGATTTTGGTTTCAAAACTTGGCTTGGTGAGGATATAAACAAAGCTATTTTTAATCAGCCTACTATAAGGTTAAGGCAATAAAAAGCCCCAATCCATCGACGTTTAAGTGTCGTATTGAACTGGGGTTTTTTCTATTTAGTATGAGCCTTATCAGGCCGTCTGAACATTATTCAGCAGCTTCGTTGATCTCAGCTTGTGCAGGAGCCGCTTCTGCTTCAGTGGTAGCCTTAGCGGCTTGGCGTTCGGCTTGTGCAGCCAATGCCTGTTGAACGGCTGGGTGCTGTTGGGCGATGGTTTGTTCTTCTGCGCTGACTTCGCCTTTGAAGCGGTTGTTCAAGTCAAAACGTTTGCCGCCGCGAGCCAGGGCTTTCAGATAGCGCGGACGGCGGCAGTGGTTGGCCAGTACGCGTGCAATCAGTGTAGGGTCGTATTGGGGCAGGGCGGCAACCAAGTCTTGGTCGATACCGACGGCCAACGGTTTGAATCGTTTGAATACATCATATTTGCCGTAAATGTGGTCGGCAATCATGTCTGTCTGTTTTTTCTTGCTCATGGTTTGGACGGCAGATTTCAGCGCAGCGCCCAAAGCGGTTTCTTGTGCCATTGCGGTTGTATTCCTCTAATATAAATCCGTATTTTCGTCATACGGCAATAAGGTGCTATTGTAGTATAAAGACTGTGATTTGGCTAAATTTTTCTGAGAATATTCAGAAATAAACGGTTATTTCCCCAGTTTGGCAATGTCCGGTGTATTAACTTGAACATCGGCATTTTGCGCACGATGGCGTAAGGCGTGGTCAATCAATACCAAGGCCAGCATGGCTTCTGCAATCGGAGCGGCGCGTAATCCGACGCAGGGGTCGTGGCGGCCGTGTGTGGCAAGCTCGACAGGGTTGCCCTCTATATTAATACTGCGGCGCGGTGTGGCGATGGAACTGGTCGGTTTGATGGCAATATTTACATGGATATCTTGTCCTGTACTGATGCCGCCCAAGATGCCGCCTGAGTGGTTGGATAGAAAGCCTTGTGGCGTGAGCTCGTCGCCATGCTCGCTGCCGCGTTGCGTTATGCTATCAAAACCTGCACCGATTTCCACGCCTTTGACAGCATTGATGCCCATCATGGCGTAGGCAATTTCTGCATCGAGGCGGTCAAAAACCGGTTCTCCCAAGCCGACAGGGACGTTGGCTGCTTCGATATGAAGTTTTGCGCCGACAGAATCCAATGATTTGCGCACGCTGTCCATATAGTTTTCCAAGTCCTCAATTTGGCTTTGGTTGGCGGCAAAAAAAGGATTTTGGGAAATATATTCGTAACCTTCAAACTGGATTTCTTTTTCACCGACTTGGGTAACGTAGGCGGTGATTTCCGTGCCGAATTTTTCTTTCAGCCATTTTTTTGCAACTGCTCCAGCGGCAACACGTGCGGCGGTTTCGCGGGCGGAACTTCTACCGCCGCCGCGATAGTCGCGTGTACCGTATTTATGCCAGTAGGTGTAATCGGCATGACCAGGGCGGAAGCTGGTGGCGATATTGCCATAGTCTTTGCTGCGTTGGTCGGTATTGCGGATTAGGAGGGCGATGGGTGTGCCGGTGGTTTTGCCTTCGAATACGCCGGAGAGGATTTCGACTTGGTCGGCTTCGCGGCGTTGGGTAACGTGGCGGCTGGTGCCGGGTTTGCGGCGGTCAAGGTCATATTGGATATCCGCTTCGCTCAATTCTAATCCGGGCGGGCAGCCGTCAATGATGCAGCCCAAGCCTGCGCCGTGGCTTTCGCCGAAAGTGGTAACGGTAAAGATTTGTCCGAAGGTATTGCCTGCCATAGGGATACTCTTTTGAAATTGGGTTTGGAAATTTTTTGCTTGTTTGGATAATTCTCAGGCCGTCTGAACGGTGAAACGAGAATCTTTGATTTCGTTTTTACACTTGTTCAGACGGCCTTTTGAGATGACTGCTTAGTTCAATTTACCGTGGCACTGTTTGTATTTCAGGCCGCTGCCGCAAGGGCAAGGATCGTTGCGGTGAACAATCAGGCCGTTTTGTGCAAGCGCTTCGGGGCTGAAGTCTGTGCCGTCAGGATCGAACGCTTCTGTAACCAAATCGGTTTGCGATTGGCCGAGCAATTCTTCCATATCAGGCGCATCGGAGTGGACGGTTTGAACATCGCTGACGCTTTGTGCGGCAGTATGGTCGTATTCACTGTTGCGCTCGATTTGAACGGCAGTCAGCAAAGCGGCAATGTTTTGTTTGATACTGCGCCACAGGTTTTCAAACATGGCGAAAGCTTCGCGTTTGTATTCCTGTTTTGGATTTTTCTGAGCATAGCTGCGCAGATGGATACCTTGGCGCAAGTAGTCCATAGCGGCGAGGTGTTCGCGCCATTGGTTGTCGATAACTTGCAGCATAACATTGCGTTCGAAGTCTGACATAGCCTGTTTGCCGACCAATTCGACTTTTTCGGCATACTCGTCTTCGATGCGCTTGATGAGGCGTTCTTTAATGTCTTGGTTGTCCAAAGTGCTGTCTTCTTTCAGCCAGCCTTTAATATCGACATGCAGGCGGAAATCGGCGGCAAGTTGGTGCTCCAGTGCCGGAATGGCCCATTGCTCTTCCATGCTGTCAGGCGGGATGTGGTAATCAACCAAGTCGCTGATAACGTCGGCGCGGATTTCGCGGGTCAAATCGCTGACGTCTTTGCTGGTCAGGATTTCGTTGCGTTGATGGTAAATCACTTTACGTTGGTCGTTGGCAACGTCATCGTATTCCAAAACCTGTTTACGCATATCGAAGTTGCGGCCTTCGACTTTACGTTGTGCGCCTTCGATTTGACGGGTCAGAAGGCCGTGTTCGATGGCAACGCCACGTTCAGGAGCCAAGCGGTTGAGGATGGCGGCGGCACGGTCGAGTGCAAACAGGCGCAACAATGGGTCTTCAAACGACAGATAGAAACGGCTGGAACCGGGGTCGCCCTGACGGCCCGCACGACCGCGTAATTGGTTGTCGATACGGCGGCTTTCATGGCGTTCTGTACCGATAATGTGCAAACCGCCTGCGGCCACAACTTGGTCGTGTTCGGCTTGCCAACCGCTTTCAAGGGCGGAAATTTGCGCTTGTTTTTGCTGTTCGCTCAAGGTTTCATCGGCACGGATGGCTTCGATTTGATGTTTGAGGTTGCCGCCCAAGACAATATCGGTACCGCGGCCGGCCATGTTGGTGGCAACGGTAATTGCGCCGACTTTACCGGCTTGGGCCACAATCAATGCCTCGCGCTCGTGTTCTTTGGCGTTCAGAACGTTATGCGGCAGACCTGCTTCGTGTAACAAGCGGGAAACCAGTTCGGAGTTTTCGATGCTGGTTGTACCAACCAAAACCGGTTGGCCGTTTTTGTGGCATTCGGCGATGTCTTTGACGACGGCTTCAAATTTTTCTTCGGCTGAACGGAAGATTTGGTCGTTGAAGTCTTTACGTTGTACAGGGCGGTTGGTCGGGATGATGACGGTTTCGAGGTTGTAAATGCTTTGGAACTCGAAGGCTTCGGTGTCGGCCGTACCGGTCATGCCGGACAGTTTGCTATACAGACGGAAGTAGTTTTGGAAGGTAATAGACGCGAGCGTTTGGTTTTCGCGTTTGATTTCCACGCCTTCTTTGGCTTCGACGGCTTGGTGCAGACCTTCGGACCAGCGGCGGCCCGACATCAGACGGCCTGTAAATTCGTCTACGATGACGATTTCGCCGTCTTGGATGACGTAGTGTTGGTCCTTATGGAACAGCGTATGCGCGCGCAATGCTGCCATGAGGTGGTGCATCAGGGCGATGTTGGCGGCGGAGTAGAGGGAGTCGTTTTCTTGCAGCAAGCCCATTTGGGTCAGGATTTGCTCGGCGTGTTCGTGACCGGCTTCGCTCAGGATAACTTGGTGTGCTTTTTCATCTACCCAGTAATCGCCTTCGCCTTCTTCGGTTTCTTGGCGGATAAGGAGGGCAGGAACGGCGTTCATCACGCGGTAGAGCTGGATGTTGTCATCCGCTTGGCCGGAAATAATCAGCGGTGTACGCGCTTCGTCAATCAAAATGGAGTCCACTTCGTCGACTACGGCAAAGTTCAATTCGCGCTGAACTTTGTCGTATTGGTCGGTAACCATATTGTCGCGCAGGTAGTCGAAACCGAATTCGTTGTTTGTACCGTAAGTAATGTCGGCACCGTAAGCAGTTTGGCGTTCGAAAGGTTGCAAATCGGCGACGATCACGCCGACGCTCAAGCCTAAGAAATTGTACAACGGCTCCATAATGCTTGCGTCACGGGAGGCGAGGTAGTCGTTGACGGTAACGACGTGTACGCCTTTTCCTGACAATGCATTCAGGTAAACGGCAAGGGTGGCCACCAGAGTTTTACCTTCACCGGTACGCATTTCGGCGATTTTGCCGTTGTGCAGGACCATACCGCCGATCAGCTGTACATCAAAGTGGCGCATGCCCAATACACGGCTCGATGCTTCGCGGCAGACAGCAAAGGCTTCGACCAAAATGTCGTCCAAGCTTTGTCCGTCGGCGAGACGTTGTTTGAATTCGGCTGTTTTAGCTTGCAGTTCTGTATCGCTCAAGGCCTGCATTTGTTTCTCAAGCGCGTTGATTTTGGCAACGGATTTACGATATTGTTTCAGCAGGCGGTCGTTGCGGCTGCCGAAGATTTTCTTAGCAATGTTTGTCAGCATGAATAATTCCTGCGCCTTGATATAATAGTGGGCGAAATTGGGATTTTAACACAAGCGCTTGTATAACGCGGTAATGCTGTTTGAAATAAAGGCGGTTTTGCTGTATTTCAATTGTAATTGTTTGGTTAATTCACTGAGAGGCCGTCTGAAACTATGGATTTAGCACAATTAGGCAAACGCGATCATTTATTGGCGGGCTTGTTGCAACAATCGCAACAATGGCGGAAATTGGATGCAAAAATCAAAACGGTTTTGCCGGCAAACCTGCATCCGCATTTTCAGACGGCCTGCGTAGAAGACGGAAGATTGGTCTTGCTTGCCGCCAACAATATGGCTGCTTCGCGTTTGAAAATGATCCTGCCTGCCATGTTGCCCAAGTTGCAAACATTGCATGCAGGCGTAAGGGAAGTGGTGGTCAGGGTAGTTCCCAAGCCTCCGGCTCAGCCGAAAACCAATAGTTTGCGATTGAGTGAGGCAGCTTTAGACAGCTTCGATGAGGCGGCAGCCAAATTGGAAGGCAAACATCCCGAATTGGCGGCGGCATTGGCAGAATTGGTACGCAAGCATAGCCGTTAAAATTATGTTAAATGAGATTATAGTTAATAAATGTTAAAACTTATATCGTTCGGCTGATAGTATCTAATACTAAAGAAATACGACCTAGAAAGTATCTGTTTTCTTTTAGGTAAACTGATGTAAACTTGGCTTGAAACTTTGATTTCGTGTGAAGTTTGTAGCAAAATAACGCCTGAATTTCACATCACGCTATGCGGATAAATTTTAGTTTGGCGTTTGCCTTTTATTAATATATTCGTGTGGTGCTATTAATAGAACTTAACAAAACTCTCATCATTAGGAGATACATCAATGAAAGCTTATCTGGCTCTGATTTCCGCTGCCGTTATCGGCTTGGCTGCATGCTCTCAAGAAGCTGCAAAACCTGCAGAAGCCCCTGCTGCTTCTGCTGCTTCCGAAGCTGCCCCCGCAGAAACTACTGCACCTGCTGATGCAGCTCCTGCTTCTGAAGCCGCTCCGGTCGACGCTGCCGCTGCTCCTGCTGCCGGCAACTGCGCGACTACTGTTGAAGCCAACGACGCTATGCAGTTCAACACTAAAGAAATCCAAGTAAGCAAAGCTTGTAAAGAATTCACCATCACCCTGAAACACACCGGTACCCAACCTAAAACCAGCATGGGTCATAACATTGTCATCGGTAAAGCTGAAGACATGGATGGTATTTTCAAAGATGGCGTTGGCGCAGCTGACACTGACTACGTCAAACCTGATGATGCACGTGTTGTTGCCCACACCAAACTGATCGGTGGCGGCGAAGAATCTTCTTTGACTCTGGATCCAGCCAAACTGGCTGGCGGCGAATACAAATTCGCTTGCACCTTCCCAGGTCACGGCGCTTTGATGAACGGTAAAGTTACTTTGGTTGACTAATCCGCCTAAAGCTCGAAAACAGACAGCCTGCCTTGCGCAGGCTGTTTTGTTATAATCTGGAAACATTAATTTAAGAATAAATCCTATGAATCCGTTTGAAACCAAAAGCGTTACTTTTGCCGAACCTATTGAAATGCTGTACGCCTGCCACGGCAAAGTGCGCCGTTTCTGCAATCAGGTTGCCATGTTGTCGGACTATATCGCCGAAAACGGCTGCAATCAGGTTGTTTTGCAAACCATCCGCCAAATTGCCCAGTATTTCAACGTTGCCGCGCCGTTGCACCATGAAGATGAAGAAGAAAACTTCTTTCCGCTTTTGTTGCAATATGCGCCGCAAGCTCAAGAAAGCGTTGACGAGTTGTTGCGCCAACATGTCAGCCTGCATGGCAACTGGGACGGCGTAGCGGCTGAATTTGCCAAGCTTGAAGCGGACAATGCCTATATCCCTGATGCCGAAGCATTCAAACGTTTTGTCGCAGGATATGATGTTCATCTGGCGATTGAAGAGCCGCTGTTTGATATGGGCAAAACCTTTATCCCCAAAGAAAAATTGACCGAAATCGGTGAAATTATGGCCGCACGCCGCCGCAAATAAGGCCGTCTGAAACAATCGTCTCAAGGAATACACTATGCTGACCCCCAAAAGTTGCGATTTGTTCAATATCCCTTTTTTCCAGTTTTCCCAGCTTAAAAAATACCAGCCTGAAAGCATTCCGCAAATCAAGGCAGACTATAAAGAAAACTGGCAGGTATGGCAGCAGCTGATCCAGCAGGTTGCCGCCGAATTGGGTGCGCCGTTTGCGCCGCCGCATATCGAACGCTGGTGTAACGGCTGGCAGGTGCGCGCTCATTTCTTTGCCTATTTCAAATATGAACAATATAAAAATTCCGCAGCGATTTTATCGATTTTGCTGAATCGCCGCCGTTTGAGTGTCAGCTTGGACTGGCATTGCTATAAAGCCGATGTTTCCCCCATTGCGCTGCCTGATTACAACCGCTGGCTGGATAATTTTGATACTGAAAAATACGCTTCCTTCGATATGTGGCATGGTGCGGAAAGCGAATATAACGATTATCGTACCGTCGCCCAACAAAGCGACGGCGATAGAAAGCTTCGAGACGACAAAGATTTCTTCTGTATCGGGAAACACATCGAACGCGATGATTTGGGCAAGCAGGATGTCGCGAAATGGATAGTGGAAACAGTGGAAGAATTACTGCCGCTTTATGAAGCTTGTCATGGAGAATAACTCAGAATACTGAAAGGCAGACTGCCTATTCAGTATCTTCAAATAAACTCAAGGCCGTCTGAAAATTATATTCAGAACGTTTCAGACGGCCTGTTTCTCAAAGTGAACAAATATGACCGAAACTCAATCCCTAGAGCTTGCCAAAGAGCTGATTTCCTGCCCGTCCGTTACGCCGGATGACCAAAACTGCCAACAACTGCTGGCCGAACGCCTGCAAAAAATCGGTTTTGCCGTAGAGGAGCTTCATTTTGGCGACACCAAAAACGTTTGGTTGCGACGCGGTACGCAGGCTCCGTTGTTCTGCTTTGCCGGACATACCGACGTCGTGCCGACAGGACCTGTTGAAAAATGGGATTCGCCTCCGTTTGAACCGACCGAGCGTGAAGGCCGTCTGTATGGCCGCGGCGCGGCGGATATGAAAACCAGCATTGCCTGTTTCGTTACCGCCTGCGAGCAATTCGTTGCCGAAAATCCCAATCATCAAGGCAGCATCGCGCTCCTGATTACTTCGGACGAAGAGGGCGATGCGCTGGACGGCACGACCAAAGTCGTCGATGTGTTGAAAGCGCGCGGCGAGTTGATTGATTACTGTATCGTCGGCGAACCGACTGCCGTGGATAAATTGGGCGATATGTTGAAAAACGGCCGCCGAGGCTCGTTGTCGGGCAACCTGACCGTCAAAGGCAAGCAAGGCCATATTGCCTATCCGCATTTGGCAATCAATCCCGTGCATACTTTTGCCCCAGCCTTGTTAGAGCTGACACAAGAAGTCTGGGACGAGGGCAACGAATACTTTCCGCCGACCAGTTTCCAAATTTCCAATATCAACGGAGGCACAGGTGCGACCAACGTGATTCCGGGCGAGCTGAACGTCAAATTCAATTTCCGTTTCTCTACCGAGTCCACTGAAGAAGGGCTGAAACAACGCGTCCACGCCATTTTGGACAAACACGGCGTGCAATACGATTTGCAGTGGTCTTGTTCAGGCCAACCTTTCCTGACTCAGGCAGGAAAACTGACCGATGTGGCACGCGAAGCCATTGCCGAGATTTGTGGCGTTGAGGCCGAATTGTCCACCACCGGCGGTACTTCGGACGGACGCTTCATCAAGGCCATTGCCAAAGAACTCATCGAGTTAGGCCCGTCCAACGCGACCATCCACCAAATCAACGAAAACGTACATTTGGACGATATTCCGAAGCTGTCGGCAGTGTATGAAGGTATGTTGAAACGTTTGTTGAAGTGAAAAAGGCCGTCTGAAAACGGCAGAAAGGGTATTGCCCCATCAAAATTGGCATACATTGGGGCAATGCTTTGACTGTCATTAATCGATTTCTTCACTAAAGGTTTCCCCATGCCGAAATTTATCTCTGCCCTTGTTGTATTGGGATTGTCATTGTCTTTGACAGGTTGCTTTGAGTCCAAACCAAAGCCCCCGGTGGTTTCAATCAGTCAAGGAAAAATTTTAGAAAAAAAATACACTGGTGGGATTGTGGCATATTGACGAATTGCCCATGGATACGCCCCAAAACGCATATTATCTCAGTCGGGTAGAAACAGCCGGCTCTGATAATCGCATTTATGGAACGCACATTGAGTTTGATAAGGACGGCAGGTTTAGCAGCAGTTATTCAGCAGAATGCGGTAATGATTGTTTTCCGCATTCAGAAGGTCTTTATCGATTTGTAAGTGATGACGAAGTGATTCTGCAAGCGACTAAGGTTGAGCAAAGAGGCTATTGTGGAGAAAACGGAGAGTTTAAAAAGAGTGGCGAGTGGGTCTTGGGAAAATTTAAGATAGAAAAAGACAAAGAGTTTGTTGTTTTAAAGAAAATTCTATAATTCCAATTTTTGGATTTTATAAAATTTTGAGTGAATTTCATTGAGAGGGTAGGCGGAAACTTCCAGCCAACCTGCGCATAAGTTTTAAAGCCGCCGTACCGGATGGTGGAACTTATCATTCATCGAGTAATTGGTTGGTGTTTGTTGATTATCGGGAGTAAATGCAGATGATTACTCTGCCTTTTTTAAACAATCTTCCATCAAAGTGGAATGAAATCCGCGAGCAGTTGGAAACCGACTTTTCTGCCGACCTCGAAGCCTTGCTGCACAAGCGGTTTACGGAACACGAAGCCAAGCAGCTTGAGCAGGATTTTATTGATTGTATCGGTTGTACGCCTCAAGAATATGTTCGTATCCGCCGAGCTGTCCGACTGTTGGAAACGCGTTATCCGGGTAGTCCGCACGAACTGACTGCGGCCACGGTTGCCACGCCGTTGGGCGAGATGTTGGCGGTGTTCGGCAGCAAGGGTTTGTGTCTGTTGGAATTTGTCGGGCAGAAACATATGGAACAGGAAATCATGGCTGTCCAAAAAGCTTTGCACGGACAGTTTATTTTCCAAGAAAATGAGCAAACGCAACTTTTGCGCCAAGAATTGGATTTATACTTTCAAGGCCGTCTGAAAGTTTTTGCGACACCTTTGGAAACGATAGGTACAGCCTTTCAACAGCAGGTGTGGGATGCGCTGCTGACCATTCCTTACGGTGAAACGCGCAGCTACAAGGAGCAGGCGCAACAGTTGGGTAATCCTAAAGCCATTCGTGCCGTTGCCGCTGCAAACGGACAGAATAAGGTGTCTATCCTGATTCCCTGCCACCGCGTTATTGGCAGCGACGGTAAACTGACCGGCTACGCAGGCGGCTTGAACCGCAAACAGTCGTTGCTTGCCTTGGAGCGAGGCGAAGTTCAGACGGCCTTGTTCTGAGTTTTGATAGAGGATAAGGGGCCGCGCTTCGGGCAGGCTTCGCACGCTGAAAAATTGAGCAGCAGGAGATCGGGGAAGCCCGGAAAAATCTGCATGGAGAAAAATGTTGGGCAACGCCCACGCTAGAAAAAGAGAAATAAGACATGAGCCTGAAAAACCGCCATTTTCTAAAACTTTTGGATTTTACGCCGGAAGAAATTACCACCTATCTCGACCTTGCCGCCGAATTGAAAGCTGCTAAAAAAGCAGGGCGCGAAGTGCAGCGGATGAAGGGAAAAAACATTGCCCTGATTTTCGAGAAAACATCAACCCGCACCCGTTGCGCGTTTGAAGTGGCCGCACGCGACCAAGGCGCAGGGGTAACTTATCTGGAGCCTTCTGCCAGTCAAATCGGACATAAGGAAAGCATTAAGGATACCGCGCGTGTTTTAGGACGGATGTTTGACGGTATCGAGTATCGCGGTTTTGGGCAGGATGTGGTGGAAGAGCTGGCCAAGTATGCAGGCGTGCCTGTGTTCAATGGTTTGACCAACGAGTTCCACCCGACCCAAATGCTCGCCGATGCGCTAACGATGCGCGAACATAGCGACAAGCCTTTGAACCAAATTGCGTTTGCCTATGTAGGCGATGCGCGTTACAACATGGCCAATTCGTTGCTGGTGTTGGCTGCGAAACTAGGCATGGACGTGCGTATCGGTGCACCGAAAAGTTTGTGGCCGTCTGAAAACATTATCGAAACGGTGCAGGCTGTTGCCAAAGAGACCGGCGGACGGATTCTGTTGACGGAGAATGCGCAGAAAGCCGTGAAAGGCGTGGATTTTATCCATACCGATGTGTGGGTCAGCATGGGCGAGCCTAAAGAGGCTTGGCAAGAGCGTATCGATTTGCTGAAAGATTACCGCGTTACCCCCGAATTGATGGCGGTGGCGGAAAATCCGCAAGTCAAGTTTATGCATTGCCTGCCTGCTTTCCATAATCGCGAAACCAAGGTCGGCGAATGGATTTATGAGACATTCGGCCTGAATGGTGTGGAAGTAACGGAAGAAGTCTTTGAAAGCGAAGCCAGCATTGTGTTTGATCAGGCAGAAAACCGGATGCATACGATTAAAGCGGTGATGGTAGCGGCATTAGGCGATTGATTGTTACGCTCAACATTGCTTACTGCTTCATTTAATAGAGATTAAATAAAGGCCGTCTGAAAGAAAGACTTTCAGACGGCCTTGTTGTTTGATTGGGGTTTATTGCCAAATCAGGACTTTGGGTTCGGGCGTTACTTGATAGCCTTCTTGACGCAATAGTTCGATTAAGCCTTTTTCGCTGGGTAAATGGGCAATACCGACGGCAAAGAGGGTGCTTTGCTTGGCGGATTGCTTGCGGATTTCAGGCAGCCATGCCAAGTTACGTCGGATCAGGAGGTCGTTTTTCAGCCAATTGGACATGGCTTTGGCGTATTTGGTATCAACAAGTTTGAGGGTGCGTTGTTCGGTTTCTTCCAAAAGTGGGATGAGTTCTTCAAAGCGGCCGTCTGAATAGGCTTGATGGAGTTTTTTGACATCTTCGGTTTCTTCTTTATTGGTTTTAATACTGGCTTTCAGAAAGTTGAGCATGGTTTCTTCAGGCTGTGCTTTGAAGATCGCGGTAACATCGTCTAAGCTTTCCAATGAACCACGCGGTTTATTGATACCGACTGCCGCGTTAGTCAGCAACATATCTGCACCGGTTTCTGAGCTATACCCTTTGGGAAATGTACTGCCGGCAAAAATGAATGCTGCCCACGGATGGAGTTTGTCGGCCATTTGGGCGATGGGTTGGCTTTCTTCATTTTGCGAATAGATTTCTTGTAAAAGACGGAAATCTGTTTTTCCAAGCTTGCGACTGAGTGGTTCGGTACTCATGACTTCTTTGAAGTATTTTTGATACATTTTTTTCGTTTCCGGACTGCTGTCCGGCAATGGGTCAACTTCTGTGGTCAATTGGTCGGTGGATTGCAATAGTTTGACTGCATCGGAAGACAAGGTTTGATTGGTTTGCCCCATGTGGATGGTGCCGAGCAGGTAGGAATTGGGTTGGCCTTCTTTGCTGATTTTCCAAACATTGCTGGTCAGTTTAGGCTGCTGCCAGTTAAGTTCGGCAGGTTTGTTGTCGGTTGAAGTTGCGGCGGGTTTGCAGGCACCCAAGGCAAGAGCGGTCAATGGTACAAGCAGGCAGGCAAGCAGTTTTTTCATATTTTTCCTTATTGTGGTGTGCGGTAGGTAAGGGCAATTTAGAAATCGAGCAGGTTTTGAACCGGATGTTCGCCCGTTTCAGGTTTTTCCAGTTTGCGGTTGCGGATTTTGGCCTTCCTGAGGGACAGAAGGTGCATGACTTGATGCTTTTGGCTGTCGGTCATCTGGAGCCAGTACAAGCGCTCTTCCCGACTGCGCAGACAGCCTTTGCAATAACCTTTGGCATTGGCTTCGCAGACACCTATACAGGGACTGGGGATGGGGAAAAAATCGGGTTGTTCCATATTTTAAAAGCGTTTGAGATAAGAGACCGGACAAACCAAAATTTCAGACTGCTTTCGCTTTCGTCTAAACACGACAGGTCTATCCGGTAGGATTCCTACCAAGTATCCAATTGAGTTGTTCATTTTATATCCCAATTACTGCAATGGTATCGTATCGATTCAAATAGGAGGAGCAAAGTGTACAGTAAGGTCTCCAAGAACAATTACGGTATGTTTGGCAGAATCATGTTTTAATACAAATCTGGAGTTCCTCTATATTTTGATTTTCAGACGACCTTATGCCTAGCTCCAACTATTTGCACTTTATGACTTAATCAGTTTGCGTAAAGACTGGTTGTTGTATTTGATATCGGCAATCATTCGGTCGTATTGATGCATTCTACGGAGTGAGCGGGTAATCAGATAGACCGAGAAAATAATCAAACTGATGTTCATCAGACTGACCAGTGAGAGCAAAGGCCAAACATCGACGGCTTCGTACCATTTCGATGTCGCAATCAGCGCACTGAAAATAGACAAAGGGAGTGCGAAAACGGCAATGCCCGTACGCATGATAGCAAGTGCCGTGCGTTTTTCAGCAAGGAGAAGCTGCACTTGATTGATGCTGAGGATATCGTTTTGCTGCTCGGTAATCATAGGATACGCGCCTATACAAATTAACTTTGAATCCTGATAAAGCGGAAAATATGGTTTTATGTTACCCGAAAGTATTGAAAATAAAAACAAAGGTCGTCTGAAAATTTTCAGACGACCTTGTCCATTCCTGTTTACACAGTTTGCGAGTATTTGGCTTTGGTTTCTTTATGGCGCAAGTGGTAGTCGAACACCATGGCGATGTTGCGGATCAGGAAACGGCCCTTCGGCGTCACGGTCAGGCTGTTCGGTTTGAGACGGACTAGGCCGAGGGTTTCTAGTTGCTTCATATCTTCCAGTTCGGCTGCAAAATAGCGGCTAAACGGAATGCCGAACACGCTTTCGTAAATTTGATAATCAAGCGAGAAGCGGCACATTAAATCCTGAATGATGTTGCGGCGCAAAATGTCGTCTTGATTGAGCTGGTAGCCGCGCATAATCGGCAGATGTCCGGCATCGAGTGCGGCGTAATAGGCATCGATGTCGCGCTCGTTTTGGGAGTAGGTGCTGCCGATTTTGCCGATAGAGGAGACGCCGATCGCTACCAAGTCGCAGTCGGCATAGGTCGAATAGCCTTGGAAGTTGCGTTGCAGGAAACCTTCTTTGAGGGCGATGGAGAGTTCGTCGTCAGGTTTGGCAAAGTGGTCCATACCGATGAAGACATAGCCGCGCTCGGTCAGGGTTTGAACGCAATATTGCAGCATATCGAGTTTTTCTTCGCTGCCGGGAACGACATTGGTGTCGATACGGCGTTGCGGTTTGAAGATATGCGGCAGGTGGGCGTAGTGGTAAAGGGCAAGGCGGTCGGGATCGAGGGACAAGACCGTGTCGATGGTGGTTTTGATGCTTTCGGTGTTTTGGTGCGGCAGGCCGTAAATCAAATCGACGCTGACCGATTTAAAACCGGCTTCACGCGCGGCATCAATCACTTCTTTGGTTTCTTCATAACTTTGAATGCGGTTGACGGCTTCCTGCACTTTAGGGTCAAAGTCTTGAATACCGACACTCATGCGGTTGAAACCGAGTTTGCCCAGTTTGAGGACGGTTTCGCGGCTGACTTTGCGCGGGTCGATTTCGATGGAGTATTCGCCGTTGGGAATCAGCTGGAAGTATTTACGAATCATGTCGAAGACGCGTTCGAGTTGGTCGTCGCTCAGGAATGTGGGCGTACCGCCGCCGAAGTGGAGCTGCGCGAGCTGGTGTCTTCCGCCCAAATGCGGTGCCAGCAATTCCATTTCTTTTTCCAGATACTGGATATAGGCATCGGCACGGCTTTTGTCCTTGGTAATGATTTTGTTGCAGCCGCAGTAGTAGCAGATGGTATTGCAGAAGGGGATGTGGATGTAGAGCGAAAGGGGTTTGTTAAGCGCTCCCGTATTGCGCAGGCTTAAAGCTTGGATATATTCGGCTTCTTTAAAGCCTTCATGGAAGCGGTCGGCAGTCGGATAGGATGTATAACGGGGACCGCTTGATGGCAAACTGGCAATCAATTCACGATCGAATTCCGGTAATTCGTTGTTTGTGTTGGTGTTATTTGAGATGGGGATGATTTTCATGGTCGGGCTTGTAGTATAAAGTAGGGAAATTAGGGAAAATTTTAGTCAAAATTTCGATAGTTTGGTAGAATGCCTGATAATGATATGCCGACTTTGACTTGGGTCAATAGTTATTCGGCTTCATCAGGGATTTATAGAACTATGCAGATTAAGGGTGCGTTATGGCCACACACAATGCAACACATCAAATGAAAACCTTGTGTTCCACATGTTCTTTACGCGAGCTGTGTTTGCCTGTCGGACTGATGCCTAACGAATTTTCACAACTGGACGCGGTTATTCGTCAAAGCCGCCGTCTGAAAAAAGGTGAATACCTGTTCCGTGCCGGCGAGCCGTTTACCTCTTTGTTTGCCATCCGTGCAGGCTTCTTTAAGACAACAGTCGCCAGCCAAGATGGACGCGATCAGGTAACCGGCTTTTTTATGTCGGGCGAACTGGTCGGTATGGATGGGATTTGTTCCCATATTCACAGCTGTGATGCTGTGGCTTTGGAAGACAGCGAGGTATGCGAGCTTCCGTTTACTCATATTGAGGAACTCGGTCAGGATATTCCCAGCCTCCGCTCCCACTTTTTCCGCTTGATGAGCCGCGAAATTGTCCGAGATCAGGGCGTTATGTTGCTTTTGGGCAATATGCGCGCTGAAGAGCGATTGGCGGCATTCTTGCTCAACCTGTCTCAGCGTCTCTATTCACGAGGCTTCGCCGCCAATGATTTTATCTTGCGGATGTCGCGTGAGGAAATCGGCAGCTATTTGGGACTGAAACTGGAAACAGTCAGCCGCACCTTGTCTAAATTCCATCATGAAGGCTTGATTTCGGTTGAACACAAGCACATCAAAATCTTAGATGCGACAACCTTGAAGAAAATGGTTTCCGGTTGTTCGCACGCTATCTGAATCTTAGGCCGTCTGAAATATTTCAGACGGCCTTTTTAACAAGAATTAAAGAATAATTGTTAAGTTACGAAAGTGATAGTCAGATATTAAATTGAAAAATCTTCAACAACCGGTGTGTACAGAATACGGTCGACTACTTCTCTGGTCAGTTTTGGTGCAAACATCTGGATAAAGTCATACGCGTAGCCGCGCAGGTAGGTATCAGTGCGTAAGGCTATCCATGTAGGCGACGGTTCAAATAAGTGTGCCGCATCAATAAGTTGTAAATCTTGATCGACAATGGGATCGTACGCCATTTTAGCCATCAAACCAACGCCCAAGCCTAAGCGGACATACGTCTTCAGTACATCCGTATCGGCAGCCGATAAGGCAACATCAGGTTGCTCAATATGCGCTTTATTAAATGTACGCGCGATACTGCTGCCGGAATTAAAAGCAAATTCGTAAGTAACCAGCGGAAAAGAAGCCAAATCTTCAAGGCTTAAAGGATTGCGGCAGTCCAAAAGAGGGTGGTCGTGCGGAACAATGACGGCATGGTTCCATTCATAGCAGGGCAGTTTTCCCAACTCAGGATGATCGTCAATGCGTTCAGTAATAATTGCCAAATCAGCTTCGCCGCTGCTGACCATTTGCGCAATGGCAGAAGGGCTGCCTTGTTTGATGGTCAAATTGACTTTAGGGTAGTTTTTGACAAACTCCGCAACGATTTTTGGCAAAGCATAACGCGCCTGGGTATGCGTTGTCGCGATGGTCAGGGAGCCGCTGTCATGATCGGTAAATTCGCTGCCGATATTTTTAATGTTTTGTACATCACGCAAAATCCGTTCCGAAATCTCTAATACGGCTTTGCCCGGTTGCGAAACGGAAACCACACGTTTGCCGCTGCGGATAAAAATTTGGATACCCAATTCTTCTTCAAGCAGGCGGATTTGTTTGGAAATGCCGGGCTGGGATGTGAAAAGCGCATCGGCGGCTTCGGAGACATTCAGATTGTGTCGGTAAACCTCAAGGGCATAACGTAATTGTTGCAGTTTCATGGTAGCAGTACCGGATACGTTGTTAATGTGGATTTTGTGCGACAAACGGCATGTAATTTAACATATTTTGCCCAGTTTTGCCCCGAGTTTTGAAAACGATTGTTTTTAATGGAAATATCTTTTAACGATATGAAAACGGGAAATTCAGGAAAGAAGAGGGAAAGGGGTTTTGTTGTTTTTGTACAACTTAAGGTGGATGAATTGTCTGATTTTGCCCTAAATTAATGACACAAGATTGATTTTTCGGCATGATTAACTACTAGGAAACAGGCACTTCATGATTGTTTGAAGGCATCGAGTATTGACAGTTTGCCTTGCGCTTCTTTATAGTGCAACCTGATATATCCGATTTGCCGCTGTTTTGATACTGCGGCCTGTATATTGGTACTTTGCAGCGGTTGCTTTCCTAGTCCGCCGCATAACAATTTGATGAGGGAATAAAATGACCAAACAGCTGAAATTAAGCGCATTGTTCGTTGCCTTGGTTGCCTCCGGCACCGCTATGGCCAGCGAAGCGCACACCAAACACGGTTACACCGTAAGCAGCCAATCTCAAGAAATCGTCCGTAACAACTACGGCGAATGCTGGAAAAACAGCTACTTCGACAAAGCTACCCAAGGCCGTGTTGAATGTGGTGATCGTGAAGCAGTTGCTCCTGTACAACAAGCTCCTGAGTATGTTGATGAAACTGTTTCTCTGTCTACTAAAACTCTGTTCGGCTTCGACAAAGACAACCTGCGTCCTGAAGCTCAAGAAAACCTGGACGCTTTGGCTCAACGCCTGAGCAACAAAAACGTAGAAACTGTACGTGTTGAAGGTCACACTGACTTCATGGGTTCTGAGCAATACAACCAAGCTCTGTCTGAGCGTCGTGCTAACGTAGTTGCTAACTACTTGGTAGGCCGTGGCGTTGCTTCTAGCAAAATCTCTGCAGTAGGTTTGGGCGAATCTCAAGCTCGCATGACTGCTACTTGTGAAGCTGAAGTTGCTAAACTGGGCAAAAAAGTTTCTAAAGCTAAGAAACGTGCTGCTCTTATCGCTTGTATCGAGCCTGACCGCCGCGTTGACGTTAAAATCCGCAGCATTGTTACTCGTCAAGTTGCTCCAGGCCAAACTATCGAAGGTCAAGGCGAATTGCCTGCTTCTGATGAAGGTTGGATCCCAGCTCCTTACAATGGCGTTCACGGTTACGCTAAACCTTAATCAGTTTGTGAAAAATGCCCTGCATATTGCAGGGCATTTTTTATGGTTTATATTTGAAGAGTCGGGGAATTCATGATTCAAAATAAAAGGCCGTCTGAAAGACTTATTTTCAGACGGCCTTTTATTAAGACAGATTAGTTTGGCTTGGGCCATTTCCATACGCAGATGGCTGCCAGTATCGTACAAATCAAAAAGATAATACTGGATAAGCCGTGCCAAACACCGAATGTTCCACCTACTAGGGACAGCAGCCAGTTATCCAGCCCATATTTGTGTGCTTCGATAACCGGCGTAACCAAAAGATGGTTGCAGGCTAAGAGTAGCCAAAGTACCAAGATCCACCAAGAAAGTGAGGCCAGTTGCCGTCTGAAAAAGGCATAGGCTGCGCCAAAAATAACTAAGCCACATAGTGCTGTGATGGCAAATGAAATGCCGGCAATTTCTCCCGCCTGCATTTTAGGCAGAAGGCGGAACAGGATAGGGGCGGTAACATAACCTGCTGTTAGCTGCATACCGAGCCACATAGCGGCAGCGGTTTGGATAATTTTGTACAGTAGATTCATTATGTTTCTCCTGGGAATATTTCACTTTTTCTATTATGATGTTTTGGTACAACAAAAGGCCGTCTGAAAATGTTTTCAGACGGCCTTTTGTTTATTTAAATATATTGCACGGCAATGATGTCATATTCACGTACGCCGCCGGGTGCTTGAACTTCTGCAACGTCGCCTTCTTCTTTGCCGATCAGGGCGCGGGCAATGGGGGAGCCAACGTAGATTTTGCGTTCTTTGATGTCTGCTTCATCTTCGCCGACGATTTGGTAGGTAACTTGCTCTTCGGTTTCCAAATCTTCCAGTGTTACAGTTGTGCCGAACACGATTTTACCTTCTGCATGGATTTCGGCAGGGTTGATGATATGCGCCATAGAGAGTTTGTGTTCCAACTCGGCGATGCGGCCTTCGATAAAGCCTTGACGCTCTTTGGCGGCTTCGTATTCTGCGTTTTCAGACAAGTCGCCGTGCGAACGTGCTTCGGCGATGGCTTCAATGACTTCTGGGCGTGCTACGCTTTTGAGGTGTTGAAGCTCTTGTTTCAACAATTCTGCACCACGGACGGTCAAAGGGATTTTTTGCATTGAGTTCTCCATGAAAGCATGATGATGCTTTTAAAATTTTATCCGGCCACGCGCGTTAGCCGGATTGGAAATAAAAATACAAGCCGCCAAAGCTTGGCGGCTTGATGAATAAATAAGTAATGTCTGTATTCTACCAAATTCTGCCGAAACCGCAATGATTAAAACGGAATTTCAGTAAAGTGTTGTTTTCTGTCTATTTTGTTTTTTCAGACGGCCTAAAAACTAAATATTGAAGTATTTCAAAGCTGTATTGGAAAAACGGTTTCTTAAATGAATGTTTTTGATTAAAATACCTGTTGCTAATCCGTAGTGATTAGTCTGCTTTAACTATATAAAGAGAAAATATGGAAACAAAACCAACTTCCCAAAATGAACAACGGGCTAACCGCCGTTATTTAACTGTTTGGCGATGGCATTTTTATGCCGGACTTTTGGTTGCGCCGTTTTTAACCCTGCTGGCTGTTACAGGGTTGGGAATGCTGCTATTCGCCAATATTACCGGTAAAGAAGGCGAACGCATACATATTACGCCGCAGGCAGTGGTGCAGCCTTTGTCGGCTCAGGCTGAGGCCGCCAGACAGTTTGTGAATCCGGAAACTGCTTCTGTAGTGCAGTATATTGCGCCACGCGCAGATGATATGGTTGCCGTATTCCGCGTGAACAATGATGATAAAGCCACTATGGTTGCCGTTGATCCCTATACAGCAAAAGTTGTGAATACGATGCCGCGTGGTCAAGGCTGGTATCACACGATGGACGAAATCCACGGCGATATGATGATCGGCCCGGTGGGTGACTATCTGCTGGAAACTACCGCGTCGCTGACCATCCTGATGATAATCACTGGGATTTATTTGTGGTGGGCGAAACAGCGCAGCCTGAAATCCATGCTTGTGCCGAAAGCAGGCAAAGGACGCACATGGTGGCGTAGCATGCACGGTGCATTTGGCACTTGGGTTTCTTTGATTTTGTTGCTGTTCTGTCTGTCAGGTATTGCTTGGGCGGGAATTTGGGGCGGTAAAGTGGTTCAGGCGTGGAGTCAATTTCCTGCCGGTAAATGGGGTGTGGAGCCTAATCCGGTATCTTCCGTACCAACCCATGGTGATGTGCTGAATGACGGTAAATCTAAAGAAGTGCCATGGATTTTGGAGTTGACGCCTATGCCGGTTTCCGGTACGACAATGGGTGAAAACGGTATTAATCCAAGTGAGCCGATGACTTTGGAGACGGTTGACCGCTTTGCCCGCGAAATTGGCTTTAAAGGCCGTTATCAGCTTAATTTGCCTAAGGGTGAGACCGGCGTATGGACGCTGTCGCAAGACTCAATGAGTTACGATATGATTAGTCCGACTGCTGACCGCACGGTACACATCGATCAATACAGCGGTAAAATTTTGGCTGATATTCATTTCGACGATTACAACTGGTTTGGTAAATTCATGGCGGCAAGCATTGCTTTGCATATGGGTACATTGGGCTGGTGGAGCGTATTGGCAAATGTCTTGTTCTGTCTGGCGATTATCTTTATTTGTGTCAGCGGCTGTGTAATGTGGTGGAAACGCCGTCCTTCGGAAGCACGTGGTTTGGTTCCTCCGGCGCAGAAAATCAAATTGCCGGTATGGTGGGCAATGGCTGTGCCGCTTTTGATTTTGGCTGTGATTTTCCCAACTGCTATTGCCGCAATCGCTGTTATTTGGATTTTGGATACACTGTTGTTGTCGCGTATCCCGGCATTGGCAAGATGGTTTAAATAACCGTCCGATGTAATTAAAGGCCGTCTGAATCTTTTGTTTCAGACGGCCTTTGTTATAAAGGTCAAAAGAATTAGGGGATTATGATTCTATTTCAGTTTATGCGTGAGGTGTTTATTGTGATTAGCTTGCAGGATTGTGTAAGAAAGACAAGGAGTTTTTGTATAAAAAACAAAAAACCCACTTCATTGAAGTGGGTTTTTGATGAAAGCTATTAACCTTTGCGAGCAGGCAATTTTTCTTTAATGCGAGCTGCTTTACCGGTCAGGCCACGCAAGTAGTACAGTTTGGCGCGACGTACGTCACCACGGCGTTTAACTTCGATTTTTTCTACGGTAGGAGAGTACAGTTGGAAAGTACGTTCTACACCTTCGCCGCTAGAGATTTTGCGAACGATGAAGTTGCTGTTCAGGCCACGGTTGCGGCGAGCGATAACAACACCTTCGTATGCTTGCAGACGGCTGCGAGAACCCTCAACCACGCGTACAGATACGACAACGGTGTCGCCTGGAGCGAATTCAGGGATTTCTTTGTTCAAGCGAGCGATTTCTTCTTGCTCTAATTGTTGAATCAAGTTCATTTGTTTTTCCTAAGTTATGATTGGATTTCCTGTTGCTCTTGCAAGATTTCTTTTAAGAGGCGGGATTCCTTTGGGATTAAACTGCGCTTTTCCAATAAATCAGGTCGGCGCTCTAAAGTGCGTCGCAGCGATTGTTTCAATCGCCACTCGGCAATCAAGCCATGATTTCCTGAGCGTAAGACTTCGGGAACTATCATGCCTTGGAATTCTACGGGTTTGGTGTAATGAGGACAGTCTAAAAGGCCGTCTGAAAACGAGTCTTGTTCGGCTGACTGTATATCGCCCAATACACCTGGAACCAATCTTAAGACGGCATCCATCAACATCATGGCGGGTAATTCGCCACCCGAGACGACAAAGTCGCCAATGCTGATTTCTTCGTCCACACTGCTTTGCAGCAGTCTTTCATCTATGCCTTCATAGCGTCCGCATAGAAGAACAAGATGGGGTAGTTCGGCAAGTTCTGCAGCTTTTTTATGTGTCAGCGGCTGACCTTGCGGACTGAGATAAATTACTTTGGCAGGTTTTTGCGAGTTTGCTTTGGCTTCTTCAATTGCCGCTTGAAGCGGCGGCGCCATCATAATCATTCCCGGACCGCCTCCGAAGGGGCGATCATCGACATAGCCAAGTTTGTTATCGGCAAATTTTCGGGGATTGATGGCTTGAAACTGCCAAAGATTTTGTTTTCTTGCTCTGCCTGTAACGCCATATTCGACAATGCTGTCGAACATCTCCGGGAAAATGGTGATGGCTTGAATCAGCATCAGTAGTCCAAACCCCAGTCGGCGATAATGGTTTTGCTGTCGGTATCGACAGATTCGATATAGTTGGAGACAAAGGGAATCAGGATTTGCCCGTGTTCGCCTTTAATCATCAAAACATTATTTGCACCGGTTTCCATCAGGTTGCTGACTTTGCCGAGGACGATGTTTTCTTTATTGATGACGGTCATGCCGACTAAATCTGCCCAGTAGTATTCGTCTTCCTCAGTAGGGGCGAATGACTCTCTGGGGATTTCGATGGTATAGCCGCGCAAGGCAAATGCTTGGTCGCGATCGTCTATACCTTCAAATTTGACCTGAAGTTCGCCATTGACAATTTTACCTGCCTCAAGCACAACATTCAGGGTCTTGCCATCCTTGCACAACTGCCACTCGGGGTAGTCCAGCAGGCTGTCGGTATATTCGGTGTTGGCGGCAATTTTAAGCCAGCCTTTAATGCCGAATACGCCTTTGATGTAGCCCATGGCTACCCGTTTTTGAGTGTCTGTCATGGTCGTTTTGGCTGATTAAGCAGCGATTTTTTGCTCTTTAATCAGTTTGGCAACTGCGTCGCTAACTTTCGCGCCTTGAGCAACCCAGTGGTTGATGCGATCTGCGTCGAAACGTACGCGTTCTTGTTTTTCATTGGCAACGGGGTTGTAGAAACCTACGCGCTCGATGAAGCGGCCGTCACGACGGTTGCGAGAGTCAGTTACGACTACGTTGAAGAAAGGGCGGTGTTTTGAGCCGCCGCGAGCCAAACGGATAACTACCATTTTGAGTCCTTTTGAAAAATGCGGATATATAGAAACCGCTAATTTTAGGATATTTCACACGGGTTATGCAAGTTTTTATTTGTTTTTGTTGCTGTTTTGCCATTCGTTCAAATCGAGGCTGGCTTGATACAGGCCGCGGTCGGTTTCAGATGGTGTGACAGTAAAGCCTGATTTTTCAGCGAGTTTGAGCATCGGTGTGTTTTCTTTGAGGATTTCCGCATTCATGGTTTGGTAACCTTGCTGTGTGGCAGTTTGGATAATGAGGCTCATCATTTTGCCTGCCAAGCCGGTTTTGCGTGCTTCAGGTGCCAAAGTAATGCCGAACTCGCACTCATTACGATTGATGCGGCTGTAACGGCTGACTGCGACGATACGGCCGTCTGAAGTGAAGGCTGCCCATGCGCATTCGGTATGGAAATCGGGACGGGTCAGCCGTGCAAGTGTGGGCAGCGGCAACTCGTTGGTATGGGTCATGAAGCGCGTATAGCGGTCGGCCGCGGGTAATTGGCGGACAAATTTTTGTTTGGCTTCGGCATCTTCAGGCTCTAGTGCGCGGATGTGCAGTGTGTTGCCGTCGGGCAGCGTAAAGGTATCGGTTTGGCTCGGATAGGGTGCGAGTACGTTTTGTATCTCGGGCGTTTCGGTTTTAGGGTGCAGCAGTTCGGAAGCGGCTTCGCCGGTGTTGCGTAGGAATTCGGCTGCGGCCGGATTTTTTTGTTGGAGATAGGCGGCGGCGCTTTGCATTTTGGCGGCGGCCTGTTCCAAGGTTTGGACGGCTTTTTTAGGAATTTTGGTTGTTGGTGCAACAGGTTTTTCTACGATTTCGGGAATGATGGTGCTGTTGTATTGGCTGCCGTTGTAGTTGAGGATAATGTCGCCGATATGCTGGTTGTTGTGGATAAGCGTGTTTAGGGAATGCAGGAATTGATTGAGAACGGACGTGTTGTCGAGTTCTGTAAACTGGCTTAAACGCTGGATATCGAGTGTGGTAAAGGGAGGTAATGCGGCTTCGGTTTGGCCGTTGTAATGGGCGGTAAGGATATTGCCGTAAATGGCATGGCTGCTGAATCGAAATTGGACGGCATTGTGTTTTTGGATTTGGCACGGAGGCAGGTATAGGGCTTCCGCCATCAGTTCGGTTTGGCCGGATGCAATGGCTTTATCGATATTTTTGCTTTTAGGTGTTTTCAGACGGCCTGTTTTGGCTTGGGCAGGGGTATTTTGCACTTGTTGCAAATAGGCTGTTTGATTGCGGAAATAAAGTGTCAGTAAGGCTTCTTCCGGCGTGTTAAACCGTATCAGGCCGTCTGAAAAACGATAGCTGACGAGAATGGGCTTACTGGTTTTTTGTGCCAAATTATCCAGAGTTTGATGAATGCTGTACGCATCCGGCGTATCTGGCGAAATAATGCCGAGCAGGGCTTGAGTATGCGGATTTTGTAATTGTTCGAGTGCCAGACGGTGGATGCGTGCAGGCGTTGGGTTGCTGCCGATGCAGCCTTGTCGGACGGATGGTACTTCGGTTGGGAGGTCGAGGGTCAATTCGCAGGCATCGGCGGTAGTGCGCAGCCATTCTATCGGCGTGTCGGACAGAATGGTGGGGTTGGTAATGACGGGAATGCCGGATAGGTGGGCTTTTAGGGCTGCTTCCAGTTCGGCGGTATTGAATACCGGTTGGAAATTGCAATGGCGGCTGAGGCTGCGCAGGATGGCTTTGTCTGTGTTGTCGGTGTAGTGTGTGGACAACAGGATAAGCGGAGTGTGGCGTGTAAAGTGGCGGATGGCACTGAACAGCTCGCGTTGGTTTTCAGCCGGATTGTAGTGGATAACGGCAACTTTGGTATGGCGGTTGTGGCCGAAGCGGTTGAGCCAGTCGGCAGATGTGGTAGGGCTTAGGTCATAGTTGAGGCTGATGTGGCGTGATACGCCTTGGTGTAGCGTGTTCAGCAGGTGGTTGATGTTGCGGCTGACGGTGCTGTGGCCGGTCAGTAACGCGATATGGCCGGCCGGATAGTCGGCTTGGGTGCTGATGTTGAGGTTGAGCGAGGGGAGTTGGATGCCTGCGCTGTTGCACACGCTGATGTTCAATTCGTCGCCGTGATGTTTTTGAATGATGGAGCGGGCGTTTTTACAGGATTCGGGCGGCAGGTTTTCCCAATCTTGAATCAGGATAATGTGGCGCAGGTCTTTTTTACGGCAGGCTTTGAATAGCGAGTCGTAATGGTCGGGCGGGATAACAGCAACAACCAAATCGGCTTGGCCCGGGATTTTGCTGAGGCTGGAGTAGGAGGGAATGCCTGCGACACTGCTGTGTCGAAGATTGACGGGGGTAATTTTGCCTTGATATGAGGAACCGAGCAGGTGGCTGAAAATGCGTTCGCCAAGGCTGTGCGGACGTTCGCTGGCGCCGACGAGGATGATGTGTTCAGGCATGAAGAAGTAGCCGGTTTGGACGGTTGCACTCATGATGGTTCCTTATTTGTGTTTTTGGCCGTCTGAAAAGTTTCAGACGGCCTTATTTTTAGACTTCTTTTTTGTCTCCGGCTTTCTTTTTGGGAAGGATAAAACGCATCCTCAGGCCGTTAGGTTTGACATTTTCAGCAATGATTTTACCGCAGTGCTGTTCCATAATGTGCTGCGTCAAGGCAAGCCCCAAACCTGTACCGGGTTTGTGGGCGCTGGAGTCGGCGCGATAAAAGGCAGTAAAAATATGCGGAAGCTGCATTTCGTCCACGCCAGGCCCGTTGTCGGTAACATCGATAATCCAGTTTTTGCCGTCTTGTCCGATATGGGTTTGAATGGTGCTGCCTTCCGGACTGTAATTGATGGCATTGCGGATCACGTTGTCAAAGGCGCGGTATAGATAGCCTTCGTTGGCGCTGACTACGGCATTTTCAGGGATTTTTGGGTCAATGCTCAGGGTAACGCTTTGGTTGTTTTGGTGTGCAATGCTTTGGTTGTCCTCAATCAAGTTAGTCAGGAAAGGAACGAGTTTGAGGTTTTCTTTTTCCAAAGGAATATTGGAAGTTTCCAAGCGGGAGAGGGTCAACAATTCGCCGACCAAAGTATCCATGCGTACCAGTTCACCTTCGAGTCGCTTGAGGTATTGCTCTTGTTTTTGCGGCTGGGATTGAATCAGGCCGACAATCGCCTGCATACGCGCCAGAGGCGAGCGCATTTCATGAGAAACGTGGTGAAGTAGATGGCGCTCTTTGGCAACAAGTTTTTCAAGCTTTTCGGCCATTTTGTCGAACTGTACGGCAAGGTGGGATAATTCGTCGTCACGGTCGTCAACTTGTTGGGAAATGCGGGTTTCGAGTTCGCCGTTGGCTACTCTGTCCATGCCGCCGCCAAGAATTTTAATGGGCTTGGTGATGTTGTTGGCAAGGATGTATGCCATCAAGAGCCCCACAACGATGATAAAAGACAGAATGATAAATTCGTGCCAAATAGGCGAAAGCGGCAGGCCGGGAATGAAGAGCGGGCTAGGTAGGCGTTGGGCTTGATGATTGTCCCAGCCTTTAATGAAGAAGAGGTATTCTTCGCCGAAACGGTCGTATTCGATGTGTGCCAAATCGGATTCGGGGTTGTTGATGGCAAAGATACGGGCGCGCTCAATGGAAAGGCTGTCAATGTCGCGGCCTAAAATATCTTTTTTATCGTCGCCGGTAATCACATAAACGGCATTGGAAACCGGATTATTTTTCCATTCAGAAAGAATTTCGCGCGCACCGCTGTCTCCGCGTGAGTTGAAGGCGGAAACGATGCTGCTCATCAATGTGGTTTCGATGGTGCGGCGTTGGTTAAATTGGTTTTCGGCAAGGGTGTTTTGTACCAGCCAAAATGAAAAACTCGCCACAAAGATTGCGCAGACGATGACTGCGCAAAATGTGGCGAAGATGCGTTGAAACAGTTTCATTGATCTGTTTAATCTTTAATTTTTAACAAACAGGTAGCCTAAGCCGCGTACAGTTTGAATCAGGGAAGCATCGCCCAATTTGTGGCGGATGCTGGAGATGTGTACGTCGATGCTGCGGTCAAATTTAGCCAGTTTGCGGTCGAGTGCCTCGATAGACAGGGTCTCTTTGCTGACAACTTGTCCGGCATGGCGCATCAAAACTTCGAGCAGATTGAACTCGGTGCTGGTCAATTCAAGCGGAATGTCTTTGATGCTGGCTTGGCGTTTGGCAGGGTAGAGGATAACGTCGCTGACAGAAATGCTGTTCGGCGCGTTGTTTTGTTCGTTGCTGTGTTGCGCACGGCGCAAGATGGCGTTGATACGCGCCAAGAGTTCGCGCGGTGTGCATGGTTTCGGTACGTAATCGTCCGCACCCATTTCCAAACCGATAATGCGGTCGATGTCGTCACCTTTTGCGGTCAGCATGATGATGGGCACAGTGCTTTGGGTACGTACGTTTTTCAGTACGTCCAAGCCGTTCATTTTAGGCATCATGGAGTCTAATACGATGACATCGTATTGTCCGGTCAGAATTTCTTGAACGCCGGCTTCGCCGTCAGGAACGCTGTGAACGTTGAGGCCTTCGGCAGTCAGGTATTCGGTCAGCAATTCGGTCAAGAGGGCATCGTCATCTACGAGTAATACGCGACTCATGGAATTTCCTTTTCGTGATTGTATGCGCCGTGGCACTAAATAGGCGGTGCGGCGATTAAAATAGAGTTGTATTCAATCTTAACATGCAATCTGCTTTTGTTGATAGCGTAATTTTCTGTGCTTTTGCGCTTTTTTGCATAGAAACTTGTCGCTCTTTACATTTTCAGACGGCCTGTAAGGACAAACTGACAATTGAGTGTGTTTTGTTTAGGGTTTGTCACATGATTTGGCAGTTTGGTGTTTCGGTGCATTGATGAAATCTTTGCAATCGGACAAAAGTTTGGGCAGCAGGGGGGCGAATACCGGATGGCTACGTATTTTGTCGGCGTAGAAATACATCATATACGGATAATAATATTGCACTGCCTGCATCCATTGCGCACCTTCTTCTTTCTTGCCTTGTCGGTAGAGGTAGAGGCCGACTTGATAGGCGCTGGAGTAGGGGCGGTAGGTCAGGGCTTTGAGTGCGGCTTCTTCTGCCCACGGGCGGATGTAGGCATCGGTCGGGTCTGCACGTTTGCTCAAACTTAAATCGGCGTAATAGGCAAGCATGGGGCTTTCTTTGGAGAGCTGCTGCAAACCGTCGATTTTATTTTGAACTGTTTGCGGATTGTCGGTTTCCCCTACACGGCTATATTGGGTCAGATTTTGATATTCCCAGCTGAGGTTTGCCATGCCGATTAAAATCGATAAAGCGGCTATACCGCCTGCCCACTGCCTGATTCGGGTAGATAAAGGGCCGTCTGAAACATCTTTCGGATAAGAAGGTGTCAGTGACAGAATCAGGCTGAATACGGTGAGGAAGTAGATATACCAAAGCGGATATTCGAGCATGCTGTGGCAGAGGCTGACGGCGGCAGCAGTCAGTAAAAACAGGGAAGCCGGCGTTTGATTGCGGCCCAACAGTCGCCATACGGCTGCAAGCAGGGTTAAGGTTGCAAGCAAGGTGCCGGCAATGCCCATTTCAGACAATAACTGCATGACGATATTGTGCGAATGGGTAAACAGTACGCCGAGAATATTGTTGGGGAAGTATTGTTGTTGGGCATTGATCAGGAAGGTTTGCTGGGCAAAGCTGTTCCAGCCATGTCCGAACCAAGGTGCGGATTGAAAGGCAATCCATGCCTTGCTCCATTCGATTTGGCGCATGGAGCCTTCAAAACCGCTGGTGCCAGCGCGTTCGACAGCGGTTTCGTATTTGATGTTGCCAAACAAATCCAACAGGCTGCCCATGCCGAATTGGAAAGCGGCGGCCAGGACTGCGGTCAGAAGGAAAATGCACAGTGCGCGTTTGTGTTGGAAACGGGTACGCCAAAACCATAACGGCGTAATCAGGAATAGGGCGGCGATGTAGCCTAAGATGGTGCGCGAGTTGACAAGGCCGAGGGTCGCAGTTAATGCCAATACGAACAGAAAACCTGCTGCATTGGACATTTTGCGCTCCGTCCATAAATAGGATGCCGCCAAAATACCCCACATCAAATAATGTCCCAAATGATTGCGCTGGCCGAGTTGGCCGTTTACGGTGCCGTTGCTTCGGGCGACGATGCCGTTCAACCACTCTACGTTGGACCAACCTTTAAATTGCAACCAAACGATGGCAGCCTGTATGGTTGCACCTATCAATAAAGACCAAGCAAAGATGCTGACGACACGTTCCTGTCCGTAAGCTGCTATCCAGCCTCGCACCGACCATGCGCCCAGTGCCAAAATGACAAAGGTCCAGGCAGTGATGTCGCTCATGCCGGGGTAGGTGGAATGCATGAGGCGCGCTTGGAGCGACCAAAATGCGGCCATGGCAAACAAGCCGATACTGAGTGCAGGAAGGCGGATATTCAGCAGGCCTTTGTGTGCGCTAATCAATGTCAGTACCAATGAGCCGCTCAGTGAGATGGCTTCCAGATAAAAGCTGGGCAGTGGGCCGACTCGGTAGAGTGAAAGAAAAGGGACGGCGCAAATCCAAAGAAAACTGAGCCATAAAGGCCAAAAGGTTTTCATTGAAGATTCAGTCAGGCCGTCTGAAAGTGTGTGGTAGGTCATTTTGATGTGTGTTTTTGTTGTTTGATAAATGCAAGACAGCCGAGGAAAAAGGCGATGCACAATAATACGGAAACGGCGGCGCAAGTCCGGCTGGCGACGGCTGTGTCTGCCAGGCGCATACAGGCTTCGGCAAAGTAAAGCAGAATCAGCATGGAACTGTATTGATAAGTGTAGATGCGTTTTTTTAAAATGCCGGTCAACGGCAGGCACAGGGGCAGGGCTTTCAGTGCCAGCCATGAGCCGCCTTCGCGCAATGGTGCGATCCACAATTCCCATGACAAGGAAAGCAGAATCAGCAGGATAAGGCTTATGGAAGTTGCAAGATAAGGCAATGGGGAGCGTGTATTGTTCACAATATTGAGGGCGTAAAGCCGTACTGGAAAACTTAAAATTATACCGCTAAAAAGGTGGGGTAAGCCAAGAATATTGCTTAAAGATGCTGAAGAAAGGATTTATTGTTTTTTCTTCAAACGAATGAAACTTTATCTTGTTTTATAGTCTTATGAATATATATATCTAGTAAAGATTGTGCTACTATTATAAATACTTTATCTCAGGAGGATAGAAAACCATGAATCGCGTTGCTGATGTTATCCGTGATGATATTAAAGTAATGACAGCCTATCAGGTTGCTGATTTGCCGGAAGGTTTTATTAAGTTGGACGCCATGGAGTGTCCGCATCATCCTTTCGCCGGGTATGAATCTTTATTGTCGGAATGGGCGGATTTGGCAAAGCAGGCACCGATTCATTTGTATCCCCATACTGCCAAGAGCGGTATTTATGAAGAATTGAGGGAAGTTTTCGGTATTCCCAATAAGGCGGAAATCGCATTCGGTAACGGCTCTGACGAGCTTATCCAATTTTTGACTATGCTGGTTGCCAAACCAAATGCGCGTGTATTGGGTATTGAACCAAGTTTCGTTATGTATCGTCATAATGCCGCGCTTTATGGCATGGAATATGTCGGCGTTCCCTTAAATCCGGATTTCTCTTTAAATTTCCCGGCCGTTTTGTCCGCTATCGAGCAACATCGGCCGTCATTAATTTTTATTGCCTATCCCAATAACCCTACCGGCGTGTGCTTTAAACGAGAAGAAGTGGAGGCGGTCATTCGTGCGGCTACTGGCATTGTGGTTGTCGATGAGGCATATGGTGCGTTTCATCATGACAGTTTTCTTCCGTGGGCGGGCGAAGTTGAAAACTTGGTTGTAATGCGTACCATCAGTAAAATCGGCTTTGCCGGCTTGCGGATGGGATATGCGGCCGCAAGTCCAAGCATTATAGGTGAACTGGCCAAAATCCTTCCGCCTTACAACATGAATCAATTAAGCTTGGCGGCGGCAAAATTCTCATTGAAACATCATCAAATCATTCAGCAAAACATTGATACATTAAAAAATGAGCGTTCGCGCGTGATGAATGAATTGTTGAAATTAAACCGTTTGCAAGTTTTCCCGAGTGAAGCCAACTTTATTACCGTTCGTGTTCCTGATGCGAACGGGCTGTTTGAAACATTGAAGCAAAACCGCATACTGATTAAAAAACTGCATGGCAGCCATCCGCTTTTGGATCAGTGTGTTCGCGTAACCATAGGCTCGGCAGTGCAAAATGATGCCGTCTTGGCCGTTATTAAAAACCTTTACCCTAATCTTTAATTCCAAGGAAACTACTATTATGAACAAAGCTCAACTGCATTTGACCAATTTTCTGTTACTGGTTGAAGAAGCCGGCTCGTTGACCAAGCTTGCACGTGCTTGCGGTTATGAAAATTCCGCCTCTTTGTCTCAGCTCAAACGCCGTTTGGAACAACAAGCAGGCGATGAGTCTGCACGCGGCATTCGTCCGAGCCTGGCTGCGAAGTTGGAATCCGGTATGCGCAAACGCAAAGGCTGGCTGAACCGTAATCACAGCAAAGATCAAGAAAAAGCAGCAGCGGTTGAAGCGGCGCGTTTGGAAAAACAAACTGTTGAAGCAGCCGAAGCTGGCGTTTCAACCGAAGGCCGTTTTGTTACCGTTACCCGCAATACCTGCGAAACCCAAATCACCGTCAGCCTCAATCTTGACGGTACCGGCAAATACCGCTTGGATACCGGCGTTCCTTTCCTTGAGCATATGCTTGCCCAAGTGGTGCGCCATGGTTTGATTGACTTGGATATTACCTGCAAGGGCGATTTGCACATTGACGACCATCACACGGTTGAAGACATCGGTATCGTATTGGGTCAGGCCCTGAAACAAGCGCTTGGCAATAAAGCCGGCATTACCCGTTATGGCCATGCCTATGTTCCGCTGGATGAAGCGTTGAGCCGTGTGGTTATCGACCTTTCCGGCCGCCCTGGTTTAGTGTACAACATCGACTTTACCCGCGCCCTGATCGGTCGTTTTGATGTCGATTTGTTTGAGGAATTGTTCCACGGCCTTGTGAACCATAGCATGATGACCTTACACATCGACAACTTGAGAGGCCGTAATGCACATCATCAAGCCGAGACTGTTTTCAAAGCTTTCGGTCGCGCCTTGCGCATGGCGGTTGAATACGATCCGCGCATGGTTGGTCAAACACCTTCTACCAAAGGTACGCTGAGCGAAGAATCTGTTCAAGAAGATGCGGAAGCCGCATCTGAAGAATAAGGCATCGTGTGAATGAATAAAGGCCGTCTGAAACCGATCGGGATTTCAGACGGCCTTTTATTATTTGTCTTGTATATCAACAATATTTTGTTTTAAACCATCTTTTGCTACAATCATTCTTATTATTATATTAATCATTAAATGTTTTCAGACGGCCTGAGGAGAAGCAATGAAAGTAGCGATTGTTGATTATGGAATGGGAAACCTGCACTCAGTATTGAAATCTGTTCAGGCTGCGCAGGTCTTGTCCAATCAAAATGCCGAGGTTTATCTGACTTCTTGGCCTGAAGAAGTGATGGCGGCGGATAAGGTAATCTTTCCGGGGCAGGGTGCCATGCCGGATTGTATGTCGGCGCTGAAGGCAAGCGGTTTGGGTGAGGCGGTTTCAGACGGCCTGAAAAACAAGCCGTTTTTTGGCATTTGCGTAGGTGCGCAATTATTGTTTGAACACAGCGAAGAAGGCGATACAGATGGTTTGGGTTGGTTTGAAGGGCAAGTAAAACGGTTTTTACCCAATCAAACCGATGCACAGGGAGGCCGTCTGAAAGTACCGCATATGGGGTGGAATACAGTGCGTCAAACCCGTCCTCACCCTTTATTTCAAGACATTGGGCAGAACGAGTATTTTTATTTTGTTCACAGCTATTATTTTGCGCCGAAAAATGAAGAGGTTGTTTTAGGCGTCAGCGAATATCCGAATGAATTTGCCTGCATTGTCGGTAAGGACAATGTGTTTGCCACACAGTTCCATACGGAAAAAAGCCATCAGGCAGGATTGCTGCTGCTGCGTAATTTTTTAAATTGGCAGATTTGAGGCTTTTTAACATAAATCTACTAAAAATCGCTAATTTGTGTAAAATATACTGAAATTGAGTAGAGGAGAAGAAAATGCTGTTGATACCTGCCATTGATTTGAAAGAAGGACGCTGTGTTCGCTTAAAACAAGGCTTGATGGAGCAGGCGACGGTGTTTTCCGATTCGCCGGCAGAGATGGCTTTGCATTGGCGCAATCAAGGCGCACGCCGTTTGCATTTGGTTGATTTGAACGGCGCATTCGCAGGCGTTCCTCAAAATTTTCCGGCAATTAAAGAAATTTTGGCCGCCGTAGCCAAAGATATTCCGGTACAGCTTGGCGGCGGTATCCGTGATTTGGGCACCATTGAAAAGTATTTGGATTTGGGTCTGATCGATGTGATTATCGGTACGGCCGCGGTGAAAAATCCTGAATTTGTGCGCGAAGCATGTAAGGCATTTCCGGGGCAGATTATCGTCGGCTTGGATGCCAAAGACGGTATGGTGGCGATAGACGGTTGGGCAACGGTAACGGAGCATTATGTCGTCGATTTGGCCAAGCGTTTTGAAGACGATGGGGTCAACAGCATTATTTATACTGATATTGGTCGCGACGGCATGATGAGCGGCGTGAATATCGAAGCTACCGTCAAATTGGCCCAATCAGTGAATATCCCGATTATCGCTTCCGGCGGCTTGACGAATTTGGACGATATCCACGCATTGTGTGCCGTTGAAAAAGAGGGTGTGAACGGTGCGATTACCGGCCGCGCAATTTATGAGGGAAGTATTGATTTCGCACAGGCTCAAAAACTGGCCGATTCTTTGGCTTGATCTAAGTGCGTTTAATTATGCAGATTAGGGCTTTGCAAGGTGTAACAGCGCAGGAGTTGGCGTATAGCTGAAAATACCTTCAAAAGCGGCATTTTGCAAAGTCCTTAGACTTAAAATCTGTCTGAAATAATTATAAAAAACAACTCACTCAATATCTTATTTTATTAAGGGATTGGTATGCTTGAAGCGTTTGTTTTGGGTTTTTGGATTATCTGGTCATCTGATCGCGAAGTGTATCCGCTAAGCGAAAGTTTGTGGTTTACACTGATTGCAGTGATACTGCGACAGCTGACGGCGTTTGATTTGCCGATTATTGATACCTATTGGATGATTTTCAATGGGATAGTGTGGGCATTTGCTGGTTTGATTTTTTCCATTGTCGGCCGCATCGACAGCAATTTCATCATCTCCTGCATTTTGGCAATGATAGCGGGGATTGGTTATTTTCAGCTGTTGCAACATTTGCCGGATTGGTTGAGCAAATTTTTGGCCTGACGGTTTCAGACGGCCTGATAACGGATAAGAGGTATTGAGTATGGCATTGTCAAAACGAATAATTCCTTGTCTGGATGTAAAAGACGGTCGCGTGGTAAAAGGCGTCAACTTTTTGGGTTTGCGCGATGCGGGCAATCCGGTTGATGTTGCCAAACGCTACAACGATGAAGGCGCAGATGAGTTGACCTTTTTGGACATCACTGCTTCCAGCGACAATCGCGACACTATTTTGCACGTTATTGAGGCAGTCGCTTCACAAGTTTTTATTCCATTGACGGTAGGCGGCGGTGTGCGCACAGTTGCCGATATCCGTCGTCTGCTTAATGCCGGTGCTGATAAGGCCAGCATCAATACGGCCGCTGTAACCAATCCTGATTTGGTAAACGAAGCGGCCGGTTTTTTTGGTTCGCAAGCGATTGTTGTTGCCGTGGATGCCAAAGCGGTCAACCCTGAAAACACCCGTTGGGAAATCTTTACCCACGGCGGACGTAATCCGACCGGTTTGGACGCGGTGGAATGGGCTGTCGAAATGCAGCGGCGCGGTGCGGGCGAGATTTTGCTAACCAGTATGGACCGGGACGGTACCAAGCAAGGTTTCAACCTGCCTTTGACACGCGCGGTCAGCGAAGCGGTCGATATTCCGGTCATTGCTTCCGGCGGTGTCGGTTCGGTTCAACACTTGGTGGACGGCATTAAAGAAGGAAAGGCAGATGCGGTATTGGCCGCCAGTATTTTCCACTTTGGCGAAGCGAGTATCCGCGAAGCGAAACTGGCCATGCGCGAAGCAGGAATTGAAGTGCGTTTGTGATTGCTATCCAAAGGCCGTCTGAAAATATGGGAGAAAAACGCGAATGTCGAACATAAACGAAACGCTTCTGAATGCCGTAAAATTTGATGAAAAAGGTTTGGTTTGCGCGATTGCCCAAGATTGGCAGACACGCCGTGTGCTGATGGTTGCTTGGATGAACGCCGAGGCCCTGCAAAAAACCGTAGAAACCGGTTTTGCCCACTATTACAGCCGTTCCCGCCAAAAACAATGGATGAAGGGCGAAGAGTCCGGACATACGCAAAAAGTACATGAATTGCGCCTGGATTGCGATGGCGACGCGGTGGTCATGCTGATTGAACAAAACGGCGGCATTGCCTGTCATACTGGGCGCGAAAGCTGTTTTTACAAAGTTTGGCAAGAGGGCGCATGGCAGACAGTCGATGCTGTGTTGAAAGATGAAGAGGCGATTTACGGACATAAACATCCTTAAGGCCGTCTGAAAGAAAATAAGAGAAACCGACCATGACCGATACTATCCTTACTCAAATTCAAAACGTCATCGATTCGCGCAAAGGCGGCGATCCTGATGCCTCTTATGTTGCCCAACTGCTGCATAAAGGCGAAGACAAGATTCTGAAAAAAGTCATCGAGGAAGCAGGTGAAACCTTGATGGCCTCTAAAGATGGCGGTGGCGAACATTTGGTTTACGAAGTGGCGGATTTGTGGTTTCACACCATGGTTTTATTGGCGCATCACGGCTTGCGCGCCGAAGATGTGGTCAACGAGCTTGCGCGCCGTCAAGGTTTGTCGGGATTAGTGGAAAAAGCTTCTCGCAAAGAATCTTGAATTTATATTACAATCCCGTATTTGACCTGTTTCGGAATCCGTCTCTTGGGGCAAAAACGATTTCCCTTTTTTGGTTGAACCCCGTTATGCCCGTTTTTAGACAGCCATTGGAGCCATTATGGATAATTGTATTTTCTGCAAAATCGCAACCAAAGATATTCCGGCACAAACCGTTTACGAAGACGACGAGATGCTTTGTTTCAAAGACATCCGTCCTGCTACGCCGGTGCATCTGCTGCTGATTCCGAAAGTGCACTTCGATTCACTGGCACACGCCACTGCCGAACATCAAACCCTGTTGGGCAAAATGATGTTGAAAGTTCCTCAAATCGCCCATGAGGCTGGTTTGACCGACGGTTTCAAAACCCTGATCAACACAGGCAAAGGTGGCGGACAAGAAGTCTTCCACCTGCATATCCATATCATGGGTATGCCTACATAACTATTATCTATTTTTAACAAATTCAAGGATTTATCATGGGTAGCTTCTCTCTCTGGCACTGGATTATCGTACTGATTATCGTCGTTTTGGTATTCGGTACCAAAAAATTGCGCAACGTCGGCAAAGACCTCGGCGGTGCGGTACATGACTTCAAACAAGGCCTGAACGAAGGTACAGACGGCAAAGATGCCAAAAAAGATGAAGTCATCGAACACAAAAAAGACGAAGACAAAGCATAATCCATGTTTGATTTCGGTTTGGGCGAATTGCTGCTGGTCGGCGTTGTCGCCCTGATAGTGCTTGGCCCCGAACGTCTGCCGCAAGCCGCGCGCACGGCCGGGCGTTTGGTCGGCAAATTGCAAGGATTCGTCAATAACGTCAAGCAGGAACTCAACACTCAGGCTGAGTTGGACGAATTGCGCAAGGTGAAGCAGGAATTTGAAACCGCCGCATCTGAGTTTCGCGACGGTATCAAAGACTTGGGCAACGATGCACAAAAAAATCTGAGCGATATTTCAGACGGCCTCAAGCCGTGGGAACGCCTGCCCGAACAGAAAACGCCTGCCGATTTCGGTGTGGATGAGTTTGGCAATCCTTTGCCTGATCTGGCTTCAAACAGCGCTGAGAACGAAAGTGCAATCCAAGCTTCTGAGCAGGGTGGGGCAGTGCAAACCCAAGAGCTTGTCGAGGCTGAAAATGCCGAATCCGAGCAAGACCGCGCTTGGCGTGAGTATTTGACGGCTTCGGTTTCACCTGCTCCTGCGGTAGAAGTCAGCTATGTCGAATCCCCTGTTGCCGATGTTCCTCCGCCGCATACGACTTCTTTGCGTAAGCAGGCGATGAGCCGCAAACGCGATATGCGCCCGAAATTCCACGCCAAGCCCAAACTGCGCGTCCGTAAGTAAAAAGTGAGTCAACCGGTGTCCGAACCTCAACACGAACAACCCGTCCAACCGCTTATCGAGCATCTTCTCGAGCTGCGCCGCCGCATGATGTGGATCGTCATCGGTATCGTCGTCTGCTTTTTGGGCATGATGCCGTTTGCCCAGCAGCTCTATACCTTTGTTGCCGAACCATTAATGGCCAATCTGCCTAAAGATACCAGCATGATTGCAACCGATGTGATCGCGCCGTTTTTTGTGCCGGTCAAGGTTACTCTGATGGCGGCATTTCTACTGTCGTTGCCGCACACGCTGTATCAAGTTTGGGCGTTTGTTGCCCCTGCCTTATACCAAAACGAAAAACGCTTGATTACGCCGCTAGTGTTGTCCAGCGTGACGCTCTTCTTCGTTGGGATGGCGTTTGCCTATTTTTTGGTATTTCCCGTGATTTTCAAATTCTTGGCCGGTGTAACCCCTGTCGGCGTCAATATGGCGACCGATATCGACAAATACCTGTCCTTTATTTTGGGCATGTTTGTCGCATTCGGTACGACGTTTGAAGTGCCCGTCGTTGTGGTGTTGCTTGCAAAAATGGGCATTGTTTCGACTGCACAGCTTAAGAATGCGCGTCCGTATGTGATTGTCGGTGCGTTTGTCGTGGCAGCAATCATCACGCCGCCTGACGTAATTTCTCAAACCCTGCTTGCTGTTCCGCTGATTCTGCTCTACGAAGCAGGCATTTGGTTTAGTCGTTTTGCCAAAGTGAAAACGCAGCAGGAAGATGAAGATACACCGCAACCACCGGCAGAAGTTTAAGAATTAAGGCCGTCTGAAGAATTTTTCAGACGGCCTTTGTATCATGGCACTTTCAGAGTTTTTAAGAAAAAGTATGATGGATGTTCAGGAGTCGTATAAAAACGCTATCACCCCAGATTCTTTTGATGTGACTAAAAATTTCGATCGAGAATTTTGCCGAAATCGAAGCAGTAATGCGTAACAGTCCCTCATGCGTCTGTCTGGGCAATTTGCGTGACTGGATGACGGAGCAGGCAAAAATATTCCATCGTTACTTGTTCCGCACTCAAACGCCAATACCGCGATATTCTGCGTGGTGCAGAAGGGAAGGTGGCTTTTATCCATCTGACTCCGCCTCAAGCAATTAATCTCGAGCGTATGCTGTTGCGTCAGGGGCATTATATGAAAGCCGGAATGCTGGATTCGCAGCTGGAGATTTTGGAAGAGCTGGGTGTTGATGAGTACGGCGTCAAAATCGACAATCCGGGTTCGCCTGAAGCCGTTGAGGCAGATATTGTGAACTGGGTGAAAGCGCAAGGCTTGATTTAGTAATGATCAGAAATGGAAAGGCCGTCTGAAATATTTCAGACGGCCTTTTTTGATGGGGTTTAGAATGTTTTTTGCGAGTCAAGCAATAAGGTAACCGGCCCGTCATTGCAAAGGGAAACCTGCATATGGGTTTGGAATCTGCCGGTTTCGACAGTCAATCCATGTTCGCGTAGAAGTTGTGCGGTGTATTGATAAAGCTTATCCGCTTGTTCTGCAGGCGCAGCATTGGAGAAAGAAGGGCGGCGGCCGCTACGCGCATCGGCGTAAAGGGTAAACTGGGAAACCAGTAATATCGAGCCGCCGACATCTTTGAGCGATAAATTTAATTTGCCGTTTTCGTCTTCAAAGATACGCAGGTTGGCGGTTTTATCCGCAATGTATTTGGCGTCTGCTTCTGTATCGGTGTGGGTAACGCCGAGCAATATCATAAATCCGTTGTTGATTTCGCCACAGGTTTCGCAGGAGTTTTCGGACAAAACGTCAACTTTGGCTTGGGTAACTTTTTGGATAACAGCGCGCATAATCTTGTGTGAATAAAAGGAGTTGTAAAAAAGGGCGTAAGATACGCCCTCTGAGTTCAAATATAGTTTCAGACGGCCTGAAACCATTGAATTAATTTACGGATTAATGCCGTTTTCTTTCAAGATACGTTCGATCTGATTCTCGACTTTTTGTCGTTTGACAGCTTGGGCAATCTGATTGCGTACCAGTTCGAAAGGTTCGGCATTAGGATTACGCTCTACGGCGCTGAGTTTAAACAGATGAAAACGGTTTCCCATCTGAATCGGCTCATGCGTTACATCACCTCGGTTCATGTCGGCAAAAGCGGTAGCCAGTTGAGGCGAAAGCTGCTGCGGAGAGATGAAGCCGTCGAACTCTTGTTCGGGGTTGGGATAGCGTTTCATCAGCTCTTCAAATGACAAGCCTTTGAGCAGCAGTTCTTGCGCTGCGCGGACTTCTTCGGCTGAAGCAAAGCTGACTTGTTGCAGCTTGATGATGCGTGTTTGCTGGTCGTAGAAACGGCGCAATTCGGCATCGTCAACCGCGGTTTGACGTTCTAGATAAGCAGCGTATTGGTTGGCATAAAACTCAGCTTCCACATTTTTAAACTGATTCTGTACTTCTGCATCTTTATCCAAACCAGCCTTGATGGCTTCATTTTTCAAAACTTCCAAAGTCTGCAAACGTGTAACCACATCTTTGCGGATTGCCTGACCATCGGGTTTGGCAGTCTGGTTGGGATGTTGATCGGCCTGTCTTAATACTTCGGCGACCATGCTGTCGATACGTGCAGGATCGATTTCAGGTGCTTTGGCGGTTGCCAAGCCGACGGTCGATAGGGCGAGGATAGCCAAAACGGCAGTTTTGGGCTTGATGTTCATGTGAGTTCCTTATTGCCCGCCGTTATCACGGCGGGCACGTTATATTATTTGTTGACTTTGATGCTGGCTTTTTTCAGCAATGATTGAATGGCCGCATCAACACGGGCTGCCTGTAAGTCGCTGCCAATCTCGTTTTTCGATGCTTCATAAGAAGGTACGGTAACGTTACGACGGTCATTGACATAGAAAACGGCGTACAAATTACCGTTTTGCAGTGGCGTTTTAGTGTGTGCACCTTTTTTCAGGTCTTTGACAGCAGCGTAAAGCGGAGGCGCTGATTCTTGCAAATCTTTAAGCGGAATATAAGCTTTAGGGATGCCGCCGGCTTTTTTGGCCGCTTCGTCAATTGAGTATTGGTTCAATACCGAAACAAAGCTTTTTTTCGCATCCAAATCGGCAATGGCTTTTTGGGCATTGCTGCTGCTGTCGGTCACGATTTCGCCCAGTTGGACTTCCTGAGTACCTTTGTAGAAGTTGCTGAAGTCGTTGTAAGCGGCTTTGACATCTTTTTCTTGAACAGGATATTGACGGACGATATGCGCCGCGAAAGCTTGGCCTAGCAAATCATTTTCGAAAGCTGCCCATTCGGTTTTGAAGGTGGCTTTTTTATCTGCACCTTGCTTGGCGGCATCGGCACGCGCTTGCTCCAATGCTGTTTTGAATTCAGCGCTTTGATCCAGTTTTAATTTTTTGGCTTCTTGGGTAACAACAGTGCTGATAATTTGGCGTTCAGTCAGCATTTGACGCAATTCAGGAGTGTCTTGAACGTTCGGGTTGCTGGCGCGTACGGAAGCAACTTGGTCATCGATAACGCTGCTGTCAATGGCTTGACCGTTGACGGTCACCAAAGTTTGGGCAAACAGGGTGCCGGAAGTCAGAGCAAGCATCAAGGCTGAAGCAAAGTAGGTTTTTTTCATCGTATTTCTCTTTTAAATTAATGATTGGAAATCAAAGTTTGGCAGTAATCTTAATGGAAGTATTCGTCCGGTGTGGCCGCTTTGATACTGAGTGCATGAATCAGGCCGTCTGAAAACAAGTCCTGCAAAAGCTGCTTAATCATACGTTGTCGCTGGAGGCGGCCAATGTTTTCAAATGCGTTGCTGACCACCACTATGGCGTAATGCCCGCCGCCTTTATTACCGGCATGGCCGGCATGCAGATGGCTTTCATCTTCAAAATCGAAGAACTCAGGCTCAAGCGTTCGCAGGCGTTCCTCAATAATTTGACGAATATTGCTCATTTGAACACGGCTTTAAAGGGTTTAATCAATACTTCTGCGTATACGCCGGCATCAACGTAAGGGTCTTGTTCTGCCCATTCTTGTGCAGCGTCCAAAGATTCAAATTGAGCCACAATCAGGCTGCCGGAAACACGTTCCGGATTATCTGGTAGAGGATTGGGGCCGGCAGTCAGCAGACGGCCTTGCGCTTTCAATTCTTCCAAGCGTGCCAAATGAGCAGGGCGTGCTGCCATGCGTGCTTCGTGGACATCTTCGGCATCAGTGGCCAAAAGCATGAAATATTCCATTATTGATCCTCCTTAGACTGGAAACGCATCAGATACATACCCTGTGCGATGGAAAAAATGATTGTGAAGCCCAATGTGCCGAACAGTTTGTAATTGACCCATTGGTCTGGAAAATACGTAAAGACAAAGAGGTTGGCCGCACCCATAAAAATTAGGAAGCCAATCCATGCATAAGTCAGGCGTGTCCATACAAAATCAGGGAGCTGCATTTCTTTGCCCATGACGGCTTTAAGCCCGTTTTTACCGGCCAGGTGGCTGAACAGCATGACGATCGCGCCGATCCAAAACAGAACGGTTGGTTTCCACATGATAAAGCGGTTGTCTTTCAGCAGAATCGTTGCACCGCCAAAAAAGACAATCAAAATCAGGCTGACCCATTGCATGGTGTCCAGCTTACGGTGTTTCCAAAAGGTCAGCGCAGCTTGGGCAATACCGACGATAACCGCAACAGTTGTTGCGGCAATCATGTCTTTGGTGATGATGTATGTGATGAAAAATAAGAATACGGCGAATAAGTCGCTCAAAATTTTCATATATTAATGATGAAACTAATTGAGTAAATGCTAATCATACAGGGAGATGTGTTTTTTTGCACGTTTTACCATGACTTTAATATCGCACATATTTATATGAAATATTTGTTTTGGGTTGGTGAAATTTGTAAAAAAGAAACACAAGCATGCAAAAGTAATAGATTTGCTAAGGAATTTTAGGCTGAATAGCCTCTATTGCTTGGCAGGAATGGGTTAAAAATATATCATGACGTAATATCTAGTAAATATATGGTTAAATGCGTGCACATTGGTTAGTACCATAATTTCCGAACAGGGGATCAGTTTTGAAAAAACATCACAATATTAAATTAATTACAGCTTCTATCGCTTTAATGACATCGCTCAGTGCCTCTGCAGGTTTGGGCGGCTTGAATGTTCAATCTCATTTGGGTGAGCCTTTTACAGGCAGTATCACTGTAACTGGCGAGGAAGCTCAGGCTCTGCTTAATGGCGGTAAGGCCACTATTTCAAATGGCAATTTGCGCGCAGCGGTACGCAAATCAGGCGATAAGGCAGTCGTTACCATCCGCTCTTCTAAAGCCATCAAAGATCCTGTTTTGGTTTTCCAAGTAGGTGTTGGCGCGCAATCGCGTGAGTACACCGCTATTATCGATCCGGCCGGATATGATTCTAAAGATGCTGCATCTGTTCGTATCCGTCCGGCCACTGAATCTCAATCTTCCGAGCCGACACGCAATGCCCAACAGCCTGCAACTAAAAACAATAAAGCAGCAGGTAATCAGGCAGCTCAAGCGCGTAAGGGTGTACAGCGCAAGGCTGAGAAAAAACAAGTTCAGACGGCCTCTGCTAAAAACGACACGGCTGCACGTTCAGGCAGACAGCATTTGGTGCGTACGGGTGAAACCCTGATTGCCATCGCGTCCAGCATCCGTCCGCAAGGTATGACCCTGGATCAAACCATTCAGGCTTTGGTAAATGCCAATCCGGATGTGTTTATTGATAATAATGCCAACCGTATGTTGGCAGGTAAAGTGCTGAATATTCCAAACCGTAGCGAATTGCAACGCTTGGCTGCTTCTGCTCCTGTTAAAACCAATACAGCGGCAGAGAAAGGCAATGAAACCGCCAATGCAACAGAAACTAAAACAGAAAAACCTGTTGTTCAGCCTGAGGCTCAAACTGAAGCCCAGGTTAAAGATGCTGGCGTAAATACACAGCAACAGGAAGAAGTGAAACAAGCTTCGGCTGAACAAACAGAACAAGCAGCATCTGCAGCTGTCAATGAAAATGCTGCATCGACTGTTCCTGCATCTGATGGTCAAGAAGCTATGGCTTCTGATGCTCAAGAGAATGTAGTGGCTTCTGAGCCTGTTGCAACCACGGATTCTGTCGCGGAGCAAACAGAAAGCGAATCAGACGGCAATTTATGGAAATGGTTATTGGCAGGCGGTGCAGCCCTTATTGCTGCTTGGTTGTTGTTGAAAGCTGCCGGTAAACGTAATGACGAGCTGGAAGAAGCACCTGTAAGCCGTAAGGATGAAGAGAAGGTTGTACAGAAAAATGTTGCTGCTTCAGCTGCTGCGGTTGCTGCAACTAAAGTAACGCCGTCTGAAAAAACTCAAGACGGTCTGTTTATCGAAGATGATTTCGAAGATGATGTGGTTATCAATGAAGTAGAAGAATCTTCCAATATCGATGATGTCAAACTTGATTTGGGTAAGATTGACAATAGTCAGGCAGGTATTCTTTCAGGTGCAGTAACGCATGATGTTGAGACAGAGCAACGCCGCCATGCTGATTGGGATAGTATCGAATCAACAGAAAGCGTGTACGAGCCTGAACCAGAAAATCCGTATCAACCGGTATCGGTTGTTATGCCGGAACGTAAAGAAGAGCAGGTAAATACATTTGCTGAGTTTGATTTGGCGGCAGAGAAAAAAGTCTCCGAGTCAAGAAATGAAGAGCCACTCGAGTTTACGGTAGAAACCCCTGAAGTTTCAGACAGCCATGTGCTGCCATTCGATGTCAAGCAAGATCAAGACTTGCAAATTCAAGAAATCAAAGAAGAAGTAGAGAAAGAAGAAGCTGCTTCTGAGTTTGTGATTGAAGAAGGTGCATTGGAATGGGGAGCTGAAGATGTTTCAGTGGCTGCCGATAAAAGCAATAGTGAAAGAGGCTTTGTTTCAGAATCAGTCGGCATGACTGCACCGCTTGAAGCCAAATATGATTTGGCTAAGATGTATATCGAAATCGGTGATCCTGAAGCGGCTCGAGAAACATTGCAAGGGCTGATTGAAGAGGCTGAAGGCGATATTCTGCATAAAGCCCAAAAATTGATGAAAGAACTTGGCGCATAAGTGCCAGTCAAATGAAGATGCCGTTTCAGACGGCATCTTTTTTATGGTAAATTAAAAAGCAAGATTTTGTCTGAGTCTATGATTGGTTGGGTAAGATTTCAGCTTTATATGATGGTTGAAGATAAAGGCCGTCTGAAATACATGAGAGGCGTGTGTTGATCACGCCTTTTTAATATTGGTTACCTGAGTGTAGGCAACAATATCAATTTACAAGAAGTATAAGAAATGACTGAACAAGCAAATACAACAGGGCATCTGATGCAGCGTTGGGCTTTGACCCTCTCTTATGACGGTAGCCGTTTTTATGGTTGGCAAAAACAGGCTGGAGATTTGCCAACTGTTCAGACGGCCTTAGAGCAGGCCTTGTCTTCAATAGCAGGGGAGCAAATTAATACTATTGTTGCGGGAAGGACGGATACAGGTGTGCATGCAACTGCCCAGGTAGTGCATTTTGATACATCAGTAAGTCGTCCTGAGCAAGCATGGGTGCGGGGTGTCAATGCGCATTTGCCTGATGGTGTTGCTGTGTTACTTGCGCAAAAAGTTGCATCTCATTTTCATGCCCGATTTGATGCTTATGGTCGCCATTATCGTTATTTATTGGAGTCTTCACCGGTTCGTTCTCCATTATTGGTTGGCAGAGTAGGGTGGACACATTTGAAATTAGATTTGAATCTGATGAGGCAGGCTGCTGCCTTATTGGAGGGAGAACATGACTTTTCTAGCTTTCGAGCGGCTGAATGTCAGGCGAAGTCTCCTATAAAGACACTATATAGTACAAAGATTAGTGGAACTTCTCGCTATCTGTGCCTTGATTTGCATGGAAATGCATTCTTGCATCATATGGTGCGCAATATTATGGGTGCTTTGGTGTATGTGGGTAGTGGCAGAATCAGTGTGGATGAGTTTGAGTCGGTCTTTCATGCCAAAAGTAGATTGAAGGCTCCGCCAACTTTTATGTCTGATGGTCTGTATTTAACAGGTGTTGACTATCCTGATGAGTTTGGAGTGACGCAGCTATCTTTGCCCGAGTGGATGAGCGTTCTAGGTAATGATTTTCAGACGGCCTAACTGCGGATTGTTGGTATAAAAGCAACAAAATAGCGTGATTGATGTGTAAATTAATAAAGTGTTGTAAAAATGCACAGTTGGTTTTGAATAAATTGATCATTGATTTTAAATAATAAATTTCTACTTTTGGGGTTGTCTCTACCTTTATTTGGTTTCTGCGGTAGTGGGGGGAGTTGAATAAAGTTTGTTTTTTTAGAGAGGAACAATTATAGTGACAGTCATGGAATCGCTGATTCCAGCGATAAAGTAAGCCTAAGCGGATTATCCGGTCTGCTTAAGTTATTTCTTCACAATAGAAAAGGAATACAGCAATGAAAAAATCCCTGATTGCCCTGACTCTGGCGGCTTTGCCTGTTGCAGCTATGGCTGATGTAACTCTGTACGGTCAAATCAAAGCTGGCGTGGAAGTTTCTAAAGTAAAAGAGGGTAAGACTTCTTCTAAAACTGCTACTGAGATTGCTGACTTCGGCTCTCGTATCGGTTTCAAAGGCCACGAACACTTGGGTAGCAACCTGAATGCTATCTGGCAAGTTGAACAAAGAACTTCTATCGCCGGTGGTGACTCTGGTTTCGCAAACCGTGAATCTTTCTTGGGTTTGGAAGGTGGTTTCGGTAAAGTTCGTGTCGGTAACTTGGATACTGCTCTGAACGAAAGCAGCGACAGCTTCGACCCTTGGGAGTCTAGTGATGCTAACGCAGACACTCTGCAACTTGGTAAAATCAAACGTGTAGATGGTCGCAAAGTATCTGTACGTTACGATACTCCTGTGTTTGGTGGTTTCAGCGCAAGCGTACAATACCAACCTCGCGACAATGCTAATCCTAGCGATAAATACGATCACGCTGTGAAAAGCCGTGAATCTTACGATTTGGGTCTGAACTACGAAAACTCTGGCTTCTTCGGTCGCTACGCTGGTTCTTTCGCTAAACATGCTGTCTTGGATGCTGGCTACTTGGATACATTCAACGGCAACACTACCTTGACTGCTGGTACTTACAAAGATCACCAAGCACACCGTCTGACTGCTGGTTACGATGCTGACAACCTGATGGTTGCTGTTGTAGGTCAATACGAAGGCTTCAAAAAAGATGTCGCAAATGCTAAGAAAAACGAACGTGTTGAAGTTGGTGCAACTGCGGCTTACCGCTTCGGTAACGTAACTCCTCGTGTTTCTTACGCTCACGGTTTCAAAGCTAAAGAAGAAGGCGTGAAACAAGAGAACAGCGTTTACAACCAAGTTATCGTTGGTGCCGACTACGACTTCTCTAAACGCACTTCTGCCTTGCTGTCTGCCGGTTGGTTGAAAGAAGGTAAAGGCGACAATAAATACGAGAAAACTGCTGGTACTGTTGGCCTGCGTCACAAATTCTAATCTGACTTAAGATTAGTCTGAAAAAGAGCCTGTTTTATACAGGCTCTTTTTGTTTTTGCAAGAAATGTATTTTGTCATTGCAGGGGCAGGTTAAAGTATCTTCGATATTCGTTTTCAGACGGCCTATGAAAATTCAAGTCAGGTTATATTTTATTCAATATATGCTAAATGAAATTTCAGGAATTGTTTTGAGTATTATTATAAATAAGTTAACGATATAAAGATGGTCATTGGATTAAGTTGATTTTCCTATATTTCATGTCTACTAATAAAAGATTTATTTTTATAGTTCTAAAGTATTATTAGCATGTAGAATTTGGTTTTAAGATTTGTAAATTTGATTTTAATCAAATTATTGCCGATAGATGATTCATATAATATTAGTGTTTAGAGTATCGATATATCGGGAATAGCCATGTCCTGTCTTGAAATGAAGTGCTTAAGTGGCATTTGGAAACGAATCCTTGTGCTTTTTGCTGTGTTTTCTATGATGATAGTAAGCCTGCCTGCTTACGCGGAGCGCTTGCCTGATTTCTTGGCAAAAATTCAGCCTTCTGAAATTTTTCCTGGTGCTGATCGCTACGGCAAACCTGAAGGTAAGCCTTTGGTTGCTCGTGTATATAAAGGCGAAGAGCAGCTTGGTCTGGTTTATATCACGACTGACGTGGTTAATACGCGCGGTTATTCGAGTAAGCCGATTGATACGATGATCGCATTGGCCAATGATGGCACTATTGCGGGAGCAAAATTGGTTGAGCACCATGAACCAATTATGCTGATCGGTATTCCGCAATCCCGAGTCGATAAATTCATTGATAAATATATTGGCTTAAATTTTATTAAAAATCCTCCGCAGCCTGGCGTGGCTCCCGCGGATATCATCAGTGGTGCGACTGTAACGTTGATGGTGATTAACGACAGTATTCAGCGTTCTGTCAAATCGGTTATTCATCAATATCATTTGGGTACTGATAAAGCGACTCAAGCCGGTGCTGCTACCGCTTCTGGTGAGCAGGCTGCAAATGAGCCTGCGGTTCAAACCCGTCCCCGTCGTGCTGTGAATCCTGATAAACAAGACATTCAGTCTTGGAATGCGTTGTTAGAACAAAAAGCTGTTGGTCATCTGCATATTTCTGTTGATGATATCAACAAATTATTTGAAAAAGGCGGTAAAGCCGGTGTTGCAGATCATGCAGAGCAGGGTGATGGTAACGATACATTCGTTGATTTATATGTCGCTTTGGTCAGCCAACCTTCTATCGGTAAAAGCCTTTTAGGTGAGGCAGGTTGGAATAATCTGCAAAAACGTTTGCAACCAGGTCAACAGGCAATTATGGTTGCCGGTGAAGGCCGATACTCTTGGAAGGGCTCAGGCTATGTGCGTGGCGGTATCTTTGACCGTATCGAAATGATTCAGGGCGATACCAGCTTCCGTTTTACCGATGCACAACATGAGCGTGTGGTTGCTTTGGCAGCGGAAGGTGCGCCTGCATTTAAAGAGGTTTCTTGGTTTACTATCCCTGAAGGTGTGGAATTTGATGCTGCCGAGCCATGGCGTTTACAACTGATGATTCAACGTGTGTTGAGCGTTAACGATAAAGCTTTCGTAACTGCAGATTTGGATTACGAATTGCCAAAAGGCTACTATGTCGATGATCCAAAAGCACCACCTGTTGAAATCAGCGCGCCGGTTGAGCAAGTTGCGGCTGTAGCTTCAGCTTCTGAAAGTACGGGTATTGCCGAAGATGCGACTGCCGGTGATGATGGTGTTTCCAACCAACTTTGGAAACAGGTTTGGAAAGCTAAACAAGGCCAAATTATTGTTGTCGGTATTGCTTTGACAATTCTCCTGTTGGTATTCCTATTCCAAGACTGGATTGTACGTTACGAAAAATGGTATGACCGTTTCCGCCTATGCTTCTTGACATTTACCTTGGTTTATATTGGTTGGTATGCGCAAGCACAATTATCGGTTGTCAATACGCTGACCTTGTTCTCCGCAATTTTGACTGAGTTCCACTGGGAATTTTTCCTGATGGATCCGCTGGTGTTCATTCTGTGGCTCTTTACAGCGGCGACCATGCTGTTGTGGAACAGGGGTACGTTCTGCGGCTGGCTGTGTCCTTTCGGTTCATTGCAGGAGTTGACCAATCGCGTTGCTAAAAAACTGGGCGTAAAACAAATTACTGTGCCACATTTGTTGCATACGCGCCTGACAGCCATTAAATACGTTATCTTCTTCGGTTTGCTGGCTATTTCCCTGTACGATTTGGGTACTGCTGAAAAATTTGCAGAAGTTGAACCTTTCAAAACCGCAATTATTCTGAAGTTTATGCGCGAATGGTGGTTTGTATTGTTTGCTGCAGCTTTGCTGATTGCCGGTTTGTTTATCGAACGTTTCTTCTGTCGTTATCTGTGTCCTTTGGGTGCGGGTATCGCATTGCCGGGTCGCTTCCGTGTGTTTGACTGGCTGCGCCGCTATAAAATGTGTGGCAACCCTTGTCAGATTTGTACACATGAATGTCCGGTTCAGGCCATTGCACCAGAAGGCGATATTCATCCGAACGAATGTATCCAATGCCTGCATTGCCAGGTAATGTATCACCACGATACACGTTGTCCTCAAGTAGTGGCAACGAATAAGAAAAAACAAAAACAAGCGGCGGCAAAATCTGAGCAGCACGATGCGGCAGCAACGAAAAATGCTCAAGAACAAGTTGTTCAGTTTGTTAAAAAAGAATCGGCAATTAGTGTTGATAAGTAGTTATTTATAAAAAAAAGAGGGCTGTATCGGCAGCCCGACTTAGAAATTTTTTCATCGGTAGGCCGTCTGAAAAAAATCGGCCGCCGGATTTTATCCAAGGAGTGTCGTATGTCAGACGAAAAATTAGAACAAAACGGCTTAAGCCGTCGTTCATTCTTAGGTACTGCCGCTGCTTCCGGTGCAGGTATTGCCGGTGCCGGTTTGTTGGGCTTGGCCGGTTGCTCTAACGGTGAGGGTGACAAAGCTGCCGCTTCTGGCGCAGCTCCTGCTGAAAAAGCAGCTGCTCATTCTGCCGAGCCGGGCAAAATGACTTCCGAAGTGGGTCCAGGTGAACTTGACCAATACTACGGTTTCCTCTCAGGCGGTCAATCAGGCGAAATGCGCTTGATCGGTTTGCCGTCTATGCGCGAACTGATGCGTATCCCTGTATTCAATATGGACAGCGCTACCGGTTGGGGTCGTACCAATGAGAGCTTGAAAGTCCTTAACGGAAATATTACCGAAGAAACCCGTAAATTCTTACAAGACAGCGGTTTGCGTTGCTACCCTAACGGCGACTTGCACCACCCACACTTGTCTTTCACCGACCAAACTTACGATGGCCGTTATGCTTACGCCAACGATAAAGCAAACACCCGTGTTTGCCGTATCCGCTTGGATGTGATGAAAACCGATAAAATCATTGATATTCCTAATGCTTCAGGTATCCACGGCCTGCGTCCGCAACGTTATCCGAAAACCGGTTACGTTTTTGCCAACGGCGAGCATATCGTTCCTGTTGACGGCGTAGGCAAATGGGATGATCCTAAAACTTGGAATGCCGTTTATACCGCAATTGACGGCGAAACCATGGAGATCGCATGGCAAGTTTTGGTAGACGGTAACTTGGACAACGGCGATGCCGACTACCAAGGTAAATACTCTTTCTCTACCTGCTATAACTCTGAGCGCGCTCTGACTGTACAAGGTGCTTCTTCTAACGAGCAAGACTGGTGTGTAGTATTTAACCTGGCTGCTATCGAAGAAGGCATCAAAAAAGGCGACTTCAAAGAAGTTAACGGCGTGAAAATGTTGGACGGCCGTGCAGAAGCCAACTCTCCATACACCCGCTACATCCCTGTGCCTAACTCTCCTCACGGCTGTAACGCAAGCCCTGACGGCAAATACATCATGCTCAACGGTAAACTGTCTCCAACCGTTACCGTATTGGATGTCAGCAAACTGGACGATTTGTTTGCAGGCAAAATCAAAGAGCGCGATGTTGTCGTAGCTGAGCCTCAACTGGGTCTTGGCCCTTTACACACTGCATTTGACGGTCGCGGCAATGCTTATACAACATTGTTTATCGACAGCCAAATGGTGAAATGGAACATCGACGATGCGATTAAAGCCTACAAAGGCGAGAAAATCGATCCGATCAAACAAAAACTGGACGTTCACTATCAACCTGGTCACAACCACACTACCATGGGCGAAACCAAAGAAGCCGACGGTAAATGGTTGGTGTCTTTGAACAAATTCTCCAAAGACCGCTTCCTGAACGCAGGTCCTCTGAAACCTGAGTGTGACCAATTGATCGACATCTCCGGCGATGAAATGCGTCTGGTTCACGACAACCCGACTTTTGCAGAACCGCACGACTTCTGTCTGGTTTCCGCTTCCAAAGTGAACCCAAGCAAAACTTGGGACCGCAAAGACCCATGGTTTTGGAAAGATGCTTTGGAACAAGCGCAAAAAGACGGCGTTGAGTTGGAAAAAGCCGCTAAAGTCGTACGCGAAGGCAACAAAGTACGCGTGTACATGACTGCCGTTGCGCCTGCATTCAGTATCCCTCAATTTGAAGTGAACCAAGGCGACGAAGTGACCGTATACGTGACCAACGTTGAGACTATTGAGGACTTGACTCACGGCTTCACTTTGGAAGGCTACGGTATCGCTATGGAGATTAGCCCGCAAGCGACATCTTCTGTAACCTTCAAAGCAGTCCGTCCAGGCGTACACTGGTACTACTGCCAATGGTTCTGCCACGCATTGCACATGGAAATGTCAGGCCAAATGATTGTTAAACCAAAATAATTTTGGTTTGATGATTTAATCCTTTAGGCCGTCTGAAAAGACATTCTTTCAGACGGCCTTTATAGCAAAGCTGTTTGTCAGTCAATATGTCAATGAAATATAAACCATCATCAGACAGCTTTGCTATAACATCAAAATACCTGTTTCTGCATATGTTTATCATGTAGGAAACAGGCCGTCTGAAATTGAGATATGATTATGACGCATACACCATCCCATCGTTCCAAATGGCAACGTGCCGCATTCGTATTGCTGTTGGGCAGTATGGTTCAGACGGCCTTTGCCGCAGTCATCAACGTATCCGCACAAGACAATCTCAATGATGCTTTAGCGCGCGCCCAAGCCGGCGATACGCTCAAGCTTGCCTCCGGTACATACAAGACCAAACTTTATATCGACAAACCGATTACCATTGAAGGCCCGGCCGACCGCTCCGCCAAGATTATTGGCGACAGGAGCGGGCGTACCATTGCCGTTCATGCACCTGACGTGACCCTGCGTAATCTGACTGTTTCCAATTCAGGCTTGAGCCTGCCGGCCATGGATGCAGGGATTTATCTTGAGGAAACGGCTCCGCGTGCATTGATTGAACACAATAATGTCTTGGACAACTCTGTCGGCGTGTACATCCATGGAGCGGCAGAATCGATGGTGCGCGAAAATAAGATTGTCGGGGAAGCTACATTGCGCGTGAATGAGCGCGGTAATGGCGTAACGGTTTGGAATGCGCCGGGTGCGCAAGTAGTCGACAACGATATTTCCAAAGGCCGTGACGGTATTTTCTCCAATACCAGTACAAACAATACCTATAAAGGCAATCGTTTCAGCGATTTGCGTTTTGCAGTACATTATATGTACACCAACGACAGCGAGGTTAGCAACAACATCTCCGTTGGCAACAATATGGGCTATGTGTTGATGTTCTCAGAGCGTCTTAAAGTGTATGGCAATATCGCCGTGGGCAGCCGTGACCAAGGTATCATGCTCAATTACGTCAACTATTCCGATATTAACGACAATATTATCAACAAAGCCGGTAAATGCGTATTCGCCTATAACGCCAACTTCAATAAAATTTTTGACAACCATTTTGAAAACTGTCAAATCGGTATTCACTTTACCGCGGCCATTGAAGGCACAAGCCTGTTCAATAATTCGTTTATCAACAACGAAAGCCAAGTCAAATACGTCAGCACCCGTTTCCTTGATTGGGGAGAGGGCGGACGAGGCAATTATTGGAGCGACAACAGCGCATTCGATCTTGATGGCGATGGTTTTGGCGACAACGCCTATCGACCGAACGGCATCATCGATCAAATCATTTGGCGCGCTCCCGTGTCCCGTTTGCTGATGAACAGTCCTGCCGTCAGTATTGTCAAATGGGCGCAATCACAGTTCCCCGCTATTTTGCCGGGCGGCGTCATCGACAGTAAGCCATTGATGAAACCGATCAGCAACAAAACAAGTACCAAATACGAAGCCATGAAGGATGAGCTGTTGCACGAAGCCAATACGCGCCAATCCAATTGGAGTAATGCCGAAAACGGATCTTTGAATTAAACATGTTTTCAGACGGCCTTTTGAATGAGGCCGTCTGAAACGGCACAAAGGAATTATTCATGACCAACCACGTCGAATTAAGAAACGTGACCAAACAATTCGGCAGTCAAAAAGCCGTCAACCAAGTCGATTTAGTCCTCAAAGCAGGCGAAAGCGTCGGCATGGCAGGGCATAACGGTGCAGGCAAATCCACCATCATGAAGCTGATACTCGGCCTGATTACACCGACCGAAGGCGAAGTCATGTTGCTGGGCGAGCGTACCGGCAGCAAGACAGGCGCACTGCTTCGCAGCCAAATCGGCTACCTGCCTGAAACCGTCGCGCTTCATCCTTCATTGACCGGCATTGAAACCATGGATTTCTATGCCAAGCTGAAAAAACAGCCCTTGAGTAAAAACCGTGAGTTGTTGGAACGCGTCGGTATTTCTCAAGCGGCACGCCGCCGTGTCGGCACTTACTCCAAAGGTATGCGCCAGCGTCTCGCTTTGGCACAAGCCTTGTTGGGCGAGCCTAAAGTCTTATTGTTTGACGAACCGACCACTGGCCTTGACCCGGCTTCACGCCAAATGTTTTATGAAGTCGTGCGCGAACTGAATGGCCGCGGTGCAACCGTATTGCTCAGCACGCACGCGCTTGCCGAACTCGATGGCCACGCCGACCGCATTATCGTCATGAAAAACGGCGTGAAAGTTGCCGATGGCAGCATGGATGAGCTGCATGTCCAAAGTGGTTTGCCGTTGACCGTCAATGTCCGATTGAAAGAAGCGCGTCAGTTGAGCGAGCGTTGGCAGCCGCTTTCAGACGGCCTGTCGTATAAAGCGCAATGTAAAGCCGAAGAGCGTATGGGACTTTTGAGCGAATTGGGCGATTTGGGCAACCTTGCCTATATCGATATCCATACCCCGACACTTGACGATATGTACGCACAATTCTTAAAAAGGGAAGACGTATGAACCCCGTTTGGATTATTACCGGCAAAGAAGTCCGCGACAGCCTGCGCAACCGCTGGGTACTCGCCGCCTCCGTCCTGCTCGCCGCCCTCGCCCTCTCATTGGGCTTCCTCGGCAGCTCGCCCACAGGCTCGGTTAAAGTCGATCCGTTGACCGTTACCGTTGTCAGCCTCTCCAGCCTGTCCATCTTCCTGATCCCGCTCATCGCCATGCTCCTCTCCTACGATTCCCTCATCGGCGAAATCGAACGCGGCACTATGGCGCTGCTGTTGAGCTACCCCGTTTCCCGCAACCAAATCCTTGCCGGAAAATTCATCGGACACCTCATCATCCTCGCCCTTGCCACCACCGCAGGCTACGGAATCGCTGGCATCACGCTCCAACTCGCCAACGGCAGCTTCGACATCGCCGCATGGAAACCCTTCGCCCTCCTGATTGCCGCCAGCGTCATTTTGGGCGCGGCATTCCTGTCCATGGGCTACCTCATCAGCGCGAAAGTGAAAGAACGCGGCACCGCCGCCGGTATCGCCATCGGCGTATGGCTGTTTTTTGTGGTGATTTTCGATATGGCGCTTTTGGGTATTTTGGTTGCCGATACTGAACAAGTCATTACCGCACCTGTTGTAGAAACCATTCTCTTGTTCAATCCTTCCGACATTTACCGTCTGCTCAACCTGACCGGTTATGAAAACACCGCCATGTACGCAGGTATGGCCGGTTTGAGCGATCAAATCAGCCTGACTATGCCGGTTTTGCTGACGGCGCAGGTATTATGGGTTATCATTCCCTTGGTCTTAGCCGCCTGGATTTTCGGAAAGAGACAAATATGAGAAAAATATTATTTACAGCATTCACCATCCTTGCTTTATCTGCTTGTAGCAAACAGGAAAATACTCCTCCGCCTGCACCCCAACAAATCAGCGACAGCGCAGTCGGTCATTACTGCAGCATGAATTTGACCGAACACAACGGTCCTAAAGCGCAAATCTTCTTGAACGGCAAACCTGACAAACCGGTTTGGTTTTCCACCATCAAGCAGATGTTCGGCTACACCAAGCTGCCTGAAGAGCCTAAAGGCATTAATGCCATCTATGTTACCGATATGGGCAAAGTCAAAGATTGGGAAAAACCCAATGCCGACGCCGAATGGATAGATGCGAAAAAAGCCTATTACGTTATCGAAAGCAGCTTTATCGGCGGCATGGGTGCGGAAGACGCGCTTCCGTTTGCCGACAAGGCTCAGGCTGAAAAATTCGCCAAAGAAAAAGGCGGCAGAGTAGTCGGTTTTGCAGAGATGCCCGACGAATACATTTTTAAATAAAACAATCAATAAAAGGCCGTCTGAAACAGTTTCAGACGGCCTTTGTGTTGGAAGCTGCCGATTGATGATTTAATGAATGCGGCTTTCAATATAAAGATAAAAATCTAAGGAATACTTTATGTCCACCCCTTTAACGCGCCGCCGTTTCCTTACCATCGCCGCCACACTTGCCGCTGGTGTCGGTATTCCCTTTGCCATTAGCCGCAAAACTAATCAGCCGACTCATTCGGCTAGCCCGAATCAAGAAGAGCAGCCAGTTATTTGGAGAGGCATTGCATTGGGTTCGGGTGCAGAGTTGCGTTTGTTCGGCGTTGAGCGCAAGCAGGCGGAAATATTGGTCAACAAAGTATTGGCGGAAGTTTCACGATTGGAAAAAATCTTCAGCCTGTATCGGGATGACAGCCTGATCAGCCGTTTAAACCGAGAAGGCCGTCTGAAAAATCCGCCATCCGATTTTTTGCAGCTGCTCAGCATCAGTCGAGATATTCATCAGCTGACACAGGGTGCATTTGATCCCAGCATTCAGCCTTTGTGGAATCTGTATGCTGACCATTTCAGGCGAAACCCCAAAACCGAAACGCTACCATCCGCACGCAGTATCAAAGACACGCTCAAATTAGTGGATTTCAACAAAGTCGATTTTGATACCAAAGAAATCCGTTTTGCCCAAAAAGGCATGGGCTTGTCGCTCAACGGCATTGCGCAGGGTTATATCACTGATAAAGTAGTCGAATTATTAAAGCAGCAAGGCGTTACCCAAGCATTGATTGATATGGGGGAGATTTACGGCTTTGATAATGCCAACCAGCGCGAGTGGAATGTCAGCATTCGCAATCCTGACCAAGAAGACCAAATCCTGACCACCATTGCCATGAAAAACCAAGCCTTTGCCACATCGGGCGGCTATGGCACGGTAATGGACGAAGCTGCCAAATTTACCCATCTTTTTGATCCGCGTACAGGCGGAAGCCAACCGCGTTATAAAAGCATGAGCGTCATGGCGGAGAGTGCGGCGGTTGCCGATGCCTTTTCTACAGCGTTCTCCATTATGGATGAGGCGGCCATCCGTACTGCGGCTCAAGTTAAAAAGGCACAGGTTTGGCTGGTGATGCCGAATAATAAATTGAAAAAGATTGGAAGTTGAGGAGAAGGGCGGCCTTGCCTGCGATTTTGACTATGTGTATAGGGCAGGGAAGGCTTGATTGCTGAAAAAATGGAAGATAAAAAAGAAGGGCTGCCCAAGGGGGCAACCCTGAAACTCTTGCAGCTGGGAGTAATTAGCAAGAGATTACGACACTTAAAACAAAAATTCACTCATTTCAAAGCACGAAGCTTTAATATCTAAGCAATACGGTATTTCGACCGCTCAAACCCCTTCGATACGGAGAAACACAACATACTATAGGAAAATCCGACAAAGTGGTTTGAAGCAATTCAGATGAACGGTCTGTAATGCAGATAACCGGATGTCTTTAGATGAACGGTATAATATCAGGATAAGCGGAACATTACTAGTGAATATTATAAAAAAGTAGAATAATTCATTTAGTGATTGATTATATTGAATAAAAACATGATTCCTTATTGAACTTTTTTAAAACATATTGATTTGGTTTAAAAAGGGAATTGTGTAAGTATTTGGCGTTAATCAAAAAACTTGTTTCAAGCTTTGGGAATAGATAATCAATAGAAAAAGGCCGTCTGAATGTTCAGACGGCCTTTTTCAAAAAGTTACTTATTTGGTTGCAGAAGCAGTAGAAGCAGCTTCGGCTTGAGCACCTGCAGCTGCGTTTTCACCCCATGCAGCAGGATATTTGTAACCGGCAAAGCGTTTTTGTGAGTAGGCTTTGAACTCGTCAGAGTTGTAGGCTTCGGCTACATCTTTCAGCCATTGGCTGTCTTTGTCGGCAGTGCGGACGGCAGACCAGTTAACGTAGGCAAAGCTTGGCTCTTGGAACAGGGCTTCAGTCAGTTTCATGCCGCTGCTCATGGCGTAGTTGCCGTTAACGATGGCAAAGTCAACGTCGGCACGGCTGCGTGGCAGTTGGGCGGCTTCAAGCTCTACGATTTGGATGTTTTTCGGATTTTCGGCAATATCGTTTTTAGAAGCAGTCAGCGGATTAACGTCGGCTTTCAGTTTAATCCAGCCCAATTCGTTCAACATAACCAATGCACGGGCAAAGTTAGATGGGTCGTTAGGTGCAGAAACGCTGACACCGTCTTTCACTTCGTCCAAAGATTTCAGTTTGCCAGGGTATAGGCCCAAAGGTGCGGTCGGTACTTGGAAGGCTTCAACGATGTCCAGTTTGTGTTCTTTTTTGAAGTCGTCCAGATAAGGTTTGTGTTGGAAGATGTTGATGTCCAATTCGCCTTCAGCCAAAGCAAGGTTGGGGCGCACATAGTCGGTGAACTCGATTAGTTTGACTTTATAGCCTTTTTTCTCCAAAGCCGGTTGGATTTGGTCTTTTACCATATCGCCGAAGTCGCCGACGGTTGTACCGAAGACGATTTCTTTTTTCTCTGTGCCGTTGTCGGCAGAGGAAGCGGCAGAAGCAGCAGGCGTGCTGTCTTTTTGACCGCCGCAGGCAGCCAGTACGATGGCCAGCGTAGCGGCTGAAAGGGTTTTGAAGAATGTGTTGATTTGCATATTTTGCTCCTGATGGATGATAAAGCGGTTTCAGACGGCCTCAAGCTGCCGCCGTCAAAATAAAGAGGGATTGTAAATCTATTTTGGAAATATGAGGATGTTTTTTGTAAATTTATTTGGAATATATATCCTAATATGTTCTAAATAGATAATAGGCCGTCTGAAAAATAGTAAGTCCATTTCAGACGGCCTGGTTTGTTTAACGTTTATCCAGTTTGCGTGCCAATCTGTTGCCGATACCTTGAATCAGGATAACGAGTAAAACCAGGATGGCGACGATGAAGATGATGACTTCCATTTGATAGCGGTAGTAGCCGTAACGGATGGCAAGGTCGCCCAAACCGCCGCCGCCAATCATACCTGCTGCCGCGCTGTACGACAGAAGGCCGATAGCCAGTACGGTAATGCTGGAAACCATACCTGCACGCGCCTCATTTAAAAGCACTTTACAGATGATGCTCATGGTCGAAGCACCCATTGCGGAGGCCGCTTCAATCACGCCTCTGGGCACTTCGCGCAGGTTTTGCTCGACCAGACGGGTGAAGTAGAACAGGCCGGATACGCTCAATACCAATGAGGCGGCAACCGGGCCGATGGTCGTGCCGATGATGGCGCGTGTAACAGGAATCATGGCAATCATCAGGATGACGAAAGGGAATGCGCGCATCAGGTTGACCAGATTGTCCAAAAATAAATTCAGCTGTTTATTATAGTGCAACTGATGACTTGATGTCACAAACAGCAATACGCCCAAAATCGTACCGAAGATAACGGCGAAAGTAGTCGATAGACCGACCATAATAAAGGTTTCGCCCAAGGCTTGGATAATTTCGCCCTTCATGCTGACGATGGTCTCAACAGCACTTTCAAATGTTAAATCTGCCATATTTAGTCCTCTCGAATCAGCTCTTGCCCGATTTCGGATTGGGCATGGATTTGGTTGCCGTGTACTTCAACGATTTCCAGCAGACGGCCTTTGTCCAAGAGGGCGGCACGGTCACACAGGCGGCGGATAACGCTCATTTCGTGGGTAACGATGACGATGGTTACGTTGAAACGTCGGTTGATGTCTTCCAAACACTTCAAAACGCTGCGCGTAGTGGCGGGGTCGAGGGCGGAAGTGGGTTCGTCGGCGAGGATGACTTGAGGTTGCGGCGCCAGCGCGCGGGCAATGCCGACACGTTGTTTTTGACCGCCGGAAAGTTGGGACGGGTAATGGTTGGCACGGTCTTGCAAGTCGACGATTTCCAAACATTCTTCAACACGCGCTTGGATTTTTTTAGACGGCCATTTGGCAATTTCTAAAGGAAAAGCGACGTTTTCGGCAACGGTACGGTTGCTCAACAGGTTGAACTGTTGGAATACCATGCCGATATTTTGTCGGGCGTGGCGCAGTTGCGTGGCGTTGAGCGCGGTCAGTTCTTGACCGCACACGCTGACGGTACCTGTATCCGGACGTTCCAATAAGTTAATCAGGCGCAACAGGGTGGATTTGCCTGCGCCGGAGTAGCCCATCAGGCCAAAGATTTCACCCTGTTTGATTTCGAGGCTGGTCGGCTTGACGGCGACAAAATCCTTTTTGTCGCGTGTTTGATAGTGTTTGGAGACGTGATCCAGAATAATCATGGTTTATCCGTGTTTTCTTTAATTCGTGTGGCCATCAGGGTGTGCAGACGGCGGTTGTCGGCGCGTGCAACAGTAAATTGCAGGCTGCCGATGATGACTTTTTCGCCGCGTACGGGCAGATGCCCCAACTCTTGAATGACCAGGCCGCCGATGGTGTCGGCTTCTTCGCTGCTGTATTCCGTACCGAAGAAGGTGTTGATGTCTTCGATTTCGGTAGCCGCGTGGATGCGCCAGCGTTCGGAAGAAACGGCATGGATGTTGTCGGCGCTGTCGTCTTCGTCAAACTCGTCTTCGATTTCGCCAACGATTTGCTCGATGATGTCTTCAAAGGTGACCAAGCCGGATGTGCCGCCGTATTCGTCGATGACAATCGCCATGTGGTTACGCTGTTCGCGGAACTCTTTTAAAAGGGCGGTCAAAGATTTGCCTTCGGGAACGAAAACGGCAGGGCGCAAGACGGATTGCAGGTGGAACTGTTCGGGGTTGAACATATATTTGAGTAGGTCTTTGGCGTGCAAAATACCCAAAACTTCGTCTTTGTCTTCACCGATGACAGGGAAACGCGAATGGGCGGTTTCGATGACGTAGGCCGTGATGCGCTCGATGCTGTCGTTCTCTTTCAATACGTTCATGCGGCTGCGCGTAATCATCGCATCGCGCACTTCCAGCTCGGCAAAGTCCAATACTTTTTCCAGCCGGGTCAGTGTCTCGGCGTCAAAAACTTCCTGCTCGTGTGCTTGGCGCAGCAGGGTCAATACGTCTTCGGCGGAGTCGGGCTCGCCGGCAAGTCGGGAGATTAGGCGTTCGAAAAATTTGGGTTTCGACTGCGTACCGTCCATTTTAATATTCGTCCTCTTGGTAGGGGTTGGGGAAGCCTGCCGCCAGCATCAGGCGGATTTCTTCGGCTTCCATTATTTCGGTTTCATCGTCTTCGATGTGGTCGTGGCCCATCAGGTGTAAAGTACCGTGTATGGTCAGGTGGGCAAAATGCTGCTCGGGTGTTTTGCCTTGTTCGGCGGCTTCTTTCAAAACCACTTGCGGACAAATCACCAAATCGCCATACAGGCCGTCTGAAAACTGGTCGGGCAGGATTTCGCCTTCGTTGAGCGCGAAACTCAAGACATTGGTGGCGTAATCTTTGCCGCGGTAGTCGCGGTTGTAGTCGCGGGCTTCTTCTTCGTCCAGAAGAATCAGGCTGATGTCTGCGCGGCGGTATTCGTTTTTTAAGGCAGACCACGCCCAGCGGTAAAAATCGCGTTCGCTCGGAAGGTTGGCGGCGGAAGAAGCGTTTTCAAAGTTTAGATGAAAACGTTGCCGCTGTAAGGATAAAAAAGGATATTGTTTGGCGCGTTTCATGTTGTCCGGAAAATTGGGTTTTTAGGCGTAAATATAACATATTCACCCTCATGCCGTCTGAAAAACCGCCCAAAAAAAGTGTATCACAACACCACCAAACCATTAGTGGATTACTACCAAGCAGAAGCCAAAGCGGGCAACACCCAATATTTCCGCTTAGACGGCACGCAAAAAGTAGAAGATGTCAGCAAAGCATTAGATAAAATCTTAGCATAATTCCTCATCGCAACAAAAAAAGCCATTCTATTTCAGAATGGCTTTTTTATTATGCTCCGATTAACTCGGAATTAACAGTTTATTACCATTGGTAAAACGCACCGGCACCCACACCGTAGTTACCACGACTGTTGGTAGAAACGCTGGCTTTAAACACCCAGTTTTCATTAGGGGTAACACCGGACACACCAAGAGAAACCGCAGATTGACCACCATAGAAACCGGTACCCACGCCCACACCGATAGCACCGGCTTTGGTGGATTGAGGAACAGAAGCGTGAGCAATCGCACTCGCAACACCGCCTCTCAAGTCTTTATTTAAGAGGTTTACATTGCCACGCAATTCATTGATGGAATCGTTATTATCCGCTAATTGAGTGTTAATCGCCGCAATATTATTCGCGTTAGTCTGAATGTTAGCTGTGTTAGCCGCAATATTAGCCGTATTAGCCGTAATCTTACCCGTGTTAGCAGCAATATTAGCTGTATTAGTCGCAATATTACCCGTGTTAGCAGCAATATTAGCTGTATTAGTCGCAATATTACCCGTGTTAGTCGCAATATTGGTTTTGTTGGTTGCGATATCGGCTTTATTAGTTGCAATATCGGTTTTGTTTTTCTCAACTTTACCGTCTAAAGATTTCAATTGAGCCACGTTCACTGCATCAGTATCTTTTGTACCCGCAGCAACGCTGGTGATTTGACGGGTGATATTGTTGTCAACGTCACCAACAGAAACCGCAGCATGTGAAGCTTTCCAAGCTGCACTTGTCTCAGTTGTAGCAGCTTGAGTTGATGGATCATATCCTACAGCCTCTTTATTAACAGTTGCTTTAGAGTATGAACCTAATGCAACGCCATTTTCTACATCAGCGCCTGAATATGCCCCGACAGATACAGTAAAATTTTTAGTTGCTCCAGTACCCGCTGTAGATGCCAAACCAATACCTACAGCCCCTACACCTGTAGCTTTAGCATTTGAACCTACAGCAACAGAATAAGCGCCTGTTGCTTGGGTGGATACCCCAACAGCAGTTGTAGCTAGCCCTGTAGCATTAGCTTGATTACCAAGAGCCGAAGCATTAGCTCCATCAGCTTTAGCACCATAACCGTATGCACTCGCACCGTTTCCTTTTGCAACGGTGTCTGTACCTACTGTTGTCGCACCGCCAATAGCAGGGCTAGTGTTTCCATCATTAGCCTTAGCATTGCGACCAACAGCGACATCCTTTGAAATACCAACTGTAGCTTCTTCAGTGCCATCACTAACACGAATAAAATTATCTGCTGCATTAGCAATCGTAGAAACACCCAATGCAGAAAGAAGTACGACCGCTGCCGTAGATAATTTCATGCTTGTATTTTTATTTAACTTACTTACATTTTTCATAATAGGTACCATAAAGTTAAAAAATAGACTAGTTATCATCAATGATAAGAAATACACCCTTGCACTTCGCTTAAGATTTTAGCATAAAAATTAAACTTTTTTACTCCATTTGATATTTTATGCATATTAAATTTATGCTTCTCATTGCAATTAAAAGAAGTAAAAATGGCACAAAAAGAAGACAGTCTTTTCAATAGCGCTCATTTTCAGAATTATGATAGACTTCATGCCGTTTTCCATCTTTCAGGCAACCATTATGAACCCGAAAAAACTCGTTATCGCCAGTCGCGAAAGCCTGCTTGCCATGTGGCAGGCAAAACATATCCAAGGCCGTCTGAAAGCCCTATATCCCGATTGCGAAGTCGAGATTTTGGGCATGACCACGCGCGGCGACCAGATTTTGGACAGAACTTTGTCAAAAGTCGGTGGTAAAGGCTTGTTTGTCAAAGAGTTGGAACAGGCTTTGTATGACGGCCGGGCCGACTTGGCTGTGCATTCGATTAAAGACGTGCCGATGGATTTGCCTGAAGGTTTCGCGCTTGCAGCCATCGGCGAACGCGCCAATCCGTTTGACGCGTTTGTGTCCAACCAATACGCGCGATTGGAAGAAATGCCCAAAGGTGCCATCGTCGGCACATCCAGCCTGCGCCGTGAAGCCCAATTGCGTGTACGCTATCCGCATTTGGTTATCAAACCTTTGCGCGGCAATGTGCAAACCCGTTTGTCCAAACTCGATAACGGCGAATACGACGCGATTATCTTGGCTGCCGCCGGTTTGCAGCGTCTGGAATTGGACGAACGCATCCGCATGATTTTGTCGGAATCCGACAGCCTGCCTGCCGCCGGACAAGGCGCATTGGGTATTGAAATTGCAGCGCATCGCGAAGATTTGTACGAAGTCTTAAAGCCTTTGAACCACGATACCACGCACGCCTGCGTTACTGCCGAACGCGCTTTGGCGCGCGCTCTGGGCGGAAGCTGCCAAGTGCCGCTGGCCGCATATTGCACTGAAGAAAACGGCTTGCTGACCTTGCGCGGCTTGGTTGGTCATCCTGACGGTTCGGTCATTTTGCAGGCGGACGCGCAAGCCCCTGCCGAATACGCCGATGCTTTGGGTCGTGCAGTCGCCAAAAAACTGGCAGATGATGGTGCGGAAGAATTGATTGCCGCCGTATTGCAAGAACAGACTTAAAACAGCATAGATAATTTAAAAAGGCCGTCTGAAACTTTCAGACGGCCTTTGTTTTATTGATGCTTAAGGATTCATAATCCGCGCAATCAAAGCTTTTTCTTTGCCCTGCATATTGGGGATTTTGACTTGAATGCCGTTGCCTGGTGCCACATCGACAGGCTGGCCTTTGCGGGTCATTTGTTCCAATTTGATGGTTTGGTTGCCGCTTGGGTGGATGATTTCGAGTGAATCGCCGACGGCAAAGCGGTTTTTGACTTCGATTGTTGCCCAGCCGTTTTCATCGATTTCGGTAACGTGGCCGACATATTGGCTTTGTTTGGCAATCGAATGACCACTGAGGTAGTTTTGGTAATCCTGAGTTTGGTGGCGCTCGAGGAAGCCGCTGGTGTAGCCACGGTTGGCAAGGCCTTCGAGTTCGCTCAGTAAACCGTAGTCGAACGGACGGCCTGCGACGGCATCATCAATCGCTTTGCGGTAGGACTGGGCGACGCGGGCAACGTAGTAGAGCGACTTGGTGCGGCCTTCGACTTTGAGGCTGTCCACGCCGATTTTGGCGAGTTTTTCAACAACTTCGATACCGCGCAGGTCTTTGGAATTCATGATGTAGGTGCCGTGTTCGTCTTCCATAATCGGCATCATTTCGCCGGGGCGGTTGGACTCTTCAATCAGGAAGACTTTGTCGGCGTAGGGATGGCGTTTCTGACCGTTGATGCCTTCGAAGTTTTGGTTGGCTTCTTCTTGGGCTTTTTCAAAGTTGAAACCTTGCAGAAGCTGGGCGTCGCCCGCATCGCTTTCAGTGGCGTTGTGGACTTTGTAATCCCAACGGCAGGAGTTGGTGCAGGTGCCTTGGTTGGGGTCGCGGTGGTTGAAATAGCCTGACAACAGGCAACGGCCGGAGTAGGCGATGCACAATGCGCCGTGGATGAAGACTTCGAGCTCGATGTCGGGACATTCTTGGCGGATTTCGGCGATTTCTTCCATGCTCAATTCGCGCGACAGAATAATGCGTTCGACGCCGATGTTCTGCCAGAATTTCACGCCCCAATAGTTGGTGGTGTTAGCCTGTACGGACAGGTGAATCGGCATTTCCGGCCATTTTTCGCGCACGGTCATAATCAAACCCGGATCCGCCATAATCAGCGCGTCGGGTTTCATGGCAATCAAGGGCTCCATATCGGAAACAAAGGTTTTGAGTTTGGAGTTGTGCGGCAGCGTATTGACGGTCAGGAAGAATTTTTTGTTGCGCTCGTGCGCTTCTTTAATGCCTTGCTCGAGGACGTCGAGTTTGGCAAATTCGTTGTTGCGGGCACGCAGTGAGTAACGCGGGCTGCCGGCGTAAACGGCATCTGCGCCGTAATCGTAGGCGGCGCGCATACGTTCGAGGCCGCCTGCAGGCAATAAGAGTTCAGGTGCTTTCATGTTTTATGCTTTTTAAAATGTTTTCAGACGGCCCTCAAGGGAAGAGGGAAGGCCGTCTGAAAGATGTTTGAAGAATGGGCGGATTATCCGCTGTTTTTGTGTTTCGGTCAATTTTGTGTCGGGTTTGCGCTTTGTTTTTTATACGGAAAATGTCTTATATGATGAAAGGTGAAAAGGGGCTTTAATTCATTGGAAATGTAAAAAAAGCAGGGTTGGGTGGAATAATTTAACAAAAAACCGTTCAAGCAATGTATTTTCTTGTAAAATATCAAGCTTCATTTTAAAAAATATTCGGATTAGTTACCGATTTTGACCGACGGAAGGGTTATGGATTTTCGTTTTGACATTATTTATGAATACCGCTGGATGTTTTTATACGGCGTATTGACGACGCTGGGGCTGACGGTGGTTGCAACAGCAGGCGGTTCGATTTTGGGTTTGCTGCTGGCATTGGCACGTTTGATTAATCCGGAAAAAGCCGGTGTGCCGATGCGTGCCTTGGCTTGGGTGTTGCGTAAGATTTCTTTTTGGTATGTTACGCTGTTTCGCGGTACGCCATTGTTTGTACAAATTGTGATTTGGGCTTATGTTTGGTTCCCATTTTTCGTTCATCCGGCCGACGGTGTATTGATTAGCGGCGAAGCCGCCATTGATTTGCGCCGTTCTTATGGTGCGTTGATTGCCGGTTCTTTGGCGTTGATTGCGAACTCGGGTGCGTATATTTGTGAAATTTTCCGTGCCGGTATTCAGTCGATTGATAAAGGCCAAATGGAAGCTGCGCGTTCTTTGGGTCTGACCTATACTCAGGCGATGCGTTATGTGATTTTGCCGCAAGCTTTGCGCCGTATGTTGCCGCCATTGGCCAGTGAGTTTATTACGTTGTTGAAAGACAGCTCATTGCTTTCCGTCATCGGCGTGGCAGAGTTGGCTTATGTACAAAGCACGATTACCGGCCGCTATTCTGTCTATGAAGAGCCGCTTTATACAATCGCGCTGATTTATTTGGTGCTGACAAGCTTTTTGGGTTGGGTATTCCTGCGATTGGAAAGCCGTTACAATCCGCAACACCGCTAATCGGTTTGAATCAAAAAAAGGAAGACTTGAAAAAGTCTTCCTTTTTTATTTACCGTCAATGTTTCAGACGGCCTTGAATCAGAATGCTTCGCCGACTTTGATACCGCCTGAGATGTCTTTTGGCGTTGCCAGTTTGGCAGTTGCCTGTTGGGCAGCTTGGAATTCTTCGGTTGCCATGATGTCGGCAGCTTCTTGTACAGTCAATGTGTTGGCCATGTATTGCCAACGTGCTGCCAAATCGGCGTTTGCCGGTGCGTGGAAACCGTCTCGCAATTCATCTACCAAATCGGGACGGTTGCATACCAGTACAATATCGCAGCCTGCTTCAAAAGAAAGGCGTGCGCGTTCTTTAATACCGCCGACACCGCATGCACCTTCCATGGTCAGGTCGTCTGAAAAGATAACGCCGTTAAATCCGATTTCTTGGCGCAGGATTTGTTTCAGCCATTTTTCGGAGAAACCGGCAGGTTGGTTGTCGGTTTGCGGGTACACGACGTGGGCAGGCATCACTGCCGCCATGCCAGCTTGGCTCAATGCGCGGAAGGGGATAAGGTCAGCAGCTTCTAGCGCTTCGCGGCTGCGTTCGTCACAAGGCAGGACGTGATGGCTGTCGCCTTCGACAAAGCCGTGGCCGGGGAAGTGTTTGCCGCAAGATTTCATGCCGCCTTTGTTCAGTCCTTTTTGCAGGGCAAGGGCAAGCTGGGTAACGATGTTGGCGTCGCGGTGGAAACTGCGGTTGCCGATGACGGCGCATTGCCCCCAGTCCAAATCCAAAACAGGCGTGAAGGATAGGTCGATACCGCAGGCGGAGAGTTCGGTTGCTAAAACCCAGCCGACTTGTTCTGCTTGGGCGCAGGCGGCTTCTTTGCCTTCGTTGTCCCAAATTTCGCCCAATACGTTCATGGCCGGCAGGCGGGTGAAGCCGTCAATAAAACGTTGAACCCGTCCGCCTTCGTGGTCGACGGCGATGATGAGTTCAGGTGTACGGACGGCTTTGATTTCTTGAACCAAAGCTTTGAGCTGGGAAACGTTTTCAAAGTTGCGGCGGAACAAAATAACGCCACCGACGGCAGGGTCGAGCAGGCGTTGTTTTTCTTCTTCGGTCAGATGATAGGCGGCAACATCGGCCATGACTGGGCCGCGTGGAAGATGAGGCGTATTCATTGTTTTGTCCTGAATAATGTATATATTGGATAATCGTTATGTTCAGACGGCCTGAGAGTGTAGGAATATCTCAGGCCGTCTGAATATTGGTTTTGAATTAGGCAGTTGCTTTTTTCTTGTCTTTCAAGATAAAAATCAATATAACCATCACGATGCCGGTTACCACAAAACCTAAAGGTGCAGAGCCGGTCATGCCCAGTGCGAGGTAGCCTGAGGCGGCAGACGCGGCTACGGTCAGCGCGTAAGGGAATTGCGAGGTAACGTGGTCGATGTGGTTACAGTGTGCGCCTGTAGAAGAGAGGATGGTGGTGTCGGAAATCGGCGAGCAGTGGTCGCCAAATACGGCACCAGCCATTACGGCAGACATGCAAGGGATAATCAGCGATGGTTCGACTTTGACGGCCATGGCGGCGGCAATCGGCAACATGATGCCGAATGTACCCCAGCTTGTGCCGGTAGCGAAGGCCATCACGCCTGCAAGCATAAACAAAATCACGGGTAGGAAGCCTGCGTGGATATTGCCTGCCACTAAAGTGGAGAGGTATTCACCGGTGTGCATCTCGCTGACAACGGTGCTGATAATCCATGCCAAAATCAAGATGGTAATGGCTCCGCGCATAGAGATGATGCCCTGCCAAATGGCTTTAGGATAATCGCTGGTTTTGATGGTGCCGATGGTGCAGAGGATGACGGCCAATACGCCGCAAGTACCGCCAAACACGAGGGAAGTGTTCACATCGGTATTTTCAAATGCGCTGAGCAAAGAGAAGGTCTCAGAAGCTTGTGCGCCAGTGTAAATCATGGCGGAAACAGTGGTGATGATCAGTACCAAAACCGGCACAATCAGTGCAAATACACGGCCGTTGGGATGGCCTGTTTCAACGGTTTCATCATGAATTTCATTCAAAGCGGCACGTTCCAAACGAGCCATAGAGCCGATGTCAAAGGAGAACCAGGCAACGACAAACACCATAATCAATGCGAAGACGGCGTAGTAATTCATCAGGCTCATGGCCACGAATGCGCCCATTGGTGTGTAGTCTGTGATGTTGTAAGTCACCAAAAGGCCGGCCAAAGTAGCGATAATCGATGCCCCCCAGCTGGATACCGGCATCAAAACGCACATCGGCGCGGCAGTGGAGTCTAGGATATAAGCCAGTTTGGCGCGGGAAACTTTGAATTTGTCGGTTACAGGGCGGGCAATTGCACCGACGGCAAGACTGTGGAAATAGTCGTCAATAAAGGTAACGAATACCAGACAGGCAGTCAGCAGCTTCGCACCGCGACGGCCTTTGATGTGTTGTTTTGCCCAATCGGCAAAGGCTTGGTTGCTGCCGGAATGCGTCAGCAGGGAAGTGAAAATACCCAAAAGCACCAAAAAGAGCAGGATTTTGGGTTTGCCCAAAGACCAATTGCCATCCGCCCACGTTAGGCTGACAGCCATGTCTTTTAAGTGAACCAAAGCATCGAGTGGATTACCGCCTACCAGCAGGAAGGAGCCGACGATAATGCCGACACCCAGGGACAGCAACACACGGCGTGTGGCAATGGCCAGGGCGAGCGCAATGGCTGCCGGGACGATAGATAAAATAGAATTTGAATAATTAATGAGTTGCATAATTATATTGTATATAAGCGGTGAAATATTTTCAGACGGCCTAAATTGGAAGGCGGATAACAAAATACCCACCGCCTTTGACAGATGGGTATTTTATCATCTAACACATCATCATGCCGTCTGAAAAATCGGACTACTGCAGATTTAGTGCGAGGAACAAAGTATTGCCATCGCGTTGTACCAAAAGCGGTACGTTTTTGCCTGAGCTTTCCAATGCGCTACGGAAAGTGGATTCGTCATTGACGCTGATTTGGCTGACGGCAATGATTTCGTCGCCGCGTTTGAGGCCGGCACGTTCGGCCGCTCCGCTAACGCGCAGAACGATTAAGCGTTGTTTGCCGTCTGCGTTTTCAACCTGCAGGGTAACGCCTGCGTTTTCAACGGTAAATCCGTCATGGCTGCCTTCATGTTGTGGGTGTTCGGCTTCTTTTGCAGAAGTTTCCGTTTGCTCGGCTGCGCTGCCAAGTTTGACTTTGACATCGGTTTGTTTGCCGCCGCGCCAAATGCTCAAAGTCACTTCTTTGCCCGGCATAATCGAGCCGACCATAACAGGCAAATCGCTGGAAGCGCGGACTTCTTCGCCGTTAACTTTGCGCACGATGTCGCCAACCTGCAAACCGGCTTGTTGTGCTGCGCTGTTCGGCATGATTTTGGCAATCAGTGCGCCACTTGCTTTGTCCAAACCGAAAGATTTGGCCAAATCATAAGAAACTTCTTGAATAACCACGCCTAATTGACCGCGTTGGACTTTGCCGTTGGCTTTTAATTGTTCGGCCACATTCATGGCAACATCAATCGGAATGGCAAATGAAATGCCCATGAAACCGCCGCTGCGGCTGTAAATTTGCGAATTGATGCCGACTACTTGGCCGCGGAGGTTGAATAATGGGCCGCCTGAGTTACCGGGGTTGATGGCAACGTCGGTTTGGATAAACGGCGTGTAGTTTTCATTCGGCAGGCTGCGGCCTTTTGCGGAGACGATGCCGGAGGTTACGCTGTTGTCAAAGCCGAAAGGCGCGCCGATGGCGGCTACCCATTCGCCCGGTTTCAAATCTTTCGGATTGCCGATTTTGACAACCGGCAAGTCTTCTTGCGGCTCAATTTTTAAGAGGGCAACGTCGGATTGGGCATCTGAGCCGACCAGTTTGGCTGTGTATTCGCGTTTGTCGTTGAGCAGGACTTTGATATTGCCCATGCCGGCAACCACGTGGGTATTGGTCAGGATATAGCCGTCTTTGCTGATGATGAAGCCGGAACCGAAATTCAAAGCGTCGCTTTCAGTATCTTCCTGCGGCATGTCGGGCATATTGGGAACAAGGCGCTTGAAGAACTCGTAAAATGGATCGTTGTCGGGGAATTGACTCAGGTCCATGCTGTGGTCGTCATCCGGTGTCGCAGTGCGTTTTGCCGGTGTCGCTTGAATATTGACGACTGCCTGTCCTTCGTTTTGCACCAGTTGGGCGAAGTCGGGCAGCAACATACCGACTTTTCCGTCATCGGTATTGGTTTCTATGCGTTGGACGAGTTCTTTGTTTTCGTCTTTACCGAAAAAGGTGCTGACTTTGTCGCAACCTGAAAGAAGGGAAGCTGAGAGGACAGCAAGAGCCAGATATGTGTTTGTTTTAATGTTCACGAAAGTTCCTTTTGCCGGTGCCTATCGTATTGTCGGTATGCGTTTGAGCCGGCAGGTAGTTTTATTGTTTGAATGCTGTTTAAATGTATAAGGTAGGATTTTTACACTTTAACGATTTTTTTTCAAGCATTTCATTTTAAATGAAAAAATGATAATTGGGATTTTATTGTTTTAAGGCCGTCTGAAAACTTTGGGATATGACCTATCGGTCGGTTTGCTTCTTTCAGACGGCCTTTAAATTGTGGTCAGTCGTGTTGATCCAAATGGTAGATCTGCGCTACGGCATCGATTAATTCGCTGTTGTCCGAGCCGGCTTTATTGAGCGTGCGTGTCGGAGAGTGGAGCAGTTTGTTGGTCAACTGGATGGAGAGGCGTTCGAGGACATCCTCGGCAGATACGCCTTTTGCCAGTTGCTTCATGGCATTTTCCAATACTTGGCGGCGCGCACGTTCGCCTTCGTCGCGCAAGGCGCGGATAAGCGGAACGCTTTGACGGTTTTTCTGCAGGCGGATAAATTCGCTGACTTTTTCTTCCACCATGCTTTCAGCCGCCGCCGCTGCTTTTTTGCGCGCATCTTTACCGCTTTGGACAATGTCCATCATGTCGTCTACGGTATAGAGATATGCGTCTTCCAATTCGCCGACTTCGGCTTCGATGTCGCGCGGAACGGCCAAATCCAGCAGGAAAACAGGCATGTTGTGGCGTTTTTTCAATGCGCGCTCAACCATGCCTTTGCCGACGAGGGGAAGTTGGCTGGCGGTGGAAGAAACGACCACGTCGTAATCGTGAAGAATATCGGGCAATTCATTCAACAGGCAGGCTTCGGCGTTGACGCCGAGTTTGTCGCACAATTCCTGCGCGCGCTGGTGTGTACGGTTGGCAACGGTAATGAGCTTGGGATTTTTGGCGGCAAAATAAGTGGCCACCAGTTCAATCATTTCGCCTGCGCCAATAAAGAGAACGTTCAGATCGGAAATGGAAGGGAAGATTTGCTCTGCCATTTTGACCGATGCAGAAGCCATGGAGACGGAGTTTTCGCCGACAGCAGTGTCGGTACGCACTTCTTTGGCAACGGCAAAGGTTTTTTGAAACAGGGCGTTTAAATGGGTGTTGATGCTTTCCTGTTCTTGCGCAACGCGGACGGCATCTTTGATTTGACCGAGAATTTGCGGTTCGCCCAAGACCATAGAATCTAAACCGCAGGCGACGCGGAAGGCATGGCGGACGGTTTCATTGTTATCCAAGGTATAGAGGTAAGGGCGGATTTCTTCGGCAGGCAGGTCGTGATATTGCGCCAACCAGTCGATGATTTTTTCGGTTTCACCGACGCAGTAGAGCTCGGTGCGGTTGCAGGTAGAAAGAATGACTGCTTCTTCCGCCGCCTCACTGCGCGCGAGGTTGGACACGGCATCCGGCAGATTTGCAGCTGCAAATGCCAGTTTTTCGCGTATGCTCAAGGGCGCGGTTTGGTGATTGAGTCCGACGACGGTAAGTTGCATGGTTATGGTATGACTGGGTAGTGTGTGTGGTGGGTATTATAGCTTAAGTGGGCTTTAAAATGAATGTGTTGGGGATGAAGATACAATGAGGTTTACCATCGAGAAGGCCGTCTGAAAAGATGAACTGGCCCCCAAATCTTGGACACTCATAAAAGCCTATTCAGGCGCTCTGTGTAAGCTGGGTTCTGTATGCGACAGGACTCAGCTTTTTCAATTTCAAACTGCAACGCTCGCGGTTGTAGTAATCCATATAGTCATCTATCTGTTTCATCAATTCGTCCACCGTCAATTCCCCTGCGTTATAGAAACACTCCGTCTTCAACACCGCAAAGAAACTCTCCATCGGCGCATTGTCCCAACAATTCGCCTTACGCGACATGCTTTGAATCATGGAATGCTCCGCAAGCAATTCCCTATACCCCGCCGTACGGTACAGCACACCTTGGTCGGAATGAAGCATCGTTCCTTTATCAGTCAGCCGGGGGGCGGCTTTTTCGAGCATTTCCTTCACCATGTCGCTGTTAGCATTGCGGCTCATGGCGTAGGCGACAATTTCGCGGTTGAACAGGTCCAAGATCGGCGAGAGGTACAGTTTGCCGTCCTTTCCTTTGAGTTCGGTCACGTCGGTCAACCATTTTTCGTTGGGCTTTTTGGCTGTGAACCGGCGTTTGAGGAGGTGTTCCGATATTGCGCCCATGGTGGGATGGCGGTAGGCTTTTTTCGCCCGTATTTTGGCTTTCAGCCCCAACTGCTTCATCAACCTCGCTGCTTTTTTGCGGTTCCAATCCAATGATGCGGCAATGCGCCTTTGTCCGTAGCGTCCTTTATGCCGCCGGTAGGTTTCGACGAGGAGGGCTTTGTCGGCTGCGTCGGGGTCGGGTCGGTCTTGGTGGTGGTAGTAAAAGCTGCTTTTGGGCAGGTTTGCGATGTGCAGCAGGTATTTGAGCGGGTGTTGCGCCCTCAGTGTTTGGACGGTTTGGCTTTGTTCTTTTCGGTCTGCTTTTGGCTGAGGGCTTTTAACTCCTTTAGATAGGCGACCTCTGCGCGCATATAGCACAACTCTTCGATAAGCTCTGCCTGTGTTTTTTCATGGTCGGGTTTGTCGGCGATGAAGGGGTTTTTGCGGTGGTCGTTCATGGTTTTGGATTGTGGATGTTCGAGTGCGCCGATGCCGCCTTCTTGATAGGCGGTTATCCATCGCCGCAGGTGGGTTCGGGAAATACCGTAATGATCTGCGGTACGCTGTTGGCTGCGTATGTGCAGGTAGTGGAGTACGGCTTGGTATTTGAAGTGTAATGTATATTTGCTCATAAAAAAACTGCACCTTGTGAGTTGGAGGGGGGATGTCCAACTTTTGGGGTGCAGTTCACTTTTCTTTATGATAAATAATAAATTCAATTTTTAAAAACAAAATAGCTATCTCTTCAAGCCATAAATATCTATGCAATAACTACCACATAGAAAAAAGAGTGTGCAAAAACACACTCTTTCTCAAACAGATTGCCATCAAATTTTACTCTTAACACCTGCATTCAAACATATAAATTCTGTATAAACATCATTATGCCGGTGAAAAAGCATCACAGAAGAAGGCATCTTCCGGTAAAGCACATTTTTGAGTCAGCAAACTTTGTGCACTCTCTGTCATAGCTAGTGACCCGCAAGCATAAACTTCATATTGGCTCAAATCAGGATAATTTTGTGCGGCAACGTTTTGCACATATCCATTCTCCCCTTTCCAATCGGAATCAGGCTTAGAAAGGACAGGCGAGAATTTTGCATTTTTCAGACGGCCTATTAATGCTTCTGCTTCTTCCAATGCGTACAAATCCTCCTGCTGACGTGCCCCCCAGTAGAAATGAACCGGACGTTCGCTATTCTGATGAATCAAATCAAGCAAAATACTGCGGATAGGTGCGTAACCTGTACCCGTTGCCAACAAAACAATCGGTTTATCGCTGTCCTTTTGCAAAGTAAACGTACCCAATGGACCTTTAACGCGGACAATACCTTTTTCTTTGACTTTCGGCTCGGCACCAAAAATCATTTCCGAACATACGCCGTTTTCACGTTTACGGATATGCAGTTCCAAAACACCTTCTTGGTCAGGCGAATTGGCGATTGAATAGCTGCGGCTGATATTGCCGGGAAGCAGCAAATCAATATATTGTCCGGCATAAAATGCAAATGACGGCACTTTAGGTAAAGCCAACCTCAACAAAGCAACATCATGTTTGATTTCAATCGTTTCGATGCGTACAGGCAAAGTGCGCACCGGCAAAGCATTCGGATTAAACCCCGGCACATTGATTTTCAGGTTGCTCTTCGCAGTAGTACAGCACAATAACACTTTACCCTGCACTTTTTCTTCGGCGCTGATGGCTTTATCAATATGATCGCCCATTTCAAATTCGCCACTCATCAACTCGGCCTTGCATTGTCCGCAGGCACCACTTTTACAAGAATGGGGCAGATTTAAATTTTGACGGGTCGCGGCAGCAAGAACGGTTTCATCCTCGTTTGCCGTAAATGTGATTTCATCTGATAAGGTAATAGTATGTGTCATGGTATTTTAGAATAGTTTTAAAATCAAAAATAAAGGCCATCTGAAAATAAACCTGTTTTCAGACGACCTGTCCTATCTATCAAGCTAATTTGGCTTTAATCAGCTCTTGAACTTGAGCCGGATTGGCCTTGCCTTTACTTGCTTTCATCACTTGGCCGACAATCGCATTCAAGGCTTTTTCATTGCCGGAACGGAATTGCTCAATGGCTTTCGCATTGTTTGCCAATACTTCATCTACCATCGCTTCAATTGCACCAGTGTCAGTAATTTGTTGCAAACCATGTTTCTCGATAATTTCGGCAATACCTGCTTCAGGCTCAGCCCACATTGCTTCAAAAGCTTTTTTCGCCAGTTTGCTGCTTAATGTTCCGTCTGCAACTTTAGCAACCAACTCGGCAAGGCGTGGAGCCGTAATCGGGCTTTCAGCCAATTCCAAGCCTTCTTTATTCAAGGTGGCGGCAAGCTCGCCGTTCATCCAGTTTGCAGTCAATTTACCTTGACCGCAAGCTTTGGCCGCTTCTTCAAAATAGGCAGCTTGAGCGCGGCTGGCAGTCAACAGACGCGCATCATAGTCAGACACGCCGTAATCGGCAACAAAACGCGCCGCCATTTCATGCGGCAATTCAGGCATTTGCTCTTTGGCTTTTTGCAACTGGCCGTCTGAAATAATGACCGGCAACAAATCCGGATCCGGGAAATAGCGGTAATCGTGCGCATCTTCTTTCAAACGCATCACGCGGGTTTCGCCTTTTTCAGGGTCAAACAGCATGGTTGCCTGCTGTACTTTACCGCCGTCTTCCAAGATTTCGATTTGCGCTTCCACTTCATAATTGATGGCTTGTTCCAAGAAGCGGAAAGAGTTGAGGTTTTTGATTTCACGGCGTGTACCGAACTCAGCCTGACCTTTTGGACGTACAGAAACGTTGGCATCGACGCGGAACGAGCCTTCCGCCATATTGCCGTCGCAAATATCCAACCAAGTTACCAAACCATGCAATGCTTTAGCGTATGCCACGGCTTCGGCTGCGGAACGCATTTCCGGCTCGGAGACAACTTCCAACAAAGGCGTACCGGCACGGTTCAAGTCAATACCAGTAGCACCGTTCAAACCTTCATGTACGGATTTACCCGCATCTTCTTCCATGTGCGCACGGGTAACATTGATGGTTTTAACTTCATCGCCTACTACGATTTCCAGTTTGCCGTGTTCAACAATCGGCAAATCCAACTGGCTGATTTGATAGCCTTTTGGCAAATCAGGATAAAAATAGTTTTTACGGTCAAACACGTTTTTCTGATTGATTTTCGCATCCAAAGCCAAACCGAGTTTGATGGCTTTTTCGACGACTTCGCGGTTCATTACCGGCAATACGCCCGGCAACGCACACTCAACCACGCTGGCGTGGGCATTAGGCTCGGCACCGAATGCAGTGGATGCGCCGCTGAAGATTTTGGATTGGGTGTTGAGTTGGACGTGGATTTCCAGTCCGATTACGGTTTCCCAAGTCATAAGGGTCTTTCTGTCGAAAAAAAGTTAATCGGTTAAATGAGTGATTCGTTTTTCAGACGGCCTGAATAAGAAATCCATAAGAGGCCGTCTGTAAGATAAGTTTATTTCCTGCGGCGTTGGAACCCGGGAAGTTGCCAATGGAAACGGTATGCAGTCAGGCGAAACAACAATCCGCCGGCAAAGAGCAGGTTTAACGTAAAAATATTAATCCAGCCCAAATGCCCGAACAGATAAATCAGCCCGCCAATCAAAATGGCTACGCTGCCGTAAAGGTCGGTGCGCAAAATCATCGGCACATCATTGACCAAAATATCGCGCGCAATACCGCCGCCAACGGCAGTCACAAAAGCCAAAGAAATAACGCCAAACAAATCGAGCTGCAAGGCCATACCGATTTGTGCGCCGGTAATGCTGAAAGCTGCCAAACCGATGGCATCGCAATAATAAAAACAGCGGCCAAATAGGTGCTGCGATAGCGTTGTACCCTTATCAACCATGCAATGGCAAGCGTGGCAAACACAACAATCAACGCATCGGTTTTCAAAAACACTTGCGGAATCCGGCCGACCAAACCATCGCGTATCATGCCGCCGTCAACAGCCGTCAGTAACGCCGTAATGACGACACCGAGTACATCCAATTGCTTGTTGTAGCCGACCAAATAGCCGGAAATGGCAAACGCAGCTGTCCCAATGATTTGAATGAAGTCGGTTGTATTCATATATATGCTTTATTCATCAGATGATAGTTTATTTTATAGGAGCTAAACCATTTCTTATTTGCTCTTCGATTTCATCTAACATCTGATAACGCTTACGATACATAGACCGTTTTTTGCTTTCGATTTCCTCAAAATCTTTACGCACCGGCTCTTTTGGAAGATGCCATAATCCATCAACACCCTTTTGAGCACCATGCTCCTGCCAAAATTGGTCATAGTTCATTTTGACACGTTTCTTCAAGCGCCAACGTAGCTTAACTTGCCTATCTTGTGTGATACCAATCACACCATCCAGCTTTAATGCAATAGCAAAATATTGCAATGCATGCACCATCAATTGCTGAGGACGCAATCCATGTAGCTTCTTAGTTAAAACCCTTACAGTATCTTTCGCCTCTTCTCCTGCTGGTCCCTGAAGGGAGGCTGCAAGCAGCATATTATTTACAAAGGCGAATGTTGTCATATACAGACGTCTTCCATTGCTTTCTCGTAAAGAAAGAGACCACATTCCCTCATCGACACAATTGTCATTTCGGTTAAGCCAAATCTCAAGGCCGTCTGAAGGTTTTGCCAAAACAATATGAAAGGAACGGGTTTTCATACCCATTACTCTTTCTTTTCCAAACAGCTTTTCTGCAGCCTCAAAATCTGACTGCATAATTTTTAACCTATCTTGACCACTAAGTTTCTTATCAACAAACTCATGTATCAAAGGATAGGCATCTTGAGGCATTTGACTAAAAAAACTTTGGCATATTTCTGAAGCATTTACAAACTGCTCAAATGCCTTAATTTCTTTACGATACCACAATGTCCTCAATGTAAATTTTAAATGTTGCGTTTTAAACTTTGGTGCATTCTGATAAACAGTTTTAAATCCCGGAAAAGAAAACTTTTCAGGCATATAGACTCCCTACCCTTATTTCGGCGCTTTAGTGTGCCAATCGCTGTTCAGTTGAACCTGATATGCAGCACCCAAAATTTTGGCTTCGGAGAAATAGTTGCCGATAAATTGCACACCAATCGGCAGGCCGTTTGCGCTGAAACCAGCAGGCAGAGTCAGTGCAGGCAAACCGGCAAGGTTCACGGCGATGGTGTAAATATCGGACAAATACATTTGCACAGGGTCGTGAATGTCGCTGCCGAGTTTAGGCGCGGCAGTCGGCGCAGTTGGCGCCAAAATGAAATCACATTGACCAAAGGCCGTCTGAAAATCATTGGCAACCAGACGGCGCAGTTTTTGCGCTTTCAAGTAGTATGCATCGTAGTAACCATGGCTCAATACATAAGTACCGATCATGATACGGCGTTTGACCTCGCTGCCGAAACCTTCGGCACGGGTGTTGCTGTACATTTCTTCCAAATCGCTGAATTGAGCCGCACGATGGCCATAACGTACGCCGTCGAAACGGGACAAGTTAGTACTTGCTTCCGCAGAGGCGAGAACGTAATAAGCAGGAATCGACAATGATGTTTGCGGCAGGGAAACTTCAACAGTCTCTGCGCCTTGAGCTTTAAGCAAATCAATAACGCTTTGCAAGGCCGTCTGAACATCGGTATCTGCGCCTTCGTCGAAATATTCTTTAGGCAAACCGATTTTCAAACCTTTGAGCGGTTTGTCCAAATCACGGGTGTAGTCTTCTTTGTCGCGCTCCAAACTGGTGGAATCGCGCTCGTCAAAGCTGGCCATGGCGTTCAACAAAATCGCACAGTCTTCGGCCGTTTGCGCCATAGGGCCGGCTTGGTCGAAGCTGGAAGCATAAGCAACCATACCGAAGCGTGAAACCGTACCGTAAGTCGGCTTGATGCCGGTAATACCGCAATGCGATGCAGGCTGACGGATAGAACCGCCGGTATCCGAACCCAAGGCAACCGGTGCCAAACGAGCCGCAATCACGGCAGCCGAACCGCCTGACGAACCGCCGGGAACATGTTCAAGATTCCATGGATTTTTGGTTGCGCCGTAGAACGAAGTCTCATTGGTCGAACCCATGGCAAATTCGTCCATATTGGTACGGCCAAGAGTAACCATGCCGGCATCCAACAGGTTTTGCACTACAGTGGCAGTATAAGGAGAAACAAAGTTATCCAACATTTTGGAACTACATGCACTGCGCCAACCTGTTTGGCAGAAAATATCTTTGTAAGCAACCGGCACACCGGTCAAAGCCGTTGCATTACCGGCCGCGATACGCGCATCGGCTGCTTTGGCCTCAGCAAGGGTTTTATCTTGATCGATGGTAACGTAGCCGTTGATGGCAGGATTTTTCGCAGCAATAGCGGCCAAATATTCGGTCGCCAATTCGACTGCGGAAATTTGTTTGGATTGCAGCAGGCTGCTGGCTTGTTTGAGCGTGTAAGCGGTCATTGTGCCGTACTTTCTATAAAACAGTTTTTGCTTTCAAAACAGATATTGAAAACATCCGTTTAAATCAATAAATCGGGCCGTCTAAACAGAATATCCTTTCAGACGGCCTTGCAATAGGGGCTTGCCGATAAGCAAAGGCCGTCTGAAACCTTATTCTTCAATCACTTGAGGAACGATATACAGGCGGTTGCGCACTTCGGGGGCAACAGCCTGATATTCGGCAGCATGATCGGTTTCAGTCACTTTATCTTCGCGCAGGCGCAAAGCGGCTTCATGCGGATGCGCCATGGGTTCGATGCCGTCGGTATTGACGCTTTGCATGTTTTCAACCATGGCGAAAATGTCGTTCAACTCGGCAAGCGTTTTGTTTTTTTCTTCGTCCGTTAAAGTGAGGCGCGAGAGTTTTGCGATTTTTTCCACATCATTTAAGCTTAAAGCCATAAAAAATCCTTGTCTGATAGCAATGCCTCTTTGGTTTGGGGTATCATTGCATTTCGTCTTCTATGAAGCGAAGAATTATAACCGAAAACCAAACAGGTTGGCATGGTGTTTTAATTCAGACGGCCTTTTAAGGGGGCATTTATCCGTCTAAAACTGTGTACCTGTTTTTCTTATTTTAAATAATGCTAAACACATCCGGGCTGGGCCGGAATTTCAGGAATCCTATGTTTCGCCTTTTATCTCGTTTCCTCTCTAATGATATTGCCATCGACTTGGGCACGGCCAACACGCTGATTTTTGTACGCGGCAAAGGGATTGTTTTGGATGAGCCGTCCATGGTTGCGATTCAATCCGGCGCAGGCAATAAAAGTAAAATTATAGCCGTGGGCACGGAAGCCAAAAAAATGCAGGGGCGTGCGCCGCGCAATATTGAAATTGTCCGCCCGATGAGGGACGGCGTGATTGCTGATTTTGTGATTACCGAGCGTATGCTGGGTATGTTGATTAAAAAAGCCACCGAAGGACGGTCTTTGGTTCCGCCTCGTGTGGTTATCTGTGTTCCGGGCGGCTCTACCCAAGTGGAACGTAAAGCGATTTTGGATTCTGCGTTTGCTGCCGGCGCGGCAAGCGTACATTTGATTGAAGAACCGATGGCTGCCGCTTTGGGCGCAGGCTTGCCGATTGAAGATGCGGCAGGTTCGATGATTGTCGATATTGGTGGCGGTACGACTGAAATTGGTATTCTTTCACTGGGCGGTATGGCCTATTCTGCTTCTGTCCGCGCTGCCGGCGATGAATTCGATAAAAGCATCATCCATTACCTGCGCCGCCATCGCGGTGTCTTGATTGGTGAAGCTACGGCTGAAGAATTGAAGAAACAAATCGGCTCTGCCTCTGGCTTTGAAACCGAAACAGCCATGCGCATTAAAGGCCGCGATCTGGCCGAAGGTACGCCTAAATCCTTGGCGGTTACTTCAGATGAAATCCGTGAAGCATTGAGTGAAACGGTAAATCAAATCATCCGCGCCGTCCGTCTGGCTTTGGAACAAGCTCCGCCCGAACTGGCCGGCGACATTGCCGACCGCGGTATTATGCTGACCGGCGGTGGTGCGCTTCTGCACGGTATCGATACCGTCTTGGCCGATGCAACCGGCCTACCCGTCGGTATTGCCGACCAACCTCTGAACTGCGTTGCCTATGGTGCCGGTAAGGCTTTGGACTATATCGGCAAATGGGATACCGTATTCACGGAAAACCCATAAGGTAGATGGTTATGGAACGCTCTTCTTTGCGCTTTGACGAGGCAAAAGGCCCTAAGCTGTTGCCTCGTTTTGTCGTTTATATTGCTCTGGCTGCCGGTCTGATGGTAGCTGATTACCGCTTTTCATTGATGCAGCCTGTACGCGCGGCAGTCATGCCTATGCTCTACCCTGCTCAATGGCTGGCGAATCAACCTGTTCAACTTTATCAATATTTTGCCGACCTCTCCCAGTCCAAATCCGAGCTCTTGGAACAAAACCGCCAGCTTCTGGAAGAAAATGGCCGTCTGAAAATCGATTTACAGCGAGATAAAGTCAATACCGATGAATTGCACGAATTGAAAAAACTGTACGGTTTGCAACAAAAAGGCATTCACAACGTTATCGGTGCGGAAGTCATTTCCAATGGCAAAGATCCGCTTTCCGAAAGACTGATTATCGGCAAGGGCAGTCAAGACGGCTTGAAAGTTGGTGACGCGGTCATCAATCAAAGCGGTTTGATCGGCCTGTTGACACAAGTTCACACACAAAGTGCAGAAATTGGGCTAATTTCAGGCGGACAAAGCATTGTCCCCATAGCCGTCAGCCGCACCGGTGAACGCAACTTGGCATACGGCAATGGCAACGGTTTGGATTTGCGCTATTTCCCAACCGGCTCCGACTTGAAACCCGGCGATGTTCTGCTGACTTCCGGTTTGGACGGTACTTATCCGGCGGGGATTCCCGTTGCAACCGTCAGCAAGGTTGTCCGTGCATCGGGAACGCCTTATTACGATACACAACTGACGCCTTTGGCCGCTTTACGCAGCAGCCGTTTTGTCTTGGTACTTTCTTCCGCCCCTTCTTCCCCACGCTGATTTCATGAACGATTTTGACGATTCTTACCGTGCAGTACCGCTGCACATCATGGCGGCCAGTCTCATAGTGATGATGATACTGGACTTTATGCCGTTTTCCTTTGACGGATTCTTTTGGCTGCCTGAAATGACGGCACTGATGTTGCTGTATTGGACATTGCACCAACCGCAACGCGCAGGCATGGGACTGGCTTTTGCCATCGGTCTGATTGTCGATGCCGCAACCGCCGCGACTTTGGGCTTGCACGCCCTGTCTTACGTCGTAATGACTTATTTCATCTTAAACCGCCGCCGCCAAATCATGCTTTACGGCCACATTATGCAATTGGCCGCTGTATTGGCTGCGCTGCTTCTCAATCAGGCCGTCTTAACTGTTGCCCGTTTGTTTCTTAATCATCAGGTCATCACTTTGCAAGGTTTTGTTGCCCCATTTGTCGGCGCATTACTTTGGCCGATACTCAGCCAGCTGATGCTGATCGTGACCCGTATTTACCGCTCCCGCTGAAAAGATGAAACCGATTCTTCCACGCCGTCTTTCCGGTGGTCAACATACCAAAAAACCTTCCACTCAGGCAGCACAAGCCGATGCCCTATTGCGCCTGCTCGTTGCTTTTATCCTGATCGTCATCTTCTTTTCCATCTTGCTGGCGCGGTTCTTTTACCTACAAGTGACTCAACACAACGAGTTTTCCGGTCAGGCATCGAGCAACCGCATCACCCTGATTCCAACGCCGCCTGTACGCGGCGAAATCGTCGATATCAACGGCGTTCCTTTGGCCAAAAACTATCCAGTCTTTTCGCTAGAAGTTATTCCCAGCCGCATTGAAGGCAAGATGGAAGATGTTATCGAAGCATTAAAAAAATACGTCGATATCACACCGACAGATTTAAAACGCTTCAAAAAATACCGCGAAAGCTATCGAAAATTTGAAAATATCCCGCTCAAGCTCAGGCTGACCGATGAAGAGGCCGCCCGTTTGTCCGTACATCTGCGCGAATTTAAAGGCGTAGAGGTCAACTCACGCACATTCCGCGAATATCCTTACGGCAAACTGACTTCTCATTTCTTAGGCTATATCGGCCGTATTAGCGACAAAGACAAAGAAATGTTGGAAGAAGAAGGCCTGACCGCCCTCTACCGCGGCAGTACGCATATCGGCAAATCCGGCTTGGAAAAATATTACGAACACCAGCTTCATGGCATTCCAGGCTATCAGGAAGTCGAAAAAGATGCTTACGGCAATATCGTCCGCGTATTGAAAAATGTTCCGTCCAAAATGGGGCAAACCTTGCGCCTAGGCATGGATATCCGTATGCAGCAGGAAGCCGACCGCATTTTAGGCGACCGCCGTGGCGCATTGGTGGCCATCAATCCGCAAGACGGTACTGTTTTGGCTTTTGTTTCCAAGCCTTCTTTCGATCCCAACCTCTTTATTGACGGCATCGACAACGATACTTGGAAAATGCTGAATGACGACTGGAAAAAGCCTTTGATCAACCGCGTTACCCAAGGCCTTTATCCGCCGGGTTCTACATTCAAACCTTTTATGGGCATGGCCTTGTTGGAAAGCGGCAAAATCACTCAAAACACCATCATCCCCGCTCCCGGCGCATGGAGCATACCCGGCAGCCGCCATATTTTCCGCGACTCAGTCCGTAGCGGCCACGGCTCGGCCAATTTGAGCAAAGCCATCCAAGTATCTTCAGATACCTTCTTCTACCGCTTAGGTTACGAAATGGGTATCGATAAAGCCTCTCCGTATCTGGCGCAATTCGGTTTCGGCCAAAAAACCGGCATTGACCTGCCCAGCGAATATACAGGCGTTTTGCCTAGCCGCGAATGGAAAGCCAAACGCTTTGCCAAGTCTTCCGATCCGACCGCCAAAGAATGGCGCGCCGGTGAAATGGTTTCTGTCAGTATCGGCCAAGGCTACAACGCCTACACGCCTTTGCAAATGGCACATGCGACAGCTTCTCTTGCCAATGACGGTATCGTCCATCAGCCTCATTTGGTCAAAGAAGTATTGGATTTCGGCGCACGCAAAATTACCCGTATCAACCCTAATCCCGAGCGTCAAATTCCATTCAAAGCCGACAACTTCGAATACGTCAAACACGCAATGGAAAAGGTATTGAAACCGGGCGGCACGGCACACCGTATTGGTGGCGGACTTGCTTATACGATGGGCGGTAAAACCGGTACGGCCCAGGTCGTACAAATCAAACAGGGTGGCCGCTACAATGCCGCAGCCCTGCGCGAACAACACCGTGACCACGCATGGTTTATCTCGTTTGCGCCATTGGAAAAACCTGAAATCGCCATTGCCGTTATTTTGGAAAACGGCGGCTGGGGTGCGTATGCCGCGCCATTGGCTCGTGAAATGACTGATTTTTATATGCTTCATGTCAAACCGCAACAGTTTTCAGACGGCCTTGAACCGGATTCGGCCAAAACTGAAACAACAGACAAACATCAGCCTATTACCAGCATTTTCCAATCTGCCTACGGACTGACTCCGACAAGCCCTGCCTCACAGCCGGAGGTTCATCATGAATAACACATCAGCGTGGAAAAATTTCAAATCCACCATTACAGCCCCGATTGACCCTTGGCTGTTTTTTGCCATGCTCGCCATCTACATCATGAGCCTGTTCCTGCTCTATTCTGCAGACGGGCAAGAGTTCGGCCAATTGGAAAACAAAACCATCCATACCGTTTTGGGCTTTGCCCTGTTATGGATTATCGCCGTATTCAAGCCGCAAACGGCTGCCAAAGTTGCCCTGCCTGTTTACATTGTCGGCGTATTACTGCTGATTGGTGTCGAAGTCGCCGGCGTTACCGTCAACGGCTCGACCCGTTGGCTGAGCCTCGGCTTTACCCGTATCCAACCTTCCGAAATCATGAAAATCGGTATTCCCATGACTGTCGCGTGGTATTTCCAACGCTATGAAGGCCATCTGAAATGGATACATTATATTGTCGCCCTCGTGCTGATTCTTGTTCCTGTCGCCCTGATTTTGAAGCAGCCCGACCTCGGTACGGCAGCATTGATTATGGCTTCGGGTATTTTTGTCATCTTCTTTGCCGGATTGCCTTGGAAAGCCATTTTTGCCGCTATTATTGCCTTTGTGGCCGCACTGCCACTTTTGTGGAATTACGGCATGCACGACTACCAGAAAACCCGCGTCCTCACCCTGCTTGACCCAACCAAAGATCCGTTAGGTGCAGGCTACCACATCATCCAATCCATGATTGCCATCGGCTCGGGCGGTGTATGGGGCAAAGGCTGGCTCAACGGTACGCAAACCCATTTGGACTATATTCCCGAATCAACGACTGACTTTATTTTCGCAGTATTCGGCGAAGAGTTCGGCCTGATTGGCAATATCCTGTTGCTGCTGGTTTACCTTATCATTCTGGCACGCGGATTGTGGATTGCCGCGCAAGCGCAATCCCTTTACAGCCGTACTCTGGCAGGCGCGTTGACCATGACTTTTTTCTGCTACGCCTTTGTAAACATGGGCATGGTCAGCGGCATTTTACCCGTCGTCGGCGTCCCCCTCCCCTTGGTCAGCTACGGCGGCACGGCTACGCTTTCCATCATGGTGATGCTCGCCCTGCTGATGGGTATTGCCAACGAACACAAAAACCGCCGCCGTAATGCGGATAACGATGACCTAACTGAAAGCGAGGAATAATATGGAACTGGGTGTAGAAATCGGCAAGCTGCTTGTGGCATTTCTCGTGCTGATTAATCCTTTCAGCGCGCTCTCGATTTATCTTGATCTGACACAAAACCACAGCACCAAAGAAAAGCGCAGAATCGCGCGTACTGCCGCATTGGCCGTTTTCATCGTAATCATCGTCTTTGCACTGAGCGGCGGTATCTTATTGAAAGTACTCGGTATCAGCGTCGGCTCTTTCCAAGTCGGCGGCGGGATTCTGGTTTTGCTGATTGCCATCTCCTTAATGAACGGCAACGACAACCCGGCCAAACCCAAAATTGATCCCCATTCAGAAGAACATCAAAATGCGCAACAAGTCCGCCGCAATGAAAAAGCCATTGCCGTCGTTCCCATTGCCATTCCGATTACCATCGGCCCCGGCGGTATCTCCACTGTCATCATTTATTCCTCTGCCGCCAAAAATTACAGCGATATTGCCCTGATTATCATCTCCGGCTTTTTGGTTAGCCTGATTTGCTATTTCATTTTGGTCGTGGCCGGACGCATCAGCAAACGCTTGGGCACTACCGGCCTGACCATCCTCAACCGCATCATGGGCATGATGCTTGCCGCCATTTCCGTAGAGATTATTGTTGCCGGCTTAAAATCCATTTTCCCCCAACTGGTCGCTTGAAGTACAATCATCACAATAAAAGGGCCGTCTGAAACATTTTCAGACGGCCTCATAAAAACATAAAAACAAAGGAGCCAACTATGTTTCACAGCACCCATGTCTTCACCGGAGAAACCATTTACCGCCGACCGGCGCAAAGCTATACCGAGTTCACCGACGAATTAAACTGCCTCCAAACCCTTCAGCAAACTTTCGCCCAATCAAGCATTACCGAGCGCACCGCCCTCTTACAGCAATTTGCCGACAGCCTCACCCAAAACCAAGAACGCCTTGCCGAAATGATTTGCGAAGAAGTCGGACGCTGCCTGCACGAATGCCGTGCAGAAATCAGAAAATCCATCGAGCTTATCCGCTACTACGTCCGTCTTGCCCCCGAGCTGCTTGCCCATAAAACCATCGCCACCCAAGCCAGCCTCAGCCAGGTCCGCTTCGAGCCTTTGGGCGTTGTTTTGGCGGTCATGCCGTGGAACTATCCTGTTTGGCAGATTTTACGATTTGCCATCCCTGCCCTCTGTGCCGGCAATGCCTGCGCGGTCAAACCTGCGCCCAGTGTTGCCCGCGTCAGCGAAACCCTATTCAGCCTTGCCCCCGAAGGTTTGCCGCTTATCGGCGCATGGTTGAGCCATGAAGACACGCTTAAAGCCATTGAAGATACCGATGCCATGGCATTTACCGGTTCGACCCATACCGGCCGCCTGCTGGCCGCCCATGCAGGCAGACATCTGAAAAAAACCGTCCTTGAACTGGGCGGCAGCAATCCGTTTATCATTCTGCCCGATGCCGATCTGCAACGCGCAGCCATCGATGCCTGCTATTCTCGCTTTCGCGATGCCGGACAATCCTGCAATGCCGCCAAACGCATCGTTGTTACCCAAGATATTGCCGAACAGTTTATCCCGCTCTTCCTTGCCGAGTGCGCCAAACTGCAAACCGGCAATCCAAAAGATCCGAACACCACCCTTGCCCCGCTTCACCGCCAAGACCTGCGTCAAACCGTACACGAGCAGGTTCAAGATGCGGTTGCACATGGCGCGCAATGCTTGAGCGGCGGCTATATCCCTGAGGGAGAAAGCTGGTTTTACCCTGCCACGGTATTGGATCAAGTCAACCCAAACTGCCGCGTTTGGCACGAAGAAGTCTTCGGCCCGGTTGCCATGATTTTACGTGCCGACAATCCGGATCATGCCGTCGCACTTGCCAACGACACACCTTTCGGCCTCGGCGCCTGTATCTACACAGCCGACACGGCAAACGCATGGCAATACGCCGAAAAAATTCAAGCAGGCTCTGTCTTTATCAACCGCCACACCAGCAGCGACCTGCGCCTCCCCTTTGGCGGCGTCAAAGCTTCCGGCTATGGCCGCGAGCTATCAGAATTCGGGTTGTATGAGTTCGTCAACGTCAAAACCTATTGGCAAAAATAAACCGTTTTATTAACTCAGGCCGTCTGAAAACTCGATTTCAGACGGCCTGACATTGTTTAAAAAAGCTGAAAAAATATTGTATTCAATCCCGTACAAACCCTTCAAAGTCAAAGCCACTCAAAAATAAGAAATCTATCTTAGAAAACAATCCATATTCCCACGTCGATTTTGAATCAGCAGATTATCGTATTCTTCATTCCGATTACTGCATTAAGCCGTTTCTAAAATATTCAATAAACAAAAAGGCCGTCTGAAATACAACTTTCAGACGGCCTTTTCAATCAAGCACTACTTACTGAATTACAGTTTCCATTCAGCCAATTTAGCAGCGTACGCATCCAAGTCGGCGATTGGACGGGTTGCCACGCCGCTTTCCATCGCTGCTTTAGCAGTAGCGGAAGCAACGCGAGGCAACAGGCGGGAGTCGAATGGGGTAGGAATCAGGTATTCCGCGCCGAATTCAAATTTCTTACCGTAAGCGGCAACCACTTCTTCAGTTACTTCTTCCATTGCCAAGTCAGCCAAAGCGTATACGCAAGCGCGTTTCATTTCTTCGTTAATGGTGGTCGCGCCGACATCCAATGCGCCACGGAAGATGAATGGGAAGCACAATACGTTGTTTACTTGGTTCGGGAAGTCTGAGCGGCCGGTACCGATTACCACATCCGGACGGGTTTCTTTTGCCAAAGGAGGCAAAATTTCCGGATTTGGGTTTGCCATAGCGAACACAATTGGTTTCTCGTTCATGGTGTTCAGCATTTCAGGAGTCAGCAGGTTTGCACCGGACAAGCCCAAGAAGATGTCTTTACCTTTAACGGCATCAGCCAATACGCGTTGACCGTTGTCTTCGATGGCGTAGAATTGTTTGGACTCGTCCATACGGTCTTTGTCTTCGCGGGTTTTATAAATGACGCCTTTGGAGTCGCAGACGGTTACGTTTTCACGTTTCAGACCCAAATCCAGCAATTGGTTCAAGCAAGCAATCGCTGCGGCACCTGCACCGGAGCACACCAACGTCGCTTCTTCAATTTTGCGGCCGGTATAACGCAAAGCGTTCAATACAGCGGCAGCGGTAATGATGGCGGTACCGTGTTGGTCGTCGTGGAATACAGGGATTTTGCAACGTTTGCGCAATTCGCGTTCGATGTAGAAGCACTCAGGCGCTTTGATGTCTTCAAGGTTGATGCCGCCGAAAGTCGGTTCCAAAGAAGCGATGATGTCTACCAATTTTTGCGGGTCTTTTTCATCGATTTCGATATCGAATACGTCAACGCCGGCAAATTTTTTGAACAATACGCCTTTGCCTTCCATTACAGGTTTACCGGCCAATGCGCCGATGTTGCCCAAACCCAACACTGCGGTACCGTTGGAAATCACGGCAACCAAATTGCCTTTGGCAGTGTATTTGTAGGCATTTTGCGGATCGGCATGGATTTCCATACAAGGAGCAGCTACGCCCGGAGAGTACGCCAACGCCAAGTCTTTAGAAGTAGCCAGAGATTTGGTTGGGGTAACGGAGATTTTGCCCGGCACGGGGAATTCGTGGAATTGCAGGGCGGCTTCTTTTAATGAATTTTCCATTTATCGATCCTGTTTGCGAGAGAGATTTTACAGCGAACAAGTCTGAAACAGGCTGCTTCAGACGTTTAAAATTTCTAAAGTCGGGTTGTTAACAGACCGGCTTTGTAAGAGGCCGTAATTTTATCATGTTCTTTGGGTGGCGCATACCGATATTTATTACATTTGTTTTGATGTTTCGTTTTATTTGGTTTTATGTCTAAAAACTTCTGTAATAATATTTCTTCGTTACACTATCCTTCTTTCAGACGGCATTTTATTTAAACTTAAACATTCAATTTAAAATGACTGTCTAGCGCGGTTTCAATCTGATTTTTTACCGCGTCCAGACTTTGGCTGCTGTCGATGACGGCATAGCGTTCCGGCTGTTCGTTAGCACGTTGCAAATACACTTCGCGCACCCGATTGAAAAACTCGGCTTCTTCTTGTTCAAAGCGGTCTTTCTCACGCGTTTGGTTGATGCGCGCCATTGACACTTCCAAAGGCACATCCAACAGCAAAGTTAAATCTGGGCGGAAATCGCCCTGCACCCAATGCTCAAGCGTAGCAATATCTTGCAAGGGAACGCCTCGTCCGCCGCCTTGATAGGCAAACGTTGCATCGGTAAAGCGGTCGGAAACGACATGCGTGCCGTTTTTCAGGGCAGGCAGAATGACCGTTTCTAAGTGTTGCTGTCTGGCTGCAAACATCAGCAGCGTTTCGGTACGCAGACTGACTTGGGTGGCTGGGTTGAGCAGGATTTCACGCAATGCTTCTCCGGCCGGAGTGCCTCCAGGTTCGCGCGTAAACAACACGGGCAGTTGGTGTTTTTCAAACCATGCTTTCATTACGGCGAGGTTGGTGGATTTGCCTGCGCCGTCTATGCCGTCAAGGGTAATAAATCTGGGTTTCATATGGATATCGTCAATTTAAAGGCCGTCTGAAACAGGGATTATAAATGTTTCAGACGGCCTATTCGGTTTATTTCTTCAAAATATATTTGCGCACGGCAGCGTTGTGTTCAGAAAGATTATGGCTGAACTCGCTCAAGCCCGTACCATCCATTTTTGAGACGAAATACAGATATTTTTCATCAGACGGATGACCCGCCGCTTCAAGCGCGGCTTTGCCGGGAAGTGCAATCGGAGTCGGCGGCAAACCGCTGCGCGTATAGGTATTGTAAGGCGTATCGCGTTGCAGGTCGGCTTTGCGGATTCTGCCTTTATACGCATCGCCCATACCATAGATAACGGTCGGGTCGGTTTGCAGGCGCATACCGATATTCAGGCGGTTGACGAATACGGCGGCCACATGGGCGCGGTCGTCTTCATGCGCGGTTTCTTTTTCAATCAGACTCGCCATAATCAGCATTTCGTACGGATTTTTATAAGGCAGGCCGCTTTGACGGTCGTCCCATGCTTCTTGCAGGTTCTCCCGCATTTTACGGTAGGCAATTTTGTAAATTTGAAGATCGCTGCCACCGGCATCAATTTCGTAACTATCTGGGAAAAACTGTCCTTCAGGATTGCTGCTTAAGGCATCGGGCGCTACTTCGGCCATCAATTTTTCATCGTTCCAACCACGCGTGTCATGGGCAATGTCGGCAGTGTTGTCGATAATACGGCGCATTTGGGCAAAACGCGCGCCTTCCAAAATTTGCACGCTGACCGAATCAGGACGGCCTTTTTTAATGCGTTTTAAAATATCCCAAGCCGATACTTTGGAAAACAGGCGGTAAGAGCCGGCATTAAGTTGGTTGTGTACGCCCATCACATATGCGGCGGCTACCAGCACATAACGGTTATAAACGATGCCGTCTTGAGCCAGTTTTCGGCTGACGGAAGAGATACCTTGGTTTTTGGTAATGGTAATACGGTATGGTTTGCCGTTGTCTTTCGGAACAAACAACAATGCGGCAACCACGGCGGCAAATGCCGTCAAAAATACGGCCAGCCATTTCAACAATTTTTTCAGCATGGTAGGATTCTTGGTTTGTGAACGTGTTGGGCGACAGTATAACCGAAAATAAGTCCACCACGCCTGCCACCTTCCCTAACGTATGCTTTCCTATCCCGAAAGGCCGTCTGAAACCATGAATTCCCCTTCAAAAAACATTTGGCAAAACGGCCGCTGGCTGAATGCACGCCAAACTCATTCGCCCAATTTCAGCCCACGCGAACCGGATGAAGACATCTCATTGGTTGTCCTCCACAATATTTCCCTTCCTCCTTTTGAGTACAACACGGGGGCAGTGGAAAATTTGTTTACCAACCAAATCAACCCTGACGAGCATCCTTTCTTCAGCATCATCCATACCCTGCGCGTCTCCAGCCATTTTTTCATCAGCCGTAAAGGCGAAACCGTCCAATTCGTTTCCTGCGACGACATGGCCTATCATGCCGGCGTATCGTCGTTTCAAGGCAGAGAAAAATGCAATGCCTTTTCCATCGGTATCGAATTGGAAGGCTGCGATTTCGAGCCTTTTACCGAAGCACAATACACCAGCCTGCAAGCCTTGCTGACCGCTATCTCCGAACATTACCCGATTCAGGCCGTTACCGGTCATCAGGACATCGCGCCGGACAGGAAAACCGATCCCGGACATTTCTTCGATTGGCCACGCCTTCAAAAAGCAGGTTTCCCCGTCCGGCGCGGATAACTTTCAGACGGCCTGAACAATGATTGGCAGACATAATGCTGTCACAACCGTTTATTTTCGTTATAATTCAGCTATTCATTCGGACGCATAAAGTCCGGCTCCAACGAACTTCCCATGCAGCAAGATTCCGCACCCTGAAAAAGACGGAATGCTGCCTTTTTAAAAAGTGATTACTCCATGATTTTCATCGTCTTAGCCCTCGCCGCCCTTTTGGCGGTCATCGGTTACAACATGTACCAGGAAAACCAATACCGCAAACAAGTGCGCGAACAATTCGGCCATTCCGATAAAGATGCGCTTTTGACCAGCAAAACCAAGCACGTCCGCGACAGTAAAGAAACCGGCGGACAGGGTTTGTTTATCAAGAAAAACAAAAAAACCGAAGAGGCATTGCGCAACCTGCAAGAGCAAGATGAAATCTACGCGGCAAAAGCCAAACTGGCCCACCCTACACAGATTAAAACGGATGTCGAGTTGACTGTGGAAGACGACTTTTCCGCAGAAGAAAAAGTCCAACACACTGTTATCGGCTTAAACAACGAAATTACCGTAAGCCCTGCCGAAGCCGCTTCTGCTCCGGTTGAAACCGCTACCGAGCCTGTGGCACAAGTACCATTGATCAGCTTGGACGAATTATCGCAAGTCGAGTTGCCTTGGTTTGATCCGCGCTTCGACTACATGGCCTACATCTCCCTGAAACAAGCCCAAGAATTACACGCACTGCCGCGCCTTTCCGGCACTCACCGCTTCCAAATCATCGGTTGCACCATGGACGACCATTTCCGCGTTGCCGAGCCGATTCCGGGTGTTTACTACCAAGGCTTCGTTATGGGCCTGCAGGCTGTCAGCCGCAACGGTTTAGCCGCGCGTGAAGAGCTGCAACACTTCGACCAACAGGTTGATGCTTTTGCCCAACTGATGGACGGAAAAGTTTTGCATACCGACTTGGATGCATTCACCGAAGTCGCGCAAGCCCTCGACCAATTCTGTGCGCGTGTTGACCAAACCATCGCCATTCACTTGGTTTCCCATTCCAATATCAGCGGCGTAGAATTGCGTGCCGCCGTGGAAGATACAGGCTTCAAACTAGGCGAAGACGGCGCTTTCCACTTCGGCGACAACAACAACCCTCAATTGTTCTCCATCCATACTTTGGACAACAAACCGTTTACCAACCCTCTGTTGGACAACCAAGCCTACCGCGGTTTCAGCATGCTTCTGGATATTCCGCATGTTCCGGCCAGAGAAAAAACTTTCGACAAATTTATGGACTTGGCAGTCAAACTCTCCGGCCAACTCAGCTTGGATTTGGTTAACGACCAAATGGAAGAAGTTTCTACCCAATGGCTTAAAGACGTACGCAACTACGTTTTAGCCCGTCAGGAAGAAATGCTTAAAGTCGGCATCAAACCCGGCAGTAAACAAGCCCTGCGCCTGTTCTCTTAAACTTCCCCAATCAAAAAGCGGATATGCAATGACGGCATATCCGCTTTTTTCAGGTAAAATCCCTTCATCTTCAATATTCATCGATTTTCAGACGGCCTCTCTATCCTCAGGCCGTCTGAAAACTCTATTTCGATTGCTCATGAACCCAACCACACAACGTATCAAATACCTGACCGACCTCCTCAACCGCTACGCCTACGAATACTACACCCTCGATGCACCCAGCGTACCCGATGCCGAATACGACAAATTGTTCCGCGAGCTTGAAGCATTGGAGCTGAATCATCCTGAGTTGAAACTGCCCGACAGCCCAACCCAGCGCGTCGGTGGTGAACCTTTGGCAGGCTTTGATGAAGTGCGTCATGAAGTACCTATGTTGTCACTAACCAACGCCTTCTCACCACAAGATGAAAACGGCGTGTTTGACCATGCCGAAATGTACGCTTTTGATGAGCGCGTTCATGGCGGATTAAACGGCGAAAAACCGGAATATGTTATCGAGCCTAAATTTGACGGTTTGGCCATCAGCCTGCTGTACCGCGACGGCGTATTGACTCAAGCGGCAACCCGTGGAGATGGCACAACGGGCGAAGACGTTACCCAAAACGTCAAAACCGTATCCAACATCCCCCTGCGCCTGCATGGAGAAAACATTCCCGAACTTATCGAAATACGCGGCGAAGTCCTGATGCTTAAAGCCGATTTTGCCGCTTTAAACGCACGACAGGCTGAAAACGGACAAAAACCTTTCGCCAATCCGCGCAATGCCGCCGCCGGCAGTCTGCGCCAACTCGATTCGCGCATTACGGCACAGCGCAAACTGCATTTCTTCCCCTATTCCATTGCCCGACAACAAGGCGGTTTTATCGCAGAAGAACACCTGCAAGAGCTGAGCTATTGTAAAGAGCTTGGCTTCAGCCTGCCCGATAGCAATTTCGGCTGTTTCCCAAATATCGACGAAGTATTGGCATTTTACGAGCAAATGCAGCAAAAACGTCCTACTTTGCCTTACGAAATTGACGGCATGGTGGTCAAAGTCAACAGTCTGGCACAACAAGAAAAACTGGGCTTCATCTCACGCGCGCCGCGCTGGGCCATTGCCCACAAATTTCCTGCCGAAGAAGCATTGACCATTGTCGAAGCCATTGATGTACAAATCGGGCGCACCGGCGCAGTAACCCCCGTCGCCCGCCTGCAACCTGTATTCGTCGGCGGCGTTACCGTTACCAACGCCACCCTGCACAATCAGGACGAAGTATCGCGCAAAGATGTACGCGTTGGCGATACAGTTGTCGTGCGCCGCGCAGGAGATGTGATTCCCGAGGTGGTGCGCGTGATTTTTGAACGCCGCCCAATGCAGGAGACCAAGATTTCCGTTTCAGACGGCCTGCAAGACGATTTGTTTGCTGAAACACCTTCTGAAACCCGATCCGAACCGATTCACAAACCTTACCGCCTACCCACCCATTGCCCTATCTGTCACAGCGAAATCGAACGCGAAGAAGGCGAAGCGGTTGCCCGATGCAGCGGTGGCATGCTTTGCCAAGCACAACGCGCGCAAGGTTTAATCCACTTCGCCTCACGCAAAGCCATGGACATTGACGGACTTGGACAAAAACAAATCGAGCAGCTGGTCGCACAAGATTTGGTTCGTCATTTCGCCGACCTCTACCGCCTCGATATTCCAACCCTGCAAAAAATGAAGGAAACAGCGGATAAAGCATCGGCTAATGAGGAAGAACCATCAAACAGTGAAATTGAAGACTTTGAAGGTGAGACTGGCAATACTCTGCTTGCCAAAAACGTTAAAAAACAGCCGACCAAATGGGCAGAAAACATCCTCGCAGGCATAGAAGCCAGCAAAACACCCGAACTTGCCCGCTTCCTTTTTGCCCTCGGCATCCGTCACGTCGGCGAACGCACCGCCAAAACGCTGGCACAGGCATTCGGCACACTGGAAAACGTCCGCTATGCACCCGAACCCATCCTCGCCTGCCTGCCCGATATCGGCACGGTGGTTGCCCGCTCCATCGCTCACTTTTTTGCCCAAAAAGCACAACAGGCGATGATAGACGAGCTGCTGGCTGTAGGTGTTGCCCCGCAAAGCCAGGCTGTCACTATCCCTCCGCTACGCCATGCTGAACCGCAACGCTGGATTGCCCGCCTGCCAGATTTTAAAATCAGCGAAACCAAAGCACTGGCCTTGTGGGAGCTTGCCGGACAAAGCATAGAAGGTTTGCAAACTGACAAAGCGTTGCCTGCCGATTGGCAGACATGGCGCAATAAACCGCAAAACGCAACCCTGCTTGAAAATATGAAAACTTTCTTTGCTCAAACGCGGTCTAATCTTCAAGATGAAACTATTTCAGACGGCATTAATGAAGCCGTAGCAGGTAAAACCTTTGTATTGACAGGGACTTTACCCACACTCAAACGCGACCAAGCCCAAGCCATGATTGAGGCTGCAGGCGGTAAAGTTTCCGGCAGCGTATCAAAAAAAACCGACTACGTTGTCGCCGGAGAAGCTGCAGGCAGTAAATTGGAAAAAGCCCAAACTTTGGGCGTAGCTGTATTAACCGAAGAAGAATTACTGACGTTGCTGGGATAAGACAGTATATACAGTCTTTTTCGAGCCGCCTGATACTTTATCATGTGGTATTATTGTTACATACGACTACATCTTTACACTTTTCGGGTATAAACCCATAGTTAAAATAGGATAATAATATGAAACCCATTAAAAAATGCGTCTTTCCCGTTGCCGGTATGGGCACCCGTTTCTTGCCTGCGACCAAAGCCAGCCCCAAAGAAATGCTGCCTATCGTGGACAAACCTCTGATTCAATATGCAGTTGAAGAAGCGGTTGAAGCCGGCTGTACCGAAATGGTGTTCATTACCGGCCGTAACAAACGCAGCATCGAAGACCACTTCGACAAAGCATACGAGTTGGAAACCGAATTGGAATTGCGTCAAAAAGACAAGCTGTTGGCACACGTTCGCGATATCCTGCCTCCGAATATTACCTGCTTGTACATCCGTCAAACTGAAGTATTGGGTTTGGGTCATGCCGTGTTATGCGCTCAAGCTGCTGTTGGCGATGAGCCTTTTGCCGTTATTTTGGCAGACGATTTGATTGATGCGCCTAAAGGTGCATTGAAACAGATGGTTGATGTGTACAACCAAAGCGGTAACAGCGTTTTAGGCGTTGAAACCGTTGATCCTTCTCAAACAGGCTCTTACGGTATCGTTGAAGTTGAAAAACTGAAAAGCTATCAACGTATCACCAACATAGTTGAAAAACCAAAACCGGAAGAAGCACCTTCCAACCTCGCTGTTGTCGGCCGCTACATTCTGACCCCACGTATTTTTGACTTGTTGACCAACCTGCCTCGCGGTGCAGGTAACGAAATCCAGCTGACAGACGGTATCGCCCGCTTGCTCGACCATGAGTTTGTGTTAGCTCATGCGTTTGATGGCAAACGCTACGACTGCGGCAGCAAATTAGGTTACCTTGAAGCAACCGTGGCTTACGGTTTGAAACACCCTGAAACTGGCGAACAATTCAAAGAATTGCTCAAGCAATACGCTTAATCCCAGCCATTATGAAAAGGCCATCTGAAATTTCAGACGGCCTTTTTCTCAAACTTATTTCTTCCAATATGCCGGAGTCAGCAAAATCAGAACGGTAAAAATCTCCAAACGTCCCAACAACATCACCGCCGTACACAGCCACTTCTGTACATCGCTCAGCGCGGCGTAATTATGCGACGGACCAACTGCCCCCAAACCCGGCCCTGCATTAGTAATACAGGCAATGACTGCCGTAAAGGCGGATAAAAAGTCCAAGCCTGCCGCCATCAGTAAAAAGCTGAATACGATGACCGTCATAAAGTAAATAAAGATGAACGACATGACGGTCAGCGCCATACGATCCGGAATGGAGCGGTTGTTGACCTTTACCGTACGAACCGCACGCGGGTGTAGCAAAATCAACATTTCACGCAAGCTGAATTTGAACAACACCAACGCACGCACGTTTTTAATACCGCCCCCCATAGAGCCTGAACTTGCCAATACGTTCGACAGAAAAAACATCCACAACGACACAATCAGCGGCCATTGAGCAAAGTCTGCATTGGAGAAACCGCTTGCCAATCCGATGGACACAAAGTTGAAGCTGACAAAGCGCAAAGCTTCGCCAAGGCTTTGATAAACGTCCTGCTGCCATAAATACAATGCCGAAATCAAAATACTGCCCGACAAAACCAACAACATGGAACGGCATTCTTCATCTTTCCAATACACCTGCAAAGAGCGGTTGCCCAGCGCAGTAAAGTGGCTGGCGAAATTGATACCGCCCCAGACAGTAAAAAACATCAATGTCCATTCGACTGCCACAGAATCAAAATAGGCAACGCTGTCATCATGTGTCGAAAAACCACCCAAAGCCACAGCCGACATCGCATGACACAATGCATCAAACCAGCCCATGCCGGCAATATGTAAGGATACAAAGGCCGCAGCAGTTGTCAACGCATAGGCAAACCACAGCCGTTTGGCCACTTGCGAAATACGGGGAGCCATCTTGCTTTCCTTATCCATACCCGGAATTTCCGCTTTGAAGAGCTGCGTCCCCCCCACGCCCAACATCGGCAAAATTGCCACAGCCAGCACGATAATACCCATACCGCCAAGCCAGTTGAGCATGTGCCGCCAAAAATTCACCGACGGATCCAGCGTATCCAAGCCGGAAATCACTGTTGCCCCCGTTGTCGTCAGCCCCGACATCGCTTCAAAAAACGCATCGGTGAAACTCATGGACGGCATATAGAAATAAATCGGCATCGCCGCCACAATGGCAAAGGCCAGCCACAGCATCAATACCAAGGTAAATCCGTCACGCGGCCGCAATTCACGGTTGAAACGCAAAGTCAGCACCCAAGTAACGCACGACACCAACAATACCGTCAAAGCCGTATAGGCAAACACGATAAACGCGCTGTCGTGATAAAAATACGACATCAGTGTCGGCACTGCCAACAGCAGTGAAAACAACAGCCCCAGCTTGGACAATACATGGATAATCGGCATAACCTTGCTTACCGCACCACCCAATCTGAAACCCTTATACAAATACATCATATCCCTATCATTAGAAAACAAAATATTCAGACGGCCTCATAAAAAAAGCCGTCTGAAACAGCATATTTTATCAAAATGCCGCAACCCCGTGATAAAGAAAAACCAAAAAACACTTGCCTGCTCTTTTTCTAGGAGTATAATGTTATACCATAACATTTACTGGAGAAAAAAATGAAACCCGATATCCACCCAGACAACTATCGTACCGTCCTGTTTTACGACAGCGGTGCGGACCAAGGATGGCTCATCCGTTCATGTGCCAATGCCCACGGAAAAACCATGGTTTGGAAAGACGGAGTAGAGTATCCCCTCTTCTCTCTTGATACCTCTTCCGCGTCCCACCCCGTATACACAGGCAAACAACGCAACGTCAATGTCGAAGGTCGCGCCAGCAAGTTCAACCAACGTTACCAATCCATGATGTCTTCTTTCAGAAAGGATAAATGATGCAAGTTCTCTCATCTCTGAAAACTGCAAAAAAACGACACCGCGACTGCCAAATTGTCCGCCGAAAAGGCAAAGTGTACGTCATTTGCAAGAGCAATCCCCGTTTTAAAGCACGCCAGCGTTAAGCTGTCCTATCCTTCTTTCAATGTAACTCTCTGAATTTTCCGCACTTTCGTTTACCTCTAGCGCAAGTGCGGCTTTTTTTCAAACGGCATTAATCATTCATATCAAAACTACAAAGAATCCTGCCATACTCCCGGAAACAGGAAGAAAAAGTAAATAATGGTTATCCCTATTGTGAAGCCATAAAGATATTTATAACATGCCGCTACATTCTTCCTTCAACACTGACCATAGGAGTCAAAAATGAAAGTAAAAGCCCTGCTTGCAATTGCCACCGCCATGAGCCTCGCTGCCTGTGCCGCACCTGAAGCCCATCGCCATGACCATGGTCAACATCATGAGCACAATCATGCACACGAACATGGCCACCAACATCATGACATGCACAGCCATGACCGTGTTCAATCATTCAGCTGCGAAAACGGCCTGTCTGTACAAGTCCGCAACCTGAGCACCAACCAAGTTGAACTGCGTCTGGACGACAAAGTTGCCACCCTGTCTTCTGCCGTTGCAGGTTCAGGCGAACGCTATGTTGCCAACCAAGGCCTGTTCGGCAAAGGCGCTGAATGGCATCAAAAAGGCAGCGAAGCATTCTTCGGCTTCACTGATCCATACGGCAACAAAGTAGAAACTTCCTGCTCTGCACGCTAATTTCTACTTAGCAATAGAATAGCTGAAGGCCATCTGAAAACTTGTTTCAGACGGCCTTTTATATTGGATAAAACGAAAGTTTCCGTTTAATGAGAAAATGCAAATATGAGGCTATTTGAAGGTTCAAAGCACATCGAATAAGTAAGACCCTTTGAAAGGTACTTTCTCCAACAATACATTATTTCAAAATCATTAAATATGTATCCAACTTAATTTAAAACTTTTTCCAAGATTTCTTTAAGGTTTTCATCATCTTCATCCAAAGTTAATTTTTCTGAAATATTATGAAGACAATGCTCCAAATCAATGGTTAAGGCTACTTGGTTCTGATAGGATAATTTTGGATAAAGTTCAAGTAAAACCCAATAAATGCATATACTATCATTTGAGTAAAAAATATTTGAAACGAATGGAAGTAATATATCTTGTCGTTCTACAAAGATTTCGACAATTTCACTAAAAACAGGAAAGTTCGCATCTCCCAACCATCCTGAGAGCCACTCCCCCATCTCAATTAATTCCTCATCGTTGCAGTCCTTAATTTTTTTGCAAGCCTTGATGTCAAACTTATCTTTAGGGCGCATATGATACCTCATTGTTTTATTAAAGAATTACGAATCCAAAATTGTAATAATTAATCTCAATTCTAGACAAATGATTATTCGTAATTCCTATATCCTCAACAAATTTTCTCTGAAGTAATAGTTTTATTTTGTGCAATTAAACTCCTACTCTGAAATAACTTAAACCCCTATCCTGCATTTTACCTAAGTAACAAATCCCAATTACCCTTCAAAATCTATTCGCTATACGAAACAGATTCAATAAACAAAGGCCGTCTGAAAACCTATTTTCAAAGTTTTCAGACGGCCTTTATCTTAGACCAAACCATTAAGCGTAATGTCTGTCTTCGCCTTTGCCATCAACGTTGTCTGCACAACGTTTACAGATGGTTTCATGGCCTGCAACTACGCCCACATCGTGGGTGTAGTGCCAGCAGCGTTCGCATTTTTCACCATCACTGGCTTTAGCGGTTACAGCAAGTTCATCACCTACTTTCACTTCAGCTTTAGACACCAGCAAAGCAAAACGTAATTCTTCGCCCAAAGTGTTCAGATAATCGGCAATTTCTTCCGGAGCCGTAATTTCGGCTTCGGCTTGCAATGAAGAACCGACGGTTTTATCCGTACGCAGAGGCTCGATGGCGGCAGTTACTGCTTCGCGTGCTTCGCGGACTGCCGTCCATTTTTTCACCAGTTCGGCTTCGGCTTTTTCATTGATAGATGGGAACTCATGCCATGTGTGGAAGAGGACGCTGTCTTCTTCTCCGCCACCGATGATGTCCCACGCTTCTTCGCCGGTGAAGCACAAAATCGGAGCAATCAGCAGAACCAAACTGCGAGTGATGTGATACAGGGCAGTTTGCGCGCTACGGCGTGCATGGCTGTCTGCTTTGGTGGTGTAGAGGCGGTCTTTCAGGATATCAAGGTAGAACGCGCCCAAGTCTTCCGAGCAGAAAGAAACAATGTCTTTTACAGAGAAGTGGAAAGCGTAGCGCGGATAGTAATCGCCTGCCAAACGCTCTTGCAGCTGACGTGCCAATACCACGGCGTAGCGGTCGATTTCCACCATGTCTGCCTGTTGCACGGCATCTTCAATAGGATTGAAGTCGCTGAGATTGGCAAACAGGAAGCTCAAGGTGTTGCGGATACGGCGGTAGCTTTCAGTTACGCGTTTGAGGATTTCTTTGGAAATCGCCAATTCGCCACTGTAATCGGTGGATGCCGCCCACAGGCGCAGGATGTCCGCGCCGAACTCGTTGTAAACTTCTTGCGGTGCAACGACATTGCCGATGGATTTCGACATTTTGCGGCCGTTTTGGTCAACCACGAAACCGTGGGTCAGCAGCTGTTTGTATGGCGCGCGACCCATTGATGAGGCACAACCGGTCAACATAGATGATTGGAACCAGCCACGGTGTTGGTCGCTGCCTTCGAGGTACAAGTCAGCCGGCCATTCCAATTCTTCGCGTTGTTTCACAACGGAATAATGAGTCGAACCTGAGTCGAACCATACGTCCATAGTGTCGGAAAGTTTGTCGTAATTTTCGCAATCTTCCGCGCTCAAGAGTTCGCTCTTATCAAGAGAGAACCATGCTTCGATGCCTTTTCCTTCGATTTTTTGGGCAACTTTTTCCAACAACTCGGCAGAGTTTGGATGCAGTTCACCGGTTTCTTTGTGAACAAAGAAAGTCATCGGCGTGCCCCAATAGCGTTGGCGTGAAACGACCCAGTCGGGGCGGCCTTCGATCATGGCTTCGAGGCGAGCGCGACCCCAAGACGGGAAGAATTCGGTGTCGTCCACAGCTTTGATGGCTTTGTCGCGCAGGGTCTTGCCGTCGCTGCCGGCTTTGTCCATGCCGACAAACCATTGACCTGTCGCGCGGTAAATCAGCGGGGTTTTGTGGCGCCAGCAGTGGGCGTAGCTGTGTTCGATTTTGCTGCTTGCCAAGAGGTTGCCGGTTTCTTCCAGCCATTGCAGGATGACGGGATTCGCCTCCCAAACGCTCATGCCTGCGACACGAGGCGTTTCGCTGATGTATTTGCCTTCGGCGTTGACGGGGTTGTAAAGCTCAATGCCGTATTTATTGCAGACGGCGTAGTCTTCCAAACCATGAGCAGGCGCAGTATGTACCAAGCCGGTACCGGCATCGGTGGTCACATGGTCGCCGTTGAGCATGGGAATATCGCGTTCGAGGAACGGATGATTCATGTGCAGGTTTTCCAGCTTGTCGCCGGTGGTTTCGGCAAGAATAGCAATGCCGTCTGAAAAACCGTAACGTTTGAGCGCATCTTCTGCCAAATCTTTGGCCAACACCAATTTGCCTTTAGGCGTATCAATCAGTTGATACACCACGTCTGCGCCAGCTGAAACAGCTTGGCTCGCAGGCAAAGTCCAAGGCGTGGTTGTCCAGATCACGGCAAACGCTTTGCCTTCGATGCCTGACAAACCGAATGCGGCGGCAAGCGCGGCGGTGTCTTTAAACGGATAGCCAACATCAATCGCAGGCGATACTTTGTCTTTGTATTCCACTTCCGCTTCCGCCAGCGAAGAGCCGCAGTCCAAGCAGAATTGAACCGGTTTCGCTCCGCGGTAGAGATAGCCCGATTTGTAGATTTCGCCGAGCATACGCACGGTATCCGCCTCGGTTTTGAAATCCATGGTCAGGTAGGGGTTGTCCCAATCGCCCAACACGCCCAGACGGATGAAGTCTTTTTTCTGACGGGCAATCTGTTCGGCAGCGTATTCGCGGCACAATTCGCGGAAGCGCGCTTTGGGCATGTCTTTGCCGTGCAGCTTTTCCACCATCACTTCGATGGGCAGGCCGTGGCAGTCCCAGCCCGGCACATAAGGCGCGTCGAAACCGGCTTGGGTTTTGCTGCGGATAATGATGTCTTTGAGGATTTTGTTGACGGCATGACCGATGTGGATGTCGCCGTTGGCATACGGCGGGCCGTCGTGCAGGATGAATTTCGGACGGCCTTTGGCGATTTCGCGCAGTTTTTGATAGCGTTTATGCTCGTACCAGCTTTTCAGCCACGCAGGCTCGCGTTTGGCAAGATTGCCGCGCATCGGAAACGGGCTTTCGAGCAGGTTTACGGTTTTGCTGTAATCGGTCATTTTTTGATCTCTATTGTTGCGGTATTTCGGTTTCAGACGGCCTGATTGCTCATTTTAAAAGAACAGGCCGTCTGAAAAAATTCAAAGGACTTATTGTAGCCCAATTATCTTGATTTTATAAGCATCTAGAAGCGTTTCTATGCTTCCCAAACCCTCGCATCTTCCATATCTTGCAAAATTTGGGTTTTCAATGCTTCGATACTCTCAAATTTTTTCTCGTCACGCAGTTTGTGCAGGAAACGGACGAAGATACGCTGGCCGTACAAATCGCCGTTGAAATCGAACAGATGGACTTCCAACTTTTGCGAGCGGTTGTTGCTGATAGTGGGGTTAAAACCAAAGCTGGCAACGCCTCGGCACGTGCCGAATGTGCCGTCTGCCTCAACGACAAATACGCCGCTTAACGCATAATGATACGGAGGAAGCTGGACATTGGCGGTAGGCGCGTTGATGGTGCGGCCGAGTTTTTGCCCGTGTTTGACCTTGCCGCTTAACACGTAATCATGGCCCAACAGTTTTTTGGCGTATTCCAACTTGCCGTCTGAAAGGGCTTGGCGGACGGCGGTACTGCTGGTGCGGATGTCTTCAACGATAACGGACGGCGTGCGCTCGGTTTGCATATCAGGTTGTTGAGCCAAGAGTTCAAAACAGCCTTCACGGCCGGCACCGAAACGGAAATCGTCGCCAATCAGCAGATAACGCGTATTGAGCGTTTGGCGCAAAAGCTGGTCGATAAACGCTTGTGCACTCATATTGGAGAAAGCTTGGTTAAAACGTAAGACCCAAACGGCATCTACACAACTGGTTTCACGCAAAAGGCGCAATTTGGTACGTAGCGGGCTGATGCGATAAGGCAGCTTTTTCCCGGCTTTACGCGCAAAAAATTCTTTGGGCTGAGGCTCAAAAACAACAACGACAACAGGCAGACCGCGCTGGTCTGCCTCTCGTTTGAGTTTTTGTAGAATGTGTTTATGCCCGAGGTGTACGCCGTCGAAGTTGCCGATGGTTACGGCGGCTCCTTGCGGAAATTTGGGCGCGTGTCGCTGTCCAAGCCAGATGTTCATGGGTGGTGGTATTGTGTTTGAATAGGCGGCTATTGTAAACGTTATTGCCGTTTCAATAAACCTTAGGCCATCTGAAACCAATAAATATATGCTTTCAGACGACCCTAAAGTTTGTTAATACCTTACCACCACCAAGGATAACGGCCAAACGGATAGCCCCAATCGTCGTAATAGCGATAGTAGCGGGCTTCGCGCAGCTGTTCTTGGGAAATATAGTTTTGCCATGCCATTTTGTAGCAGGCTTGGAACATCGGATCGGAAACTTTGTCGATATATTTGAGGCGGAAGGCTTTTTGTTCCACAGTTGCGGCACCGGGTTTGCCTTCTTCGTCAAATTTTCGGCGGATCAGCGCGGCAGTCTCTTGGTCGCATTGAGCGGCAAGATGTACTTGAAGATCCTGCTCATAACGTTTCTGCGCTTGGGCGCGTGCGGCTTTTTGCTCAGGCGTGGTGGCACAGGCGGCAAGTAATGCGGCAGCACCAATCAATAAGGTCAGGCGGATAGAATTCATCGGATGTTTCCTTATACTCATGTATGGCTATTAATGTACGCCCTCATCTTGCAATGGGCAAGTGTAGCAACTTGGGGACACTTTATATTATTTGTTCTTGGCAACAGGCAGTTGCATATAAAATACACCCAGTATAAACACTCGCCCCTATCCTCAAATCAATGAACGACGACAAACGACCCCACTCTTACCGACCGCGCCACCATAGGCAACACACGCCGCCGTTTTGGCAGGCAGACCGCCCGTACCTGCACGAACACAATATTTCCGATGCCCGTTTCAGACGGCTGGGCTACATCATGGCCTTTCTTGCCGGTGCGATTAATGCCGGCGGTTACTTCGCATTCTCACGTTATACCTCCCACGTTACCGGCTCAATGTCGCTGTTGGCAGATGTTTTGTATCTTCAAGAGTGGAGTGTGGCCATTATTGCCACAATCAGCGTGTTGTGTTTTGTTGCAGGAGCCGCGCATTCGGGCTGGGTGATTTTGTGGACGCAGCAAATGCGTTTCCGTGGCAGCTTTGGTTTTTCCATGTGGCTGGAAGCGGTTTATCTGTTGATCTTCGGCTTGTTCGGCATTACCGCGATGGAATGGGATTTTGGCGGCTTGGATTTCATCATGCCGTCTTTAGCATTGTTTTTATTGTGCTTTATCATGGGCATGCACAATACCGTCATTACGCTTTTGTCCGGCTCTGCCATCCGCTCCACCCACATGACCGGCACGGCAACCGATTTGGGCATTGAAATTTCACGCGCACTTTATTATTCCAAACAACATCATCCGCGCCTGCCGCACGTCCGCGTCAACAAACCGAAAATGTGGCTTTTAAGCGGCCTAATGCTGTCGTTTTTACTGGGCGGCATCGTTGGCGTATGGGGTTATCATTTGGCCGGCCATCATTTCGCCCTGCCCGTCTCCGCCGTTTTGTTCATACTGGGCGCAGGCTCGGTGGGATACGATGTCAAAGTCAGATTGAAATGGGCATTTGTCAGCTGGTATCGCCGTAAAAAGGAAAAACGGAAGAAATCGTAAAGAAACCTGCTTTTTATCTGGCGACAAAGTGGCCAAACGGTCAGACAAATGCAGAAATGTTTCAGTATTATGTTAACTGGCAAATATTTGCGTAATATCGGGTTAAACCCATTCTTTTGCGTTTCGGATATTCGGTATCATTAATTCGTAATAACCCACGCGGTTTTTATTCATTTTTTCAGACGGCCCGATCCGTCATCTAAAAAGAGGATACGACATGAAATTCTTGAAACCCCTGACCGTTATTGCTACTGCAATTCCTTTGGCACTCACCGGCTGTGTGACCGATCCTGCTACCGGTCAACAATCCGCCAGCAAAACCGCTATGTACGGTTTGGGCGGTGCGGCTGTTTGCGGCATCGTTGGTGCGCTGACCCATGGTGGTAAAGGCGCGCGTAACTCCGCATTGGCTTGTGGTGCAGTAGGTGCCGGTATCGGCGGTTACATGGACTACCAAGAGAAAAAACTGCGTCAAAGCCTGGCCAACACCAACATCGAAGTTGAACGTCAAGGCAACCAAATCAAACTGGTTATGCCTGAAAACGTAACCTTCGCTACCGGCAGCGCTGCCCTGAGCGGCCATGCTCAAAGCGCCTTATCTGCCGCCGCGCAAACTTTGGTTCAATATCCTGACACGACTTTGACCATCAACGGCCACACCGACAACACCGGTAACGATGCCATCAACGAGCCATTGTCTCGCAACCGCGCCGAATCCGTTGCCACCTTCCTGCAATCCCGCGGCGTAAGCAGCACCCGTTTGAGCACTTTCGGTTACGGCTCCCGTCAACCCATCTCCTCCAACGCTACTGTTGAAGGCCGCGCACAAAACCGCCGCGTTGAAATCTTGATCAACCCCGACCAACACGCCATTGACGCTGCTAAAAAACAAATGTAATCCGACATCTGTCTGATTCCCATAATTAAGGCCGTCTGAAATTTCAGACGGCCTTTTTTCTTTGTAGATTTTGTTTGCAATTTCTTCTCCTCAATTCAATCCACCATAAAATTTATTCTTTTATTAACAAGACTTTTCAATTTTTCCTTCAAAAAACTGTATTAATACTCTAATTTTTACACTAACTTAGAGTATAATTCCTAAAATTTTAAAAACACGCCCCATACCGTCTGAAAAACGGCGGCGAAAAACACACTTATTTATATACACATCAGTCCGTTATCCAATCCATTTCATAGGATTTCAGACGGCGCCATCCAGAATCTATGAAGGAGCATTCATGCAAAACAACTTTGACCCATTGATTATCCGTGGCAAATCACTGATCCCCGTCGTACAAGGCGGTATGGGTGTAGGCGTTTCCGCATCAAAACTCTCCAGCGCGGTTGCGCGCGAAAACGGCGTGGGTACAATTGCCAGCGTCGATTTGCGCCACTTGCACGAAGATTTGCTGGCCGAATCAAAAATTGATTCCAGCGAAGAAAAATACACCCGCCTCAACTGCATCGCGCTTGACCGTGAAATCAAAAAAGCCAAAGTCGATTCAGAAGGCAAAGGCATGATTGCCGTCAACGTCATGAAAGCCGTCAAAGACCATGCCGCCTACGTCCGTCAGGCCTGCGAATCTGGTGCAGACGCGATTGTGATGGGTGCAGGTTTGCCTTTGGATCTGCCGGAAATGGCAGAGGGCTACCACAAAGATGTTGCCCTCTTCCCTATTTTGTCCGAATCACGCGGTATCAACATCGTTTTGAAACGTTGGATGAAAAAAGGCATCTTGCCCGATGCCATCGTTATCGAACACCCTGCCCACGCAGCCGGCCACTTGGGTGCGGCGACCGTTGACGGCGTGAACGATGCCAAATTCGAGTTCAAACGCGTTATTGAAGAAACGTTTGAAGTATTCAAAAACTTGGGCTTGGAAAGCGAAAAAATCCCGTTGGTACTCGCCGGCGGCATGGCAAACTTTGAAAAAGTCAAAACAGCCTTGAAAAACTGGGGCGCGTCCGCCGTCCAAATCGGTACCGCGTTTGCCGTGACCGAAGAAGGCGATGCCCACATCAACTTCAAAAAAACGCTGACCGGTGCGGAAACCGAACAAGTGGTTGAATTCATGTCTGTTGCCGGTTTGCCTGCTCGCGGCGTGCGCACCAAATTCCTCGACAGCTACATCAAACGTGAAGCCAAATTGCAAGCCAATGCCAAAAACGATCCGCGCCGTTGCACCCAAGGCCTGAACTGCCTGACCAGCTGCGGCTTGCGCGACGGTTTGGCCAAAGCCGGTCAATTCTGTATTGACATCCAACTTTCCGCGGCATTCCGCGGCGAAGTTGATAAAGGCCTGTTTTTCCGAGGCAAAGACCCATTGCCGTTTGGCAATGCCATCCGTACGGTTCAAGAAACCATTCATTATCTCTTGAACGGTTCCCTGCCCGCCGTCCCTGCCAAATAAACGCATCAATATTCAAAAGGCCGTCTGAAAAACATTGAACTGGCCCCCAAATCTTGGACACTCATAAAAGCCTTTTCAGGCGCTCTGTGCAAGCTGGGTTCTGTATGCGACAGGACTCAGCTTTTTCAATTTCAAACTGCAACGCTCCCGGTTGTAGTAATCCATATAGTCATCTATCTGTTTCATCAATTCGTCCGCCGTCAATTCCCCTGCACGATAGAAACACTCCGTCTTCAACACCGCAAAGAAACTCTCCATCGGCGCATTGTCCCAACAATTCGCCTTTCGCGACATGCTTTGAATCATGGAATGCTCCGCAAGCAATTCCCTATACCCCGCCGTACGGTACAGCACACCTTGGTCGGAATGAAGCATCGTTCCTTTATCAGTCAGCCGGGGGGCGGCTTTTTCGATCATTTCCTTCACCATGTCGCTGTTAGCATTGCGGCTCATGGCGTAGGCGACGATTTCGCGGTTGAACAAGTCCAATATTGGCGAGAGGTACAGTTTGCCGTCACTCCCTTTGAGTTCGGTCACGTCGGTCAGCCATTTTTCGTTGGGCTTTTTGGCTGTGAACCGGCGTTTGAGGAGGTGTTCCGATATTGCGCCCATGGTGGGATGGC